>NZ_CAMPPP010000013.1:0-196503 GCF_946901175.1 Pseudomonas sp. Marseille-Q5117 | reverse complement strand
CGGGCGTACTGGCGGGAGTTGAAGCATTGCCCAAATTTAACTGTGTACACCAACCCCTGTGGGAGCGAGCCTGCTCGCGAAAGCGGTGTGTCATTCAACGATGATGTTGCCTGACAGAATGCCTTCGCGAGCAGGCTCGCTCCCACATGATTTCACTGTGTTTTCGAGGTTTTTTACAGGTTCCCGTCTATGGATCGTTTTCAGGAGATGCGCATGTTCCTGGCCGTGGCCGAGGAGGGTGGCTTTGCGGCGGCGGCCCGGCGTTTGAACACCTCGCCCCCCAGCGTCACCCGCGCCATCGCTGCGCTGGAACAACGCATCGGCACGCGCCTGTTGTCGCGCACCACGCGCAGCCTGCACCTGACCGAAGCCGGGCATCGTTACCTGGATGATTGCCGAAGAATTCTGTGCGACGTCGACGAAGCCGAAGAGGCGGCCGCCGGCAGTTATCGGGTGCCGTGCGGGCACTTGAGCGTGACCGCGTCGGTGTTGTTTGGCGAGCTGTTCATCGCGCCGTTGCTGGCGCAATACGTCGATGCGTTTCCTTCAGTGCATCTGAAGGCGTTGCTGGTCGATCGCGTGGTGAACATGGCGGAAGAGGGTATCGATGTCGCCGTGCGCATCGGCCATTTGCACGAGAACAATCAGCATGCGATCAAGGTCGGCGAGGTCCGTCAGGTGATCTGCGGCACCCCCGATTACTTCGCCCGCTATGGCCGACCGCAACATCCGAACGAGTTGAGCCGCGCCAATATCGTCATGTCGTCCGCCAGTCATTTGCTCAGCGATTGGCAATTCGCCCATGCCGACGGGCCGTTGAGTTTTCGCTTCGAGCCGCGTCTGGTGGTCACCGCGAATCAGGCGGCGATCAACATTGCGAGTACCGGTTGGGGCATTACCCGGGTGCTGTCTTATCAAGTCGCCAGCCAGGTTGCGGCCGGTGAACTGGAATTGGTGTTGCAGGCCTTTGAGCCGCCGGCGTTACCGGTGCAACTGGTCTATCTGAAACATCCGCGCGTACCGGCGAAGGTGCGCACGTTCGTGGACTTTCTCAGCGAGCGGCTGCAACACCACCCAGCGCTGAAAGCCGTGAACAGGGTTCACGGCTAGGGCTTGAAGGTTCAACTCAGCGCTGGATCACTTCGCGGCCGCAGCGGTTTCGATCAGGCTGGCGACGGCTTTCGGATTGGACACCATCACCACGTGCGAAGCGCCTTTGACCACGACGGTCTGCTTGGAGTGCGCGCGCTCGGCCATGAACGCCAGGGCTTGCGCCGGGATGTTCTTGTCCTGGTCACCGTAGACGAAGTACGACGGCACGGTTTTCCATGCAGGCTCGGTGGCGGCTTCGTTGAGCGCGGCGACGGTCACCGGGCGCTGGGTCGCGGCCATCAACTTCGCATCTGCCGGGGAAACATCGGCTGCGAACTGCTCATGGAATTTGTCCTGCTGAATGTACAAATCCTTGCCACCATCGGCCAGCTCAACCGGGGCCGACAGGGTCGGGCCGAGGGTGCTGCCGGGGAAACGGCCGGATAATTCGGCTGCGGTTTCACCCTTTTCCGGGGCGAACGCGGCGACGTACACCAGCGCTTTGACATTGGCATTGCCGTAAGCGGCTTCGCTGATCACCGGGCCACCGTAAGAGTGGCCGACCAACACCACCGGAGTTTTCACGCTGGCCAGCACATCCGCCACCGATTGCGCATCACTCTTGACCGAGCGCAGCGGGTTGGCCGCAGCGATCACCGGATAGCCATCCTTCTCGAGAATCTTGACCACGCCGTTCCAGCTGCTCGAATCGGCAAAGGCACCGTGCACCAGCACCACGGTAGGTTTGACCGGTGCGGCGAACGCGGCGCTGGCACCAAACATGGCGGCGGTAAGGGCGAGGGTAGCGAAGACTTTGTTCATGGTGATGTCCTGTCGATTGGTTAAGGTAGGAATGGAAGCGACAGGGGTATTTAGCGCGCTAAATTTGTCAGTTCTGTGTGCGCAAGGCTGAACTTCGCATGCGTGTGTATCAGTGTCGGCAAAAGCTACATGCTGATACAAACCGCTCAGTTTTGGCTCAGCAGTGCAGCGGACTCGAACTTGTCAGTCCGCTGCAGCGTTTCCGGAACACCGATCAACAGCAGCAGAAACGCCGCCGCCGCAACTCCGGCAAGAGTCAGGAACGCTGCGCTGTAACCGGCGGCCTCGACGACAAATCCGGCCAGCCCATTGCTCAGCGCCGCGCCCAGACCAAACGCTGTGGTCAGCGCGCCGAGGCTGACATTGAAATGCCCGGAGCCGAGGGTCAGATCCTTGACCATCACCGGGAACAGCGCGCCGAACAGCCCAGCGCCGACGCCGTCGAGGAGCTGCACGGCGACCAGCCAGTACGGATCATCCGAGAAGGTGTAGAGCAAGCCACGCAGCGGCAGGATCAGAAAACCCGCCAGCAATAACGGTTTGCGCCCCCAGACATCCGCTTTCGCGCCGGCCAGCAGCGCCATCGGCACCATCACCAGTTGCGCGGCGACGATGCAGGCCGAGGTCAGCGGCGTGGCCATGTGCAAGTTGGCTTGGGCGAGTTTCTGGCTCACCAGCGGCAGCATCGCCGCGTTGGCCAAGTGAAACAGCGCGCAGCACAGGGCAAACATCAGTAACGGGCGATTGCTCAGCAGTACCTTGAATCCGGACGGCTGATGGCTTTGATCGCCAGGCTGCAAACCGCGCGCGACGTCGTGATCAATCGCTTCTGCCGAGACGAACAGCACGGCAATCACGCTGGCCAGCGCCATGACCGCCATCAGATAAAACACCGCCACCGGACCAAACAGATAGGCAAACAAACCGGCCAATAACGCCGCGCACGCGTTGCCGGCATGGTTGAACGTCTCGTTGCGACCGGTACGCCGGGTGAATGCTCGTGGGCCGGTGATGCCCAGGGTGATCGCGGAAATCGCCGGGGCGAAAATTGACGCTGCCGCCGCGCTCAAGGCTTGAGTCAATGCCACCAGACTGAATGACGAAATGAACGGCAGGAGCAGACAACTCACCGTGACCAACAGCGCGGCGATGATGACCAGCGCCCGTTTCGCCCGGCTGCTGTCAACCAGCGCACCAGCGGGCGTCTGCGTGACCAGTGCTGCAATACCAGCGAGGGTCATGACCACACCGATGCTGGCCGGGTCCCAGTGGTGTACGGCGAGCAAGTAGATGGCGAGGTACGGCCCGAGGCCGTCGCGGACATCGGCGAGGAAGAAATTCAGACTGTCCAGCGAGCGGTTGTTGCGGCGATCGAGATGGCTGATCACGGGGGGCAGTCTCTTGAAAGTGAGGTCTGCGTAAATGTATCAACCTCGGCAAACCTAATGACCGAAGCGGCGGGGGATTAGTTGCAGAACGGCGGAGCAGTCGCTGCTCCGCAGATATTCATGCATCAGGCGTTTGCAGTACTTCGATCCATAACGCGCCTTTGCCGGAGGCCGCTTCACCGACACGCTTCAGCGCGCCATCCTTGCTCACCGCGTACGTACCGACCTTGGCGCTTTTCTCGCCCGTCACCAGCAGCCAGTGGCCATCTGGGGAGAAGGCGATATTGCGTGGTTGTTGTTCCTGCACTGAGTAGTTATCGAAGAACTTCAGTCCTCCGGTTGCCGGATCCACGGTAAATGCCGAAACGCTGCTGCTGGTGCGCTCACTCATCAGCAGCAGTTTTCCATCCGGCGACATGCGCAGGTCGGCAGCCCAGATGCGTGGGGTCGGATCGTCTTTCAAGTCGTTGTTGCGCGCATCACGGACTTCGCCCTGGGCCAGCTTCAATCGTTCGGGAATGCCGTTGGCCACAGCGATTTGCGTTAACGCGCCGCTGGCGTCGTCGATTGAAAACGCAGTCACGGTGCCGCTCATTTCACCGACCACGTAAAGGAATTTGCCGTTCGGCGAGAACGCCAGGTGCCGAGGGCCGGTGTTGTCCGGGACGCTGACCGAGCCGTTGCCGATCGGGCTGAGCTCGCCAGTCTTGGCGTCCAGGCGATATTGCAGCACCTTGTCGGTGCCCAGGTTGCCGGCGTACGCAAAGCGATTGCTCGGCTCGGTGCGAATCGAATGCGCGTGCAGGCCGGTCGGGTAGCGCAGGATGTTGGCGGAAGGTTGATGATCTTCGCCGATCTTTTGAACGCTGAGGGTATCGGCGCCGTAGGACGCGGCGAGCAGGTAGCGACCTTTTCGATCGGTCGACAGGTAGGCCATGCTCTCTGCCAGGGGCGCTTGGGTAAACTTTGTCAGGTGCCCGCTTTTGGAGTCGATCCGATAGCCCAGAACCTGGAAAGGCTTGACCCGCAACGCTGCAAACAGCACTTTGCCGTCCGGGGTGAGGGCCATGGGATTGACCTGATCACCGGCCTGAACCTGTTCAATAAGGGTGAGTGCGCCGTTGTTCTGATCAAGGCGATATTGCGAGATCAGACCGTCGCCGGGGCTTGAGATGTAAGCGTAGGTAGCGGCGTTGGCCGTCACGCTCAACGTGGAGGCGAGCGCAGCGATCAAGAGGGTTCTTTTCATCATTTCCAGCCTTATTGTTGTTGTGATCAGTCATCCTATGAGTGATTGGCTGGGCCATCAATGGCTATTTCGTGGGCCTGTAACGTCGCTACGCTTATTTGACGTGCTTATTCTAGATGATTTTGATCAGCGGAAATGATCGGAGAGGGTGGTCGTGATTGAGGTTTGACACATTTCTACATACTCTCCCGTTAGCGTTGTTGTACGACATCCTACCTAATGTGCGCAGTGCAACAACTCTCACAAAAACAATAACGGAGATACCCCTATGACGAGCATGGCTCCACTCGATCATCAGGCCGCTGCGAAACCGCAAAACCTGTTCCTGCGTACGCTGAAACTGCTCGGCCCCGGCATTATCGCCGTGCTGTCGTGGCTCGGTGCGGGCGATCTCATCACGTCTTCAGTGGCCGGTGCGAACTACGGCTACGCGATGATGTGGGTGCTGGCGGTCTCTTTGCTGTTGAGATACCTGATCGTCAACATCATTGCCCGGTTCCAGCTGTGTAATAACCAAGGCATGACCATTCTTCAGGGCTACGCCCAGCTCAACCCGGTGTTTGCCTGGTTCATGCTGGTTTATGCGTTGTTGATGGGGCACTTGATGAACGCCTACATGATCAAGGGGGCAGGGGAGTCGCTGGCGATGCTGTTCAAGATCGATCAGCCATTGCTGTGCTCGGTGGCGGTGGTGCTGGCGGTGTGGATGCTGGTCGGGCGCAACATCTACACGATGATCGAAGGCGTGATGAAGCTGCTGCTGGCGATCATGACCCTGGCGTTCATCGCCCTGGCGGTGATGTCCGGCCCGGATGTCAGCGGCATCATCAAAGGCACCATCGGCTTCAGCATTCCGCCGGACGAAGGCGTGCATGGCGCCTTGCTGGTGGCGGTCTCGGTGATCGGCGCGGTCGCCGGCTCGATCGCCAACTTCGTGCACCCGTATGTCATGCGCCAGAAAGGCTGGACCGGGCCGCAGCACAAGCGCATTCAACGTAACGATCTGCTGTTTGCGGTGTTCGTCGGGATCATCATCAACCTGGCGATCTGGATTGTTGGCGCGGAAATCCTGCGGCCCAACGGTATCGAGGTGAAAACCTTGGGCGATCTGGGCAAGGCGCTGGAAATCTTCTTCGGCTCGATCGGCTGGTACGTGTTCTTCATCGGTGTGTTCGCGACGCTGTTCGCCAGTATTTCAGGCAAGACCACGGCGTTTCCGATGCTGATCACCGATGCCTTCCAGCATGTTCGTCCTGAGCGTCGCGAGAAGTACGGCAAAGAGTTCCATCATGACCCGATGCACAAGTGGTTCATGCTGTTCATCCTGGTCACGCCGCTGATCTGGTCGATGCCGGGCATGCCGGATTTCGTCACTCTGACCATTGGTGTCAGCGCATTGAACATCATTGGTTTGCCGGTGATTTCCCTGGGCTTGCTGATCATGTCCAACCAGAAATCGCTGCTGGACAAGCAATACCGCAACAACCTGTTCGAAAACATCGCGCTGATGTTTGCTACAGGTCTGGCGCTATGGGTAGCGTTCCAGTTGGGCGTTGATCTGTTTACTTGACGGGAAGCAGTCGAGGGGGCAAACGCCCCCTCGAATCGCCGCTTACAACGGCACATCCATTTCGATCCGGCGCCAGGCCGCTTCGGAAAAGCTGTACACCGAAAATGCTATCAGCCCCAAGGCCATCAGCATCAACAGCACGCCGCCTGCCGGCAGATTCTGCAAAGCATCCAGTGCTTCCTTCATGCCGGGTGGATTGGTCGCCTGATAAACCGAGCCGCTGACCGCCATCAGCACTGCAATCTCGATAAACACCACGCCGCGGGCGATCAGGCCAAAGCGCGACACCGGGCGCACGTAACGCATCACTTCGTCATCCGCTTCGAAGTATTTCTCGAACGTGGCCTTCCAGCCTTTGATGATGTGGGCGATACCGACACCCAGCGGGATCAGCGCGATCAGGTAGATCAACAGGTTCGAATGCTCGAACGACAGCAGCTGCGCGAGCAGATCCTTGGTCTTGCCATCGCCGGAGCCGCCCGAACTCCTGAGACCACTCACCAACAGACCCAAGGCAAAGAAGGCCAGCGCCGCATTGACCAGACCGCCGGCGAGCAGACCTGCGCGAATGACCAGGCCTTTGAATTCGGTGCCGTGGTGGTCGACATCGCGGATCGCTTGCAGCGCACGCCAGGCGGCGAAGGCCAGCAGGCCGGCGACCACAACACCGATCAGCACGTAGCCGAAGGGCTGGCTGAGCAATGCTTCAAGGCTTTTGTGACTGTCTTTCGGTTTGGTGGAGTCGTGCGCCGCCAGCAGCGCGAAGATGCCGATGATCAGATACAGTACGCCGCGCGCGGCGTATCCGCCTCGGGCAAGCAGGACAAGCGTGTGTTGAGTGGACATGGGTTTTACTTCCAGGGAATCGATGTGAAGCAGACCCGTGGACGGGGCAGGGGTTCGATAAATGCGTCGCCGGTGGGCGACGCGCGCCTTATCAGCCTGCCATGCAGCGCTTGCCTCGCTTCGGCGTCATAACGGCGTGGTCAGCGAAAATGGAATGCGCAGCTCTTCAACCGGCCCTGAATCCCGGCCGCACATTTCGTCGTGCACGCATTGCTGCACCAGCACGCAGGGAAACGCCGGCACGGTTTGCAGCAAGTCGCGCAGGTGGGTGATCGAACGCAGGTGCATTGGCTTGGCCGCATCATCGAGCAAGGTGAACTGGCCCTGATCTACGCGAATTCTCGCCAGATAAAATCCACCTTCGAGTGACAGCAGCTCCAGTTCGCGAACTTCACTGTTGGCCGCACGTTCGGTGAGGGTTTGCAGATTCATGCTTCACTCCTTGCCTACCAGGGCAGGCGTTCTCCATCGTAGGCGAAGAAATGGCCGCTATCGGCCGGCGTCAGCGTGTCAATCAGACTCAGTAATTGCGCAGCGGCAATGTCTGCCGGGCGGGCGCTCGAGGCTCCGCGAAAAGGTTGCGACAACGGCGAGACCACCGTGCCCGGGTGCAGGCTGAGCAAGCGACTCTGCGGTCGCGTGCGCGAAAGCTCGATGGCGGCGGTCTTGATCAGCATGTTCAGCGCAGCCTTGGAGGCGCGATAGGCGTACCAGCCGCCCAAACGGTTGTCGCCGATGCTGCCGACTTTTGCCGACAGCATTGCCATCGCGCCTTGAGGCGCAAGCAATGGAAGAAAGTCGGGTAACAGCAATGCCGGCCCCAGCGTGTTGACCTGGAACACGGCCTGCAGCGATTCGGCTTCGATTGCGCTGTAGCTTTTTTCCGGCTTGATTTGGTCGCGATGGAGGAGGCCGGCCGCGTGAATGATCAGGTGAAAGGGTGCTTCGCCTGCCAGTTCAGCAGCGGCGCTGGCGATCGTTTCAGGCTGCTCGAGGTCGAGCTTCGGCACAGTTTTGCGTCCCAGCGCACGGACGCTGGCGCAGCGTGGATCCTGGTTCAAATGTTGGCAGAACGCCGTGCCGAGGGCGCAATTGGCGCCGATCACCAAGGCGCGATAACCGTCGCCGAACGAGGCCAGGGTCAACCCACTGCTCATGGGTTCGCTCCAGCGCTCTGACGACGGAAGAACACCGTCACCTGACCGACTTCGAAACCCCACTTGGACATACGGGTGCGGTTGATCAACGTGTCTTCGTCGACCAGGTACATCCAGTCGTCCATGCTCATCTCGTAGGTTGAATCATCAACTGGCAGGTTCAGGCGATAACGCCAGTGGAAGGTGTTGCCTGCGATCTGGCCCTGCGCAACCCCGACCACATCGTGCGCGCGACCGCTCCACTGACCATTGGCCCCGGGAGTGAGGGTCCAGACCCGACGCTCACGGGTGCCGTCGCTGTAACGGAAGCGCTCGTCGAGGATCAGGTTTTCACCCTCACGACGGCTGGCAATATCGACCTCAAACCGCTTGACCACTTCGCCGTTGCGCTTCTGAAACATGCCCCAGGCTTTGACGGGCTGGCTGAAAAACTGCTCCAGACTCAATGCCGGTTGCTGATCCGCGTAACGAGCAACATCGACACTGCCGCAGCTTGCAATGCTGAGCGCCAGTCCTAACAGCAGCAGAAATCGGGTCATCTTCCTACTCCTTGAGCTTGTACAGTTAACAGGCTGTGTATAGGCCTAACGCCGGCCGATGAGCTGGAGAAATTCCTGCCGCGTCGTCGAGCTGTCGCGAAAGGCACCGAGCATGACCGAGGAGGTCATGATCGAATTCTGCTTCTCGACGCCGCGCATCATCATGCACATGTGCCTGGCTTCAATAACCACCGCGACACCGGCAGCATCGGTGATCTGCTGGATCGCCTGAGCAATCTGCCGAGTAAGGTTTTCCTGGATCTGCAGACGCCGCGCGAACATGTCGACCACCCGTGCCACCTTGGACAGCCCCAGCACCCGGCCAGTGGGGATATACGCCACATGCGCCTTGCCGATAAACGGCAGCATATGGTGCTCACACAGCGAATAAAGCTCGATGTCGCTGACGATCACCATTTCATCGCTCTGCGACTCGAACAGCGCACCGTTGGTGACGTCTTCCAGGCTCATCGCGTAACCGTTGCACAGGTATTGCATCGCCTTGGCGGCGCGCTGGGGCGTATCCAGCAAACCCTCGCGTTCCGGGTTCTCACCGACGCCAACGAGGATTTCACGGTAATGGCTGGCTAATAGTGGGCTCATTCGGGTTACTCGTGGCGGTGCTGAGTCGGGACCAATGTCTGGCGAAAAGGTTGTACGCATACAGGTTGGCTGTATAGGTTTTATTGAAGATAGGCTGAAAAGGATCAACTGACAACGCATCTGAGGTTTTTTTGTGCGGGTTTGGGATTGCAGGCAGGAAAAAGCTGGGGCCAGGTTTGGTGAGTGGTCTGCCTGGGCCAGATTTACGGGCGTCTCAGCTGATAGCTGCCGGTGGCGGATTGCAGCTATCGGCCAAAAGCGGACGCTCAACGCACTTTTTTCCAACCCAAAGCGGTCGTCATCATGTTCAAGTATTATTGCGCCGATGCTCGGACTGTTCATAGGTAGGTTGATGCATGGCCAGAAGCGTTAGGCTTCAACAGAAACTTCATTCAAAGTATCTGGTTGAGGTAGCGGGAGAGGTGGTGCTTGATGACTGCCTTGTTGAAAAGCTATGGGCGCTCAACAGAGGTGACAGGTTTGAGCTGAATTCACGATCCTTCGGTTTTGGACCTGTTCAAAAATACCGCTTGGAATACGCGATAACGAGAGGCCCCATTCCTGGGCATTGGCTCTACAAAGAATTTGACCCAAAGGAACTGACATTATTTTTTACGGCAAAAGACTTTGCCGGCATTTGTCATGGCTGGACCTTGTTTGACGAGTGACCATTCACGGTTCGCTGCCTGGGAGGCAGCTTCTGGCCAATAGCCGTGATTAAGCGACCAGCGTAATCTTTCGGCCTTCTCGCACAATTGAGGCAAGCAACAGATGACGGAACAGCTTTGCGTTGTATTCATTCCGGCGCTTTCGGTGGCTTTGCAAAGCGCCGAAACGAACAAAGGCTCCCCACTTACAGAGTCCGAGGCACTCAAAATTCGTGATCACGCGCCGTGTGTTGCAGTTCCATTCGACGTCGCCCTGGATATGGAGAACGAACGTGGGTTCCGGGACTTAGTCGCCGAGGACTGCTGGAATGAATGGCAACGACTACGGCTCTCAATGAAGAAATGCCCCCTCTGAATTGCACCCGTACTCAGTCATAAGATGCAGTCTTCACCTGCCCATTGCTGCTGAAATGAGAGGCAGCTATTGGCCGGAGTCCGCCACTCACAAATGACCGCTGACGGCCAAAAACAGTCATTCAGGTGTGCCGATAAAAACCCATAATCGGCCATAAGTAGATGGATGGAGATTTATTGCCTCAGCGAGCTTGCAAGAGCGAGCCAACCAGCGAGCCTTTGACCTATCGAGTACTCGACACGCTAGCTTATCTGGACGGGTTTTAAGGTTGTCAGAGTTCATGGGTTGCCATAATCGGATGCACGAGAATCGGCCACGAGAAAAAATACAACGGCCATCCCATCGACGAGGAAATCGTCCGTTCGCTGCTGACCTTCTCGTTTTTCTTCACCATCACGATTGCCGCCATCGCTTTGGGCTTGGCGCTGATCGGGCTTGATTGGATCACCGCCCTGAGCGGCGCCGCTACGGCGGTGTGTAACGTCGGCCCCGGACTGGGCACAATCATCGGGCCGGCAGGTAATTTCTCGTCACTGCCGGATGCAGCCAAATGGCTACTGACTGTCGGCATGCTTCTGGGCCGGTTGGAAATCCTGACGGTGTTGGTACTCGTGACCCCGGTTTTCTGGAGATATTGAGCCAGTCATTCGCTGGCAGAGACGCCGATTGTTGCCTGTTTCGGTGAATAGCACGGCAGTCATGGCTTTACCGCGTGATCGTCAGTACGGGGAGCGTCCATCGGTTTCTTCTCCGGTACTGTAAAACTCACTGTCGTACTGGTGATGATCTGGTGCGTCGGGTCGGCCACTTCCAAGAGAACCTTGTGAGGACCGGGCGTTAGCCCGACCAGGATAATCGGGTCTTCACTGGTGTGCGCCCACGTACCTTTCCAGTCATCGACGGTCACGTGAAGGTGACCTAAGCGTGGTGATACCTGCGCAGCCACTTTGCCAAATACCGGCATGATCCTGGCGTGCTCTGTTCGAAACTGGATGATGACCACTCCACGGGCGAGCGGCTCGGCAAGCGGCGGGTAGGCAATGAGTCTCGGCGCACTCTCGGATGCCAATGGCAGTATCGCCGGTGGAGAATCGCTGTCTGCTGCCCCTTGTCCGAGCACGGATGTGCAAAAGCAGACACCCACAGCCAAGGCCAATAGACTTCCGGGAGCGAGGGACATGATCTGGTTCTCTGCGTGATTTCATTCAAGCGTAGATCAACCTGGGTATTGCCCGCTGCTCATTTGAAACTGGAATCATCTAACGTATTTCATCGATACTGACTGGCCGCTTCTGGCCGATCTCCGTGTCACGGATCGCCAAATACCCAAAAGCGGCCACCTTGTGTTTGTGTACTATCTGTGTCCATTCACTGCTAAGCGAGATGCTTGATGCCTGATCGCTACTCCTCGTCTCCGGCAAGAGCTGGGCGGGATCTGCAAAACGCACGCTCGCTTTTGGGAAAGCAACTGAGCGATCTGGTGTACTACCAGTACTACTTCAACCACGAGAAGTATTTGGGTGACATTGGTTCTCTAGAGTGGCGTTTTGGCGAGAGAGAAGTTTTATCCATGTATCTCTTGAGTGATGGCGAACGAGTAGGCGCGGATTTATTGCCGACTGACGCGCCCACCTCATTTGATATAGAGCCGGACGCGACTTGCTCCTGGAAGATGGAAAGCCTGTTTACAGATCTGTCAGCAAGCCACCTTCAGCACAAAATAATTTGCGAAGTTGAGGGGATTCTTGATTCCCTCAACGGGCAAGAGACTTGGCTAGCCGGATTCAAAGTGACGTTCGAGACCGGCGACACCTTGATTTACCTTAACCAAGGCGACGATGCGGTCGTATTGATCAATTCGCTAGCGCCAGTAAGCGAGGGTCTCGATACCCGCTTCGTCACCTCTATCTGATGACAGTCCAAGTCGACTTCTACCGTGTAAGGCCTGGGGAAAACGGGACCACCCAATCCGAAGCTGCATTTGAACCATAGCTGCCCCTTAACAGCAAATCTGCCAACATGTTTCCTAACAGGCTTGTCCTGAATCCATCGCAAAACCGAACTCACGAGTACTTTGATCCCATGGCCACACGTCTTAGTGATGCCGAGCTTGATTACGTACTGGGGATGATTGAGAAAGCCCCAAACACGGAATTAAGTGTCATGTGTGACCACCTGCAGATCGACAGCCGCGATCTTCTCAATCAGTTGGCGATCTCAGTGGCAAGACTGTTTATCACCGGCGGCCGCGATTTTCACTACTGTGATGAGGTGATGAATATTGTCATCAGCGATATCGTCGATCTGTCCTTGTACGCAGAGATGCCCGAGCCGGCATTTTCGATCTATCAGGCATTTGATGCGGGCGAGTATTGGCACAGCGGCGATGACCGGGAGGTATTCCCTTGGGAGAGGTGGACCCGTCCTGAGCTCGAGAGAATTTTGCGTGAGGTCAGCGGTT
Organism: Pseudomonas sp. Marseille-Q5117; assembly: GCF_946901175.1. Lineage (NCBI taxonomy): Bacteria > Pseudomonadati > Pseudomonadota > Gammaproteobacteria > Pseudomonadales > Pseudomonadaceae > Pseudomonas > Pseudomonas sp. Marseille-Q5117. Next base: position 183,753 of record NZ_CAMPPP010000013.1, on the reverse strand, counting down.
GATAACCAAGTCGAAGGTGCCCGCGATAAAGCGGGCACCGTTTCCTTTACGAGAAAATAGGCTACCCGCCTAATTACCAGTTGTAGCTCAGCTTGGCGGTAATCTCGCGGCCCGGGTTGTAGAAGTTCGCGGTGCCGGAGCCGACCACGTGCTGCTCGTCCAGCAGGTTGCTGACGTTCACCGCCAGGTCGGTGCCCTTGGCGATCTTGTAGTTGAAGGCGGCGTCGAACAGCGTGGTGCCATCGCTTTTGCCGGAGTTGGCTGCATCGAAGTAATAAGCGCCGACGTAGCGTGCACCCAGGCCCACGCTGACATCAGTGGCGGGTACGTCGTAGTAACTCCAGAGCGAGGCGGAGTGCTTGGGTGCCGTGGCGAATTCGTTACCCTTCAGCGAGCTGCCATCGTACAACGAACCGCGCAGTACTTCGGACTCCATGTAGGAATAACCACCGATCAGGCTGAGGTTCTGCGTTACCTGCGCCTTGGCCTCCAGGTCGAGGCCACGCGCGCGCGATTCGCCAACTGTCTGCTGCTCGATGATGCCGCTCGGCAGCACCACGGCGATGGTGACGTTTTCCTGGGTCAGGTCATACACGGCGGCGGAGAACAGTGCATCCATCCCCATCGGCGCATACTTCACGCCCACTTCGTACTGCCTGCCTGTCTGCGGTGTCACGCCAACCTGCGGCGGCGAGACGGATTCGACCATGCTCACGTAGGTGGACACCTCATCGTTGACGATATAGGTCAACGCACCTCGGTAGGAGGTTTCGGAGAAGGTGTCTTTCTCAGTGGATTGCAAGCCTTTGCTGGTCAGGTCCATCGAGTCGTTGCGCACACCTCCGGTGACGATGAAACGCTCGTAGAACGACAGGTTCTGCTGAAGGAAGACGGCCTTGGTGGTCGCGTCTCGCTTGTTGACGGCATACGGCGCGATTGAGCGTGGAACGCCAGTAAACACAGGGTTGGCAATGTCGATCGGGGTCGTCAGGGCGTAGACCGAGCTTTCCTTGGTGGTCGAATCGAGATACTCCACGCCCACCAGGCTGCTGCTGTCGATGTTCTCGAAGCGGGCATCGTATTGCAGCATCAGATTGCCGTTGAACTGGTCGGCTTCAGTGTCGGTTCCAAACAGGTACCGATCGACGCTAGTACCGACACGTGCGGCGCTGTCGCTGAGGTACACGTAGCCGAAATCATCGGTCAACTTGCTGTAACGCAGATTGCTGCGCAGCACAAAACCGTTGTCGAAATCATGGGTGACGTTACCGCTGAGGCTGGTGCGCTCGACATCGTGGAAGTTGTAGCTGGGCTCGCCATAAAACTTGCTGCGGTCGTATTCCCGATCCAGTGGATAGCCGCCGCTGTTGGGCGAACTCTCGGTTTTCAGGTAGTCCAGAATCATCGTGGCCGACGTGTAATCCGTCGGTGCCCAGGTGAGGCCACCCATAAACAGCTGGTTGTCGTCCTGCGAGTGGTCGTACTCGCGATCGCTGTTCTGGCCTTTGGCAGTAAAGCGGCCGGCCAGGGTTTTCTCGTCGTTCAGCGCATCGCCGACATCGATGCCGGTCTCGACATGGTCAAACGAACCGTAGGTCACATAGCCTTGGCCAAACTTCTCGAAGCGCGGCTGTTTGGTCACGAAATTTACCGAACCGCCCGGGTCTGCAGGGCCAAACAGGGTGGAGTTGGCGCCACGCAGAATCTCGATGCGCTCATAGGCGAATGGGTCTTCGCGTACGCCGCGCATTGAGCTGAGGGTCAAGCCGTCACGGTAGGTGGTGGCCTGGAAGCCGCGGATCTGGAAATAGTCGTTGCGATCATCCGTACCATAAAAGTCACTGACCACGCCCGGCGTATATTGCAGCGCTTCTTCCGTGGTGCTGACGCTGCGTTGCTGCATTTCCTTGTTGGTCACCACCGACACCGATGCCGGTGTATTGAGAATGCTGGTGGCCACCTTGCCGCCCACCCAGAGCTCCTTGGCAACCACCGAGTTGGCGTCGTCGTCGGCACTGACCCGGACCTTGGCATTGATGATGAGCGGGGCGAGGCGGTAGTCCTCGACGGCCGTTGCGTCGAGTTCCAGCGGGCCGGCGGTTTTTGCTTGAGGGGTCAGCAGGTAAGCATTCGGCCCTTGCTGTTCGACCTGCAATTCGCTTCCCTGAAGCAAGGATGACAGCGCTGCCGATGTATCGAGCGTGCCATTCACGCCAGCCGTGGTGCGGTTCGCCACACTCGAGGCGTCAAAGGAAAGGCTGATGCCAGCCTCGCGCGCAAAGCGGTCAAGCGCTGGCGCCAGTGGCCCGGGGGCGATATTCCACTGTTTGACTTGATTGCTGTGATCAGCGCCCGAGGTTTGCGCCAGCGATGGCAATGCGTAGCTGCTCACGATCAAACCCAGGATCGCACCGTGCATGGCACGACTTAATGGATGGCGCTGTGAAACCGGGGACGAACTCATTTTCTCGCTCCAAGAAAGGACATCGGCAGACTGGCCTGTATTCCGGCCTTCCTTACAGGTCGAACGAGAATGAGAAACCACCTCATTATTTTTCAGGTGGCGAAAAAATATTCGGGTGGAGTCAGGTGGCAGCGGTTACGGTGACCCAGTAACGGGTTCGGTAATCAATGTGCAGGCGCAGTGACTGCGCGATCAATGCCAGGACCCGATCGTTGTCGGCGAGCTGGAAAGTGCCGGAAACGCGACGATCAGCGACCTCTTCGGCGCAGCGCAAGACTCCTGGTCGATAACGCGACAACTCTGCGATGAAGTCACCAAGGCGCATATGGTTCGCACTGATCACACCGTCACCCCAAGCCCATAGATCGAGGCCGTTGTCACTGAACGTTCGGGCGTCACTTGAGGTGAACAGCAGTTGGTTTCCTGCTAGGACGTTGCGGCTCGCAGGCGTGTGGCTGGAGCCGGGGAAAACCGTGACTGATCCCTCCTGAGCTGCGACCAGAGTGCCGTCGTCACGCTCGCGGACCAGAAAGCGCGAGCTGTGGGCTCGCATGATCCCGTCGCGTGATTGCACCCACAACGGTCGCGCTTGCGGCGAGTATTGATCCGCACCAACATTCACGATGATTTCACCACGGCGCAGGATGATCAGGCGCCGCTGGGCGTCGAAATCGCTGTCGACGGCGCTATCGCTATTGAGCTGGATAAGGCTGCCATCATCGAGTTGGAAACGTCGTTGCTCGCCGGTGCTGCTGCGCTGCTGTGCAAGCATGGAGGGCAGGGGGGTGTAGTCGCGGCCGAGCCAGGCTGCCGTGCCAACGGTCGCCAATATGCCCAGTAGCTTCAGGCTCTCCCGCCGGCGCATTCCCTGCTGGGCGCCCTTAAGGGTTTGTCGAGCCAGTTGAGCTGGCACGCCTTCGAATTCATCGCCAAGCGTTTCCACACGCTGCCACGCCAACGCATGCTCCGGGCGCTGCTGCAGCCAGTGCTCAAACGTGCGCTGTGTCTGTTCATCGGCCTGATTGAAGCGAAGGCGCACCAGCCATTGGATTGCCTGCTCGACAATGGCCGGATCCAGCGCCTCGGGCTCAGGCCTCGACATAACGCAAGCGATAGCAGTGTTGCAGGGCCGTGGCCAGGTCGCGCTCCACCGTCGCCCGGGAAACTCCGAGCTTTTCGGCGATTTGCGCGCAGGTCAGACCGTCGAGTCGGGCAAACAAAAACGCTTGGCGTACTCTTGGTTTAAGCGAGTCGAGCAAACGGTCTATGCGCTCGAGCGCATCGAGAATCATCAGCCGGCTTTCTTCCGATGGAACCTCGTGTTGCGGCAGCAAGGTGATGCTTTCCAGGTAGGCGCGTTCTAGTTCGCGACGACGATACTGATCAATCATCAGACCGCGGGCAATGCTGCTCAAATAGGCGCGTGGCTCGCGCAGGGCGCCGGACTGATGGCGGTGTTTGAGCACACGGACGAAAGTGTCCTGCGCCAGATCTGCGGCGTTGTCGCGACAGCCGATGCGCCGAATCAGCCAGCCCTGTAACCACGAGAAGTGGGTGCGATAGAGCAGCCCTGGATCTGCAGTACCTAGTGTTTCGTCGCTACGCATCGGCATCCCGGGACATACATGATTGATAATGAATCGCATTCTACTCAGGCGATGGGCGTCAAGCAAATACGTCGCATGAAGGAATTAATGCAATAAGCCCCGCCTAAGTGGGGCTTGTTAAAAAGGGATGTCAGATATTCTTTAAAGACTGCAGTCTGTTCGCGAAGGGATGGATCGAGCGTCCTTTGAACACGCTTCATGAATAATTGCACCACGCTTTGCGACTTTCACTTTAGCGCCAACGATTTCAGGATGTAGGCAACTACAACAAGGAGTCACCTCATGTTTGCCGGATTCCTCAAAGACCAGCGTCATGTCAACGGTGTGGACATTGCCTATCGCATTGGCGGGAGCGGGCCGGGCCTGCTGTTGCTGCACGGTCACCCTCAGACCCATGTCATTTGGCACAAGGTCGCCGAACAACTGGCCGAGCATTTCACGGTGATTGCCGCCGACCTGCGCGGTTATGGTGATAGCGGTAAGCCTGTAGCCAACGACGACCACACCAACTACTCCAAACGCGAAATGGCCAAGGACGGTGTCGAGCTGATGAATTCCTTGGGCTTCGAACGCTTTTCTCTGCTGGCCCACGACCGTGGCGCCCGCGTTGCCCATCGCCTGGCATTGGATCATCCCGCTGCAGTGCAACGCATGGTGCTGCTCGACATCGCGCCAACCTTGTCGATGTACGCCCAAACCAACGAAGCATTTGCCCGCGCGTACTGGCACTGGTTTTTCCTGATCCGCCCGGCACCATTGCCGGAAACCCTGATCGAAGCCGACCCCGGAGCCTATCTGCGCAGTGTGATGGGCAGTCGTAGTGCGGGGCTCAAACCGTTTACTCACGAAGCCTTCGGCGAATACCTGCGCTGCCTGAAACTTCCGGGCGCCGCCCGGGGTATCTGCGAGGACTACCGCGCCAGCGCCAGCATAGATCTTGAGCATGACCGTGCCGACATCCAATCCGGTCGTCACCTGAGTCTTCCATTGCTGGTTTTATGGGGCGCCGAAGGCACGGTCGGTCGTTGCTTCGAACCGCTCAAGGAATGGCAGCAGGTCGCCACAGATGTTCGTGGCAAGGCGTTGCCCGCCGGCCATTACCTTGCTGAAGAAGTCCCAGAGGTATTGCTCGCCGAGGCAATGGCTTTCCTGCGTTGACAACCGCCTTTCACTGATATGAACCAGCCTTGCGCCGCAGGACATCATTGGCCTGCGCGCAATAGTCATGCCCGAAACACGCCTGGAGATAATAACAATGACAATCAGAAAACTGCTGGGAACGCTCTATGTGCAGGTCGTCATAGCAATCGCCATGGGCATCGTGGTCGGCCACTACTGGCCCCAGATTGGCGTCGACTTCAAGCCATTGGGTGACGGATTCATCAAGTTGATCAAGATGATTATCGGCCCGATCATCTTCTGCACGGTGGTCTCGGGAATCACAAGTATGCACGACGTGAAGCAAGTCGGGCGGGTGGGCGGCAAGGCATTGCTGTATTTCGAAATTGTTTCGAGCGTTGCTCTGGTCATTGGATTGATGGCGGCCCATCTGTTGCACCCGGGGGCGGGCTTCAACATCGACGTCAAGACGCTCGACTCCTCGGCGATTGCCGGTTTTGTCGGCCAGGCGGAGCACGGCGAAGGCATTACCGGTTTTTTGCTGCACGTGATTCCATCGACGTTTTTTGATGCGTTCTCCAAGGGTGAGATTCTGCCCGTGCTATTTGTTTCGGTGCTGTTCGGCATTGCGCTGGTGATGGTCGGTGAAAAGGGTCGCCCACTGGTAAGCGTGATCAACCAGGCCAGCGAAGTATTCTTCCGCATTGTTGGCATCATCAGCCGCGTGGCACCTGTCGGAGCGTTTGGCGCGATTGCATTCACCATCGGAAAATACGGCCTCGGCTCGTTGCTGCCGCTGCTGAAATTGATCGGAACCTTCTATCTCACGGCATTCATTTTCATTACTTGCGTACTTGGCAGCATTGCCCACTACGCCGGCTTCAATATTTTCAAACTGTTGGCGTACATCAAGGCCGAACTGCTCATTGTGCTTGGCACCAGCTCTTCAGAATCAGCGCTGCCGCAACTGATTCAAAAACTTGAAAGCCTTGGTGCGTCCAAAGGTGTAGTGGGGATCGTTGTTCCGACCGGCTACACCTTCAACCTGGACGGGACCAATATCTACATGACCCTGGCTGTGTTGTTCCTGGCTCAGGCGACCAACATCGATTTGAGTCTTGAGCAACAACTGACTTTGCTGGCGGTGGCCATGCTCACCTCCAAGGGTGCGGGCGCAGTGGTCGGTGCGGGTTTCGTCGCGCTGGCCGCGAGCCTGGCGGTAGTGCCTACCGTACCTGTGGCGGCGATGGTGTTGATCCTCGGGGTCGACCGTTTTATGGCGGAATGCCGATCCCTGACCAATATCATCGGGAATGCCGTCGCAGCCCTTGTAGTGGCGGCCTGGGAGGGTGAACTGGATCGCAGCAAGATGGCGCCGATCGCCCTCAAGCGCGGCCGTCGTTCACGAGCAGCCGCAGCGGCTGCCAAGCTTTCCCCCGAATAGGCTGCTCCCGGCACAGATTCCATTCTGTTGGCTCATGGCGCGAGTACTACGCCGCTTTGAATCGCAACACAGTGTCTTGGCGTTGTTCTGCTCAAGATATGACTCCCACAAATGAATGTCCTACAAAAGCACTGGCGATTATTCACGCATCGTGCGCAACGCCTTCACCTTATCGCTATTGATACAGAATCAGCGGCAAAAATAAGCTGTTGACATACCGCACCCATATTCATGCTTAGACCGAAAGAGCCCATTCAATGAATAAGCCAAGAACGCTCTATCAGAAACACATCGACAGCCACACTGTTTGTGCTCTCGATGATCAGGGCCATGTCCTTTTATACATTGACCGCCAAGTCGCCAATGAATACACGAGTCCACAGGCGTTTAGCGGTATGCGTGAAGCAGGTCGCCAGGTTTGGCGCCCGAGCGCGACTTTGGCGGTGGTAGATCACGTTAACCCGACTGCTCCAATTCGTATTGCCACAATGCCAGATGCAGGTGGCGCACAGCAGGTCTCTTACTTCGAAGAAAACTGCCGAGACTTCGGAATTGAACTGTTCGATATTCTCGATAAACGTCAGGGTATTGAGCACGTCGTAGCGCCCGAGCAAGGCTTCATACTGCCTGGCATGATCGTCGCAGCCGGTGACAGTCATACCACGACCTATGGTGCATTGGGCGCGTTTGGTTTCGGCATCGGCACCTCCGAAATAGAACACTTGCTGGCATCACAGACGCTGGTCTACAAACGCTTGAAGACCATGCGTGTAACGGTGAACGGTTTACTTGCAACCGGCGTCACCTCCAAGGACATCATCATGGCTCTGATCGAAAAGATCGGAGCTTCGGGCGCCACAGGTTACGCAATTGAGTTCGCGGGGCCGACGATCAAAGACCTCAGCGTTGAAGCCAGGATGACCATCTGCAACATGGCTGTAGAAGCTGGTGCGAGAGGCGCCTTCATGGCACCGGACGAAAAAGTCTTTGCCTACCTGCAATCCAGGCCCCGCGCACCTCAAGGCGAGATGTGGGAGCAAGCAGTCGCGAAATGGAGAGGACTGCATAGCGACGAAGGTGCTCTGTTTGATTGTGAAGTCACTCTCGATGTTGGTGCGCTGGAACCCATGGTCACCTGGGGGACGAGCCCTGATCAGGCGGCGCCGGTTGGAAGTCGTGTACCAGATCCCGCCAGTCAGACAGACCTCATATTGCGTCAGGGGATGCAACGAGCCTTGGACTACATGGGCCTGGTACCCGGAATGCCGCTCAGCGACGTGATGATCAGCCATGCGTTCATTGGTTCCTGCACCAATGCCAGGATTGAAGACTTGCGTGATGTTGCACGAGTGGTGCGCGGTAAACGAGTCGCTGCCCATGTGCGAGCAATGATCGTCCCGGGATCGACCTTGGTGCGTAGCCAGGCGGAAGAGGAGGGGCTCGCGCAGATTTTCCTGGATGCGGGTTTTGAGTGGCGGCAATCAGGCTGCTCGATGTGCCTGGCCATGAATGATGACGTGCTCGCACCCGGTGACCGGTGTGCATCCAGTACCAATCGCAACTTTGAAGGCCGGCAGGGCGCCGGTGCGCGCACCCATCTGATGAGCCCGGCGATGGTCGCTGCGGCGGCGATTACCGGGCATTTGACTGACGTTCGATCTTTCGCTCTGGAGGCGTGAACATGCAACCTTTCACCACGGTAATCGGCAGTGCAGCACCGTTTTTGGCTTCCAACATCGACACCGACGTCATCATGCCCAAGCAGTTCCTCAAGGGGATCGATCGCAAGGGGCTGGACCAAGGCCTGTTCTTCGATCTGCGATTTCTTGAGTCCGGCGAACCCAATCCAGAGTTCATTCTCAATCAGCCCGCCTGGAACGATGCCGCTTTTCTGGTGGTCGGGCCAAACTTTGGTTGTGGATCAAGCCGCGAGCATGCCGTCTGGGGCTTGAAGCAAGTCGGTATCAGAGCACTCATTGGCACCAGCTTCGCCGGTATTTTTTATGATAACTGCCAGCGAAATGGCGTGCTGGCCATCCAGGTGTCCGAAGCGCAGCTGAAACAAATTGCAGGCGTTATCAGCAACGCAGCAACAGCGAAGATCAACGTGAATCTGCCAGAGCAAACGATCGAATTAGCTGACGGTGCAGTTATTCACTTTGAGATTGATCAATTGCGTAAGCAGTCGCTGTTACTCGGTCTGGATGCCATTGGCACCACGCTTCAGCGTACCGAACAGATTCGCAGCTTTGAAACCCGGTATCTGTCGGAGAATCCCTGGTTGTGAACCAGATGGAAACAGTGTCGACGGTAGATCGCATGCTGGGATCTACCGCCAGGGCATCACTCAACCGATAGATGGCGAAAATACTCTTCGAGAAACTCGACACAAACCCTCAATTTCGCCGACTCACTAAGTCGGGTGGGGTACACAGCCCATACGTTCGCACTTTGAGTGTATTGGTGAAGTACTTGCACCAGTCGTCCTTGTTCCAGCATCGGTTTAACGTCCCACATCGACCGCAACAAGATCCCTCCACCGCTCAACGCCCACTCCAGAACAATCTCACCGTTGTTGGAGGACAAAGGGCCGCTTACGCGCACCGACTCTTCGTGTCCGTCCTTTGTCAGGTTCCAGACGCCGAATGCGTTATTTCGCTCTTTCAGTACCAAGCAATCATGGGTGGTCAGGTCATCTAATGAGTGTGGCATGCCTCGCCGCTCCAGATACTCCGTAGTTGCACACAGCACTCGTCGATTGCTCACAAGTTTTCGGCCCAGGTGCTGACCAGGCAGGTCATCCCCGACACGTATCTCAAGGTCAAACCCTTCGCCGACGATATCGACTACACGGTCAAACACGTCCAGACGGATATCGAGTTTCGGGTAGGTCTGCGATAGTTTGCAAATCGCTGGTGCTACGTGGTTACGTCCAAAACCGAAGCTGCTGCAAATATGCAGCGACCCTGTAGGTTGATGCCGCGCTTCGGATATTTCGCCAAGAAATTCCTGGAGGTCTCCCAGCAGTTTTTCTGCCCATTGCCGGGCTCGTTCGCCGTCGTCGGTCAGCGCAATACGTCTTGTTGTGCGGTGTAGCAGCTTTGTGGCTAGAGTCGACTCAAGTACGGAAATGCGTTTGCTTATGTAGGCAGGTGAATAACCCAACTCTTCAGCGGCATTCGCAAAGCCGTTTTTTCGGATAACAGTCAGGAAGACCTTTAAATCTTCCGGCAACGGAAACTGCTCACGATTCGTGTTCATATACCGAATAAAGCCGCCATTTACCTGTAGTGCGGGAATAATAACAGCGATTCAGGCTATCAGCGTTCTATGGGGCCAGTGCAAGTTCGCAGTATGCGAGTTGTCCGGTGAGGCTCATCGGCCATTACTCCTGTTGTGCCAGCGCCTCAATCAATTCCTGGGTGGTGACGATTGAGTGAGCGAAAGTCGGCCCGTTCAACTCGTGGGCGGCGTGCATCATTTCCGCGCGGAAAGCGGCGGTCGCATCGCGCACCAGCGTGACGTGGTAGCCCAATTCCGAGGCGTAGCGGGCGGTCGCTTCGATGCAGGTGTTGGCGAGCAGGCCGACGATGATGACGTGGGTGATGCCTTTCTGCTTCAGGCGAAAATCAAGGTCGGTATTGGCAAAGCCGCTGGAGCCCCAATGTTCCTGCACGACAATGTCGCCGTCCTTCGGCGCGAAATCGGGATGCCATTCGCCGCCCCATTCACCGCGTGCGAAGTGGTGCATGTGCATGATTTTGCATTGGGTCGGTGTTGGATGGTCCCAGTCTTCGTAGTCGCCGTGTTCCCAGCGGTGGTGCGGCACGATGACCACTGGAATGTTCTGCGCTCGTACGGCGCGATCGAGGGCTCGCAGGTTGTCGAGCAGCCCGACCTGTTCGGCAATCGGCTTGATCAAGGGGAAGACCTTGCCGTTTTCCGAGAGAAAATCGTTGTAAGGATCGACCAGCAGGTAAGCGGTGCGGTTCAGCGGATAAGAGGCGTTCGACATGACGATGTACTCCGCAAAAGTTGAGTGACCGATGCTGTGGGCTTGGCCGAGCATCGTGCTGGTAAATCGCTTTGTCAGGCCGGGGCAGACTCTCGTGCCACTTGCCTGAGGATTTGTTCGTATTCCTTGACGGATAGCGATCCGGACACCAACTGGCGACCGTTCAGCACCATGGCCGGGACCGAATTAATCCCGCGCTCAAGGTAAAAACTTTCAAGTTCACGGACTTCGATGGCGAACGCCTCGCTAGCCAAAATCTCGCGGGCGTGGGTGGTTGAAAGTCCCGCTTCAGCGGCCAGGCGCACCAGTGTTTCGTGGTCGCTTGGGTTCTCGCCGTCGGTGAAATAAGCCTCGATCAGGATTTTCTTCAGCGCGACCTGGCGGCCTTCCTGCACGGCCCAGAACAGAAGGCGATGGGCATCGAAGGTGTTGTAGAAATGGCTGCGCTTTTCCAGGTCGAACTGAAAACCGATGGCCTTGCCACGCGCGACGATCATTTCATTGCGCGAGGCGACTTCTTCGGCGCTGCGCCCGTATTTGCGCATCATGTGCTTGATGGCGTGCTCGCCCTCGGCCGGCATGTCCGGGTTCAGTTCGAAGGGCTTGAAGGTCAGCTCCACGACAACCTCGCCGGCAACATTGGCGATGGCTTGTTCCAGCGCTGTGGCGCCGAGTGCGCACCAGGGGCACACCACATCCGACACAAAGTCGATACTGACGGGGAAGGTCATTTCTTCGACTCCGTCAGTTGTTGGCGGTACTCGGTGGTGGTAATTCCGGCATAGCCCCAGTTGTCGGTATCGACCTCTTCAATAACGATGTGGGTGAGGTGCGGGTCCTTGTTGAGGACGGTTTGCATGGTTTTGGTGATCTCGGCGATGACTTGGGATTTCTGTTCTTTGGTAACGCCGTCGCGAGTGATACGAACGCTGATGAAAGGCATGGGATAAGTCTCCAGTAGGCGCCCCATCGATATGAAGAGGGGAGCAGTGGGATGGACTTTAGAGTGTTGCGTTCAGGGGATAAATCAGGGGCGGAGAACATCACTTATAACGCGATGTAATCAATACAACTGGGGGCTTTGCAGAAGGTAAATCGCCCTCCCTGGCTGCAGGCGCGGGGGAGGGCGAATGCTACGGCGGGAGGAATCAGTTTTGCGCTTTGCTCATGCGGGTAAATAGCTCGGTGGGTACTTTCTTGCCATTGGAAATGTACTGGTTGGTTCTGAACTTGTAGACCTCACCTTCCGAAAGAAAACCATCGTGGTTGGTGTCCATTGCTTTGAATTCTTCACCGCCCTGAGGCGCTACAGCCAGCAGTTCTTTAAGAGAGACGAGGCCATCATGGTCGGTGTCTGTGCGAGCGAAAGACTCGTCGCCACATTTGCCTTCACCGCACTTGCCTTCGGCAGTAGCGGACTTGTCGCTGGTTTCGCTGGCCCCGCATTTGCCTTCTCCACATTTGCCCTCGCCACATTTGCCTTCGCCGGTTTTATCGGCCGATGCCAGTTGGTAGCCTTGGGACAAAGGCTCAACAGCAAAAGCCGCAGACGATGCCAGGCTCATGCCACTGGCTAAAGCAATTGCGGCCAGGCCGAGACTGGTTTTGTTCGACATTGGTTTACGGTACATAGTGCTTCTCCAGATGCTTTGCGCGGCCAGGCCGCGGTTCATGCCACAGGGCGGATAGACCCTCAAGGAAGCTCGAGGCGAAGGGCGCAAGTGTCGTCCACTTCGATACAGCGTCCTTGTTCGGGTAGGCCTATTTAGCGGGAGTCATGTATCGGCGATGTATCGGCGAGCGGAGCATTTGTAAGCCAATCCCAAGACTTCGCGTTTGGGTACATAGAGATACAAAAACCGACCTCAGCCTTTGCTCGTCAGTCAGGACAACAGCTTTAACACGGGTGTCGCGGCTACGCCGACGGCAGCTTGCGCATGCAGCTGGCGCAGCAGCACCAGTGCGTCAGCGACGAAGCGGGTCACGTCTGAAGCACCAGCCTGCGCAGCCAACGCGTGCAACTGCGCTCGACCAGCCATGTCAGGGAACTGCTCGATCCGCTGCAACAAACGGAACGCGAGAGGGCTGACCTGGGAGAACTGCACTTGGCCACTCGGCACACGGCTGATCAGCAGCAACGTCGGTTGTTCTGGCGGTTCAGAAGGCAGGTGGCCTGGCCCGAGACGATGTACGGCCCAGGTGTAAGCCAGCGGCCAGACGAGCGGGGAAAGGCTGAGGGGACGGTCGAGTAAATGCGCCGCATCACTGGCCTTTAACGGCGCAGCGTCCAACTGTTGCAGCGCCATTTCCACCCACTCGTAATGGGCCAATTCAGGCAAGAACGGGTACCAGGGATGTTCGTGATCGGGCGAGTCTTCCAGGCTCGCTACGAAGTCTACAAACTCCCGAGCAATTTCTCCGAAACGTGGCGTTTGCGCGCGGTAGTCACGCAAAAAACGTCGTACCAGTGCACGCCAACCGTCATCACCCAGCACGGCAACCAGCACCGGAAACGTCCCACCCAGCAACCCCAACAGATTGTTCAACACCAGGTTGAGATAGACCTGCGCTCTCTCGGGATTCATCTGCGCAGGCGGCGCATAACTGTCCGGGTCACGCAGGTACCGGGTCAGCGCGAGCTGCTGACTGTGCAAACTTGAAGGGGAGTCAGCCATCGACGGTCACCCGCACCAAAGCATTGGCGTCGCGTTGCAAGCGCCTGATGGTGTTCAGCTCAGCCACCAGTTCGTCGTAGGACGGAAAGTTGAAATCGCGCTCCAGCAGGGTTGGCTTCACACCGAACAGGCCATAAGCCTGGCCCAGCAATGACCAGACTACCGGTTTGACCGACGCACCATGGGTGTCGATGATCAGGTCCTCAGCTTCGTCGTAATGGCCTGCCACATGCATGGCGACTACGCGTTCTGGTTCCAGGCCGGCGAGGAAAACCGCTGGATCGAAGCGGTGGTTTACCGAGTTGACGTACACATTGTTAACGTCGAGCAACAAGTCGCAATCGGCCTCGCGGAGCACTGCATTGGTGAACGTCAGTTCGTCCATGTCCTGATGAGCAGCGGCGTAGTAAGAGACGTTTTCTACAGCAAGACGACGACCGAGAATGTCCTGTGCACGGCGGATGCGCGCAGCAACGTGATGAACGGCCTCCTCAGTGAATGGCAACGGCAGCAGGTCGTATAAATGGCCATCGTCACTGCAGTAACTCAGGTGTTCGCTATAGAACGGCACGTTAAAGCGATCAAGAAACCCGCGGACTTGCTCAAGAAAAGATTCGTCCAGCGGCGCACTGCCACCCAGCGACAGTGAGAGGCCATGGCATGACAGCGGGTAGCGTTCAGCCAGCAACTGCAAGGCCTCACCATGAGCGCCACCGATGCCGATCCAGTTCTCTGGAGCAACCTCTAGAAAATCGAAATCACCGACTGGAGCGTCACGGAGCGTGTTAAGCAGCGCACGGCGCAATCCCAGCCCGACGGTCCCCTCAAGGGGGATCTGTGGATCTAAATGCGTTGGTGATGAAGTGTTCGTTTGCATGAGCTCAATATTCCAATTCGACGTCTGGAACCCCGGATCCACAGCACCTCCACGGTTACCGCTGGCAGCCGGGGGGTGTGAATCGGGTGATTGAAACCCGCCACGGTTCTTCTCAAACGAGGTTGATCACCACGTTGATGTTGTTCCGCGTCGCTTTGGAGTACGGGCATGTCTGGTGTGCGGCATCGATCAGGTCTTGAGCGACGTTGCGATCCAGCCCGGGAAGGGAGACGTTGAGGCGAGCCTGGAGGAAATAAGCGCCATCGGTTGTGCCTAGATCGACTTCGGCGTCGACCGCAAGGTCAACCGGGAGGGTGACTTTCAGCTTGCTCGCAGCTAGTCCCATTGCACCGATAAAACAAGCCGACCAACCCGCGGCGAACAACTGCTCTGGGTTGGTACCGGCGCCAGAGGTGCCTGGCGACGACAGCTTTATATCCAGTCGGCCGTCGTCACTGAGGGCGGTGCCATTACGACCACCCGAGGAGGTATGGACTTTGCCGGTGTACAGCACTTTATCAATATGGGTCATGATGAAACTCCTGATTACTAGTGGGGTTGAGAGCGATAACCTTGGTGACGCGATAACACTCAGCGCGCATTCAAACGCTTGAGATACCGACCGATGCATGCATCCAGGCTCAGCTTGCCGGCGCCTGTGAATACCAGTGGCAGAAGTGCGACGAGATAGATCAACGGCAGCTTGAAATTGCCGTAGCCTTTGTTGCTGATGGAGTACCCCATAGCCAGTTCGCTCAACGTCGACCACTCTGCTGGCCAGTGAACTGCGGCAGTTGCCACGACGGTGACCACTATGAGGATCAGTGCCGAAAGACGTGTTCCCAGGCCTACAAGCAAAGCAATGGAACAGAGCAGTTCTGCCCACATGGATAACTGCCAATTGAACGTAGCCGGCAGCTGATTGAAGGGAAAAGGAAAGGCCCCTTGAATGCTCGGGAACCAGTTCTCACCGTTCCACTTTTCCCATCCCGCTTCAAAAAATTCCCAGGCCAGAAAAACGCGCAGGCTTAAAGGGGCGATCCAGTCCCCAGCGCGATCGAGATTAAGTTGCAGCCGATTCAAGACCGATGACGCGTTTGTTCGCATTGGTTTAATCCTCCGACTCGTCGTCAAGAAAGTGGAAGCCGTTCAGGTGCTCCCAATGACAGGTGTCAGGCACAGGAGCACTGCGCTGGCCGTGAGCGCAGTTCATCGTGCTGGTGTATCTCGCTTGTGTCTTGAGGGGTGGGAAGATCAATGTTGTGTAACGTGTTTGCGTCCGTACACACTTGGATACAGAGCGATACCTGTCGAAGGCGCTATTTTGGAGTTGGGATATACGATCGGCTGCGTTCTGCCGGTAGCTGGCGGGAGGATTTCGCAGGGCGAATGAACGTCGCAGATAAGCGGAGGGGCGAGGGCGTGGAAAGTACTGTTGAATGAGGGGGGCACGCCAGGTGCCCCACCTTATCTTTCTGGAAACGCCTAAGGTATCAAGCGCATCTCCCGCAGCCTGTCGAACACGTCAAAAAATGCCTGATCGCTCGCTTGGTAGGCAGTGAAGCCCATCAGGCGGCTTTTCGACATGTCCGTGACCACTTCGATAGGGCGACCGAGATCTGCATCGGTATGCCATGGGGAAATCAGGCGACCGATATCGGATTCTTTCAAATCGTGTTCGGCGACTATTTGCGTCCATACGGCTTGATCGTCAGCCATCTGCTTCTCTAGAGGCGAGGGTGACGCGGGATAGTCAGCAGCAGGCAGGTCGAAGTATTCGGCAATTCGGCTCCACATCCATTTCCAGCGGAATACATCGCCATTGGTGATATTGAATGCCTGATTTGCGGCAGCCGGCGTGGTGGCCGCCCACAGTTGCTGTTTCGCCAACTGCCGCGCATCGGTCATGTCGGTGAGGCTGTCCCACTGCACCCTGGATCCGGGAAACACAAAAGGGCGATTGGTGTGTTTGCAAATCGAGGCATAGACGGCGAGGGTGGTCGCCATGTTCATCGCATTGCCCACGGCCACCCCAGTGACGGTATGCGGGCGATGAACGCTCCAAGTGAAACCGTCCTTTTCCGCAGCGGCGAAGAGTTCGTCTTCCTGAGCGTAATAGAAATTCTCGACATCCAGACGACCCTGTTCTTCGCGAAACGGTGTCTGCGGCAAGCTGCCTTTACCATAGGCTTCGAACGGGCCGAGGTAGTGTTTCAGGCCGGTAACCAGTGCTACGTGTTTGACGCTTTTCGCTGGGCGAATGGCGGCGAGGACGTTGCGCACCATGGCCGCATTGACGCGAATGTTCTCGGCCTCCGTGGCTTGCCGCGACCATGTCGTAATGAACACATGAGTGGGTTTCACATCCCTCAGCGCCTGTTCCAGAGAAGCAGGATCCTGAAGGTCTGCCGCCACAGGAATCACGCCGTGCGCTTGCGATGGATGTCTCGACAGCGCAGCGACTTGCCACTGGTTGTCGATGAGTAACTGGGTGATGGCGCTGCCGACGATGCCGCTGGCGCCCACGACTAGAGCTGTCTGGGTCATAGGTTTCTCCTGGATTTGAATTTGGGAGTCCTGCTAAGCAACAGAGGTTCAACCTGAAAATCCGTTAGAGTGCGCGCTACTCCCCGTTAAAGCCTGTGAGAAAAATGACTCGTCCGCTGTTTGTCGCTCTGGATGGCCCCAAAGGCGTCGGCAAAACCTCGCTGTTGGAGGCCATCACTGAAGTCCTGAGGGCAGACAACCAGAAAGTCATCCGACTCTGCGAGAAAAAAAGCGACCCTTTCAGGGGCGAGACAATGCACTTGGTGAACCGGCTCGTCCGCCATCCTGACAGGGATCTGGAACTGGACGTTTGCCAACGCCTGGCTGATAGCCGCCGCTGGATTTCCCAGCACGTGCTGACCAAACAACCCGCCGACAGCATCATCCTCATCGATCGCTGGTACCCGTCCGATGCCGCGTTTCGCCGGATAGTCCCGTTTGCTGAAATCCTGCAATTGAACATTGACCGCAACGTACAGGTGCCAGACCTGCATGTCGGGGTGGTTACAGCGGCGGAGATTTCGTGGGAGAGGGCAGGTTCACGCCGGCGCGGCTTGAGCAGTACTGTACTTCGCGGTCTGGAGGAGCATGTCGCTTGTACTGAGGCGTTTGAGGTGGCCGCTGCCGATCAGGGTTGGTTTATTTGCCGCAATGAGGGAACGATCGAGGAGGCGACGGGGCGGGTGGCAGGGGAGATTAATCGGGTGATTAGACGCCTCCATGTCGGAAGTGTCAGTCCGCCCTGCTGAGCGGCGCGGATCGGATCTAAACCCGCTGTCCTGTCACTTGATCGCACGCTCAACGGCGTTGAGGATCGGTTCGCCGCGAGATAGGTCGGGCTTGGTAGGAGGTGGCGCTTCCTGGTTCTGGATCGCAGTAACCGTAGCGATTTCAGGCGGGGGGATCCAGCAGGGAAATCAGGCGCGGCTCGATACTGTCGGGTTGTATCTCGAGAATTGCCAGCGTGACCGGCAATTTGAAACGCCGAGGGCCGGCGCTACCAGGGTTCACGTATAGACGATCGCCGCGCCATTCTATGCGCGGTTTGTGGGAATGGCCGGTGATGATGAGCTTTATGTCTGGATCTAAATCGGCGGGGACGTCGGCGATGTCGTGGATAAGGAGAGTGTGCCAGCCGTTGAGAGTGCAGGTCAGAAAGTCGGGGAGGTCTTTGGCCCATGGGCTGCTGAGATCATTGTTGCCGCGCACGGCATGGACGGGAGCAATTTCGGACAATTGGGCGAGAATGTCCGGGTTGCCGATGTCGCCGGCGTGGATGATCAGGTCACAGCCTTGGAGCGCGCTGATGGCTTCGGAGCGGAGGAGGTTGTGAGTGTCGGATATTAGGGCGGTTTTCATGGGCCAATTCTCCGTGGAAGTTTCGGGTGGGAGTGACTGTTTTCGACTCAAAGCTGATCTTCAGATGGGTAAATTTTTTTCATCTCGTGAATGGCATCTTCAAGGACTTTGCGATCCGAGCTAAAATTTTTATGCATTTTTCAGAAACAACGAGCGGTGGTTCGTTAATCATGTAAAGCAAGTGTTCGAACGCTACTCCAGCCTCGTTGTGATCGACATAATCCAGAACTATTTCAACACCATTCTCTAAACCTGCCTGAGCTAATGCATGGTCTTCCGGTAAAGGGCCAAGCTGGTCGTATGCAATGGACATCAGCGTCGAAATCTCCTCAAGTGCCTCAACGAAATCGGCCCTCAAGTCGTTGTTAAGGTGGCTCATAACAAACATCCCTTCGATTATGTTGACCTGCGTTCCGTTCCCGTCTTGTCGATTGTTGCCAAAGACCTGATCTTTGCGCACGCGCTTGGGAAGCCAAGGTCGACCGTCCGCTATGGGGTCAAGCTTTACCCATTTCCTCGTACGAAGCATCGACGAATGTGATGTGCTCATCCCAAGCAGCTTCAGCTAGATCCTGGATAATTTCAGCGAGCGTCTCAACATCCGCCTCCTGAGCTTCGATGCAGGCCAAGCGTCCGGGCGACCAGTCGATGACGGAACACTGTGGATACTTCCTTAGCAGTGCGGACAGCACTTCCTGAGGAGGCTCTTTGTGGATATACATGAAGTCAAAGTACGGGGCACTGGCATTCTGAAGCGGGTACACCAGAGCCCATGCATTTGATTGGCCGGGAAAGCAAATTCGGACATTACGGTGCGCCCATTCCGGCCCACTGTGTTGGATGTGGCGAAGTACTTCGATGATCGAATGACAATCGGCTATTCGGTTCATGCGATCAGGGTCAAACGTCCAGCTAGGCCCAGGCTGGGTTGCTGAATTACTGGTCTGAGGTGCACTCATTCTTGGTTTTCTCTTCATCGCATTACCTTAAGCCCGATCGGAAGAGGCGATTGACCACTTCGGTCGCAGCCTTCGTCATCAGCCGGGCGTCGTTGGTCGGGTACGGCAATTCCACTAAGCCGCCATTCGCATATTTCGCTTCCTCGGGATTGAACATGCCGGTGCGAATGGTGACGCGGATTTTCTTGCATAGCGAGTTTTGCGCTCGGAGTTTCTCTGCTGCGTGCTGGGTGTAGGTGGCGACGGCTTCTTCACGAGCAGTCTTCTCGATCACCACGCTGAATTTCTGGCGAAGCATCCATGGATCGGCTTTCGCCAAGTCCATGGCGGTCTTGATGCCCATTGTTTCCAGATGAGCCTTCATGCGCTTGCCAATGCCCAAGACTTCGCCGACATCGGTGTTGCGCAGCGTCCAGTCGTAGCGATTGCCGCATTAGGAGTGGTGGATCTGGCATCTAAAGCCTGAGGCCATTCACATCCAACATTTAACATAATATACATTACACGTAACAAGATGTTACGGGCTTCGCATGGTTGTCGTGATTGCCACGCGTAATCGAAATCCACTGCCACGATAAATATTGCCAAACCTCTACCTCCGGTATTGCCGCAGATTTCCCCTTTCGATCATTCAACTGAAAAAAATCCCGCTACTTACCGTAACGGGATTTCTGAGCTGGTTGAAACGCTTTGTCTACACTTCTGGAAAATTTACTCGTCACTCACCGGGTTTATAGGCTCGGTCGTTTGCACATTAATAATCTTCGTAACAACACGCTGATCCGCCGGTTCGTGGATTAAATCCTTTCGGCGTGCCAGTTGCGCGGGTGTTAATTGTTTCAATTGCTCTGGAGTCAGGTTCAAGAGCTGGTCATCGCTGAACGTTGTCATGGCGTTTGCTCCTTGGAGAGAATGTGCTCATTACGCAGCGACTATCCTTTGCGCCTCAGAGCAATTTTAAAACTGTAAGAAATAACAGTTTTTTAGGCCCGTTTGCGTTATTGCTCATAACGAAAAGCCATGTTGAGTTGGGCTGAGTCATTACCTCGGCCGCTATCGCGACCAATTTTTGTTAGCTCAACTAAACGGCCATTTAGTGTAGTTAACGTATTTTCGAAGACAATCGACGCACTTACCCTGCTCCATTAGAAGTCTATCGTCGCCGACATCAGATACGTTCGCGGCGTAGAAAGCGTCAACCCCGGCTCACTATCATCCGATGCACCGGCCGAACTCCAATAGCGTTTATCCAACACGTTTTCGACATTGGCGCGCAAGGTAATGGTCTTCTCGTCCAGCTTGAAAGCATAGCGTGTACCTACGTCGAACCGCTCCCAGGAGTCGATTTCCTTGTCGTTCGCCTGATCCAGATACTGCGAACTCGAGTAAATACCACGGCTGGTCAAAGTCAGCCCCGGCACGCTCGGCACGTCCCACTCCGCACCAAGGTTGACGTTGTATTTCGGTGTCGCCGGTGCGCGGTTGCCGTCGAATGTGCCGTTGGTGGTGTGGGTCAGTTCGCTGTCGATGTACATCACCCCGCCGAGCAACCGGAAGCCTTTGAGCGGTTCGCCGAACACGCTCAGTTCCACGCCGTTGTTCTCACGCTTGCCGTTCGGGCCGAAGACTCGCGTGGTCGCATTGGTTTCGTAGGCAGGCTGTTTGATGCGGAACACCGCTGCCGTCAGCGCGTATGAGCCCGCGTCGTACTTGGCGCCGACTTCAACCTGGCGGCTGATGAATGGCGGGAAGATTTCGTCTTCGTTGATAGATGTCGATGGCGCGATCTTGCCTTGGCTGAGGCCTTCCATGTAGTTGGCGTACAGCGAAAGTTTGTCCGTCGCCTTGAACAGAATCCCGCCCGATGGCGAGACTTTTTCCTCATCGTAAGCCGTGTCGCCCTTGATGCCGTCGCTCCAGTCATCGACTTTGACCCGCTGCCAGCGCGCGCCCAAAGTCAGCAACAGACGATCCTCGAAGAAGCCGAGCGTGTCGGACAGCGCCACGCCGCTGAAGCGATTTTCGGTGTAGACCTTGGCGTCATTGCGGGTCGGCGTGCCGGGTCTGGCGATTTCCACCGGGTCGTAGAGATTGCTGCGCCCGGCCGCGTAACGCGCGCCGCCGTTTTCGAAGTCCATATAAAAGTAATTGGCCGCCAGGTTCACTTCATGGCTGACCGGCCCAGTACTGAACCAGTTACGAACACCAGCGGTAGCCGTGCGAACGTTTTCGTCGCGAGTGAAATCTCGTGGCTGGACGCTGAAATCACCGGCATCGTTGGTCACCGAAACCGCGTGGCGCAAGAATTCGTGATTGCTTTTACGTGCGCCGACGCCGCCATACAGCATGACCGAATCGCTGACATCGAACTCACCGTTGACTGTGCCGAAGGTGTCTTTGGTACGCGCCTGGCTCCAGGGTTGCGCATAGTTGTCGCGCACATGATTGGCGTTCGGCACTTTGGCATTGGCGGCGACTTGCACGCGTTCCTGCGGTGCGTCGGTGTCGCGTTCGGTGTGGCCGATATCGGTGGAAAGTCGCAAGCGTTCACCACGGAAATCCAGACCAAGGACCGCCATGTCGCGATCGACACTCTGGTGATCCCATTCCGTATCTCCGGACTGTTTGACCCCGTTGAAGCGCAGACCGAATTGGTTTTCGTCACCAAAACGCCGTCCGATATCCACCGCGCCGCCGACTTGGTTGTTCGAGGCGTAATTGGCTGTCAGCGAGGTGATCGGCTTGTCGGTCGCGCGTTTCGGTACGACGTTGATCCCCCCTCCTACACTGCCCCGTGGCGAAATCCCGTTGATCAATTGGCTCGGACCTTTGAGGATGTCGACGCGATCAGCCATTTCCATATCAATGGTGTACGTCGGCAAGATTCCGTAGAGGCCGTTGTAGGCAACATCACTGTTGAACAGGCTGAAACCACGGATGGTGAATTGTTCATAGCGGCCACCGGCCGGGTTGGTGGCGCGTACCGAAGGGTCGCTGCCGATCAAGTCGCCGAGGGTGCGCGCCTGTTGGTTTTTCACCGTTTCGCTGGTGTAGGTGGTCATGCTGAACGGGGTTTCCATGAAATCCCTGGAGCCCAACAGCCCTTGCGAGCCGCGCCGTGCAACCTGACCGCCAGCAAACACGTCGGCATCCGCTGAACCGCTCGCGCCGAGAATCGATGTCGGTGCCAGTTGCAAGGTGCTGTCTTGCGCTGCGGGCACCAGCGTATAAGCCTGATCACCGACCGGTTGCAGCTGCAAACCGGAACCCAGCAACAACCGGCTGAACCCCTCCTCTACACCGAACTCGCCGGACAAACCATTGCTGTTGCGGCCGCTGACCAGCGCCGGATCCACCGAAAGATTGACTCCAGCGAGACCGGCGAAGCGCGTCAGCGCTGTACTCAGACTACCGGCCGGCACCTGATAACTGCGGCGGCTGCCATCGTCGGCCCAGCTCGATTGCATCAATAAGGGGCTGGCACTCAGGCTCAGCAAAAGGCTCAACTGCAACAACGGACGCAAACGACCTGGAAATACTGCGGGCATTGGAAGAAGCTCTCGATTTTGTTCACTTGCCTGGAATGACCAGCGAGGCGAAAAAAAGGGACAGGCTTCAGCCAGTTTTTTCTGCGCGCGGTACCAGTGACACCCAAAATCGCGTTCGCGTGTGCACGTCGACGGGCAAACTGGCTGCCAGCAGTGCCAGCACTTGATCGGTATCGTCGAGGCGGAAACTGCCGGTGATGCGCAGCGATTCCAGCGCCGGATCCCAGCGCAGCACGCCCGAGCGGTAGCGACTCAGCTCGCGAAGGAAATCACCCAGCGGCTGGTTTTGCGCCATCAGCACACCGTCGCGCCAACCGGGCATCAACGCATCGAATGCCGTCACCGCTCCCGCGCCCGAAGCTTGCAGGCTGACTTGCTGGCCCTGCTGCAATACCAGCGCCGGGCCGTGCAGCGGCTGCAATTGCACCGAACCGCGCAGCACGCAGACCTGGCAATCGCGCGCATTGAGGCGCACCGAGATGTCGCTGTGATTGACGATCATCCGCCCATAAGGCGCGTTGACGATAAAGGCTGAATCGCCCGCCACGTTGAGCGCCATCTCGCCACGAATCATTGTCAGCTGACGTGCAGGCAGATCGACATTCACCGCGCTGTCGGTGTTGAGTTGCAATGAAGAATCCTGGGCCAACTGCACTTTGCGCCGCTCGCCAGTGCTGGTGTGCAAATCGGCGCGCCAGGCCTCCAGCGGCAGCTCCCGACTGATCAACCACGCCGCCGGCACCAGCGCCGCCACGCCCAAGGCACGCTTGAGTGCCGCGCGCCGCGCCGGATCAGGCCGATCCAGGGTGGCCATGGCCAGTGTCGGCGGCAAACCTGCGAAACGCTGGCGAAGCTGCTGGATTTTCTGCCAAGCGTTCTCGTGGCGACTGTCACTGGCGCGCCAATGCTGCAATCGGGCGTGATCTTCATCACTGGCGCCGCCGGATTCGAGCAGTGCCAGCCATTGCGCTGCGGCCCGTGCCACTTGCCGTGTTTCCTCGCTCGGGGTAACGCGCATTACAGCTCCGCCAGCAGGCAATGCTCGTAAGCCTGGGCCATGTAGCGTTTCACCGTGCGCTCGGAAACCTGCAAGCGCTCGGCGATCTCGCGGTAGCCGAGGCCCTCGAGTTGACTCCAAAGAAATGCCCGACGCACCGCACGCGGCAAGCCATCGAGCAATTCATCCAGCGCCTGCAAGGTTTCCAGCAGCAACCAGCGCTGCTCCGGCGACGGTGCGCACGCTTCCGGCAATTGCGCCAAGGCGTCGAGGTAGGCTTTTTCCAGATGGCGCCGCGTGTAGAAATTGCTCAGCAGGCGTTTGCCGACGGTGAGCAAATACGCGCGCGGCTCGCGCAACTCGGCCAGTGGCGGCGCGTTGCACAGGACGCGCAGAAAGGTGTCCTGACTGAGGTCCGCCGCATCCCACGCATTGCCCATGCGCCGGCGCAGCCAGGTTTCCAGCCAGCCGCGGTGCTCGCGATACAACTGCTGCAGGCTCTGCTCCGACGGTGACGTAGCTTCAATCATCTCAAGAGACCCTGCGCGAAGGTAGATTCAAATGAGACTGATTCTATTTAACTTCTCGAAGGACACAAAGCCTTTTTCTGCTCAGCGCTTGAGCGTTTCGCTCGGCAGCTCCTTGAAAAGCGCGCGGTAACTGCTGGAAAAGCGTCCCAGATGCCAGAACGACCAGCGCATCGCCACTTCGGCAACGGTGGTTTCCGTGGGCTTGCGCTTGAGCAATTCACGGTGCGCACTGTTCAGCCGCCGCAGGCGTAACCAGTGACTCGGGGTCATTCCGGTGTAGGCCTTGAAAGCCTGTTGCAACTGGCGCAACGGTACGCCGGCAACGTGAGAAAGTTCGAGCAGATTGACCGTGTCTTCCGGCGAATCAGCCGCCCACTCCCCTACTCTTTTGATGATTTGGCGTTCGTTGTTGCGCCGCTGCAATCCGCTGCGATCAAGGCTGGTGTGAGCGTTATCAAGGATGAACAGGCAGTCCTCAAGCAACTGTTGAGTCAGGCGATCTTTATCAAGTGGATCAGCAGCTTGCGCCAACTTCGTGAGAATCGAGCTTAACCAGCCGCTGAACAAAGCGTTCTGTCCGCAGTTAAGTGGCGCCATGAACAACCCTTCGAGTTTCGCCACTTGCAAACCGTGCTCGCGGACGAAATCCGGACCAAATACCACGGCGATTTCCCGGTAGTTCTCCGGGGTGATCCAGATGTTGCGGCTCTCTTCGTTGAGCAGGTACAGCGCGTTGTCGCTGCGATCAAAGCAGAAAGCCAGAGCCCCGGATGGCGCACTGAAATTCTGCTCGACCCGAGTGTTCATCTGTTCTTCGTAAACCTCGACGCCCTGCAGATCGAGATAGCGAATCTGCCCGGCGAAATGTCCCGGCGACATCTGCTGGTAATGCTGGACCCAGCCCGGTGTGGCGCGGATTTGCTCGGCCACGTCGGCGGTATTGAACGCTTGTACCTGGAGCGGATTGCACGTTGTCATGGGGTGACCTTGCGCACTCTTTTGGTGCGCTTTGGTGCTGCTGAAAGTGGATAGATGGAATCGCAAGCCGCGCCCAAGATAGTCGCCAACGCGCCACAGGGGAAGGGGCGGAAGATGAAACCCGCCCTCCCCGGCGTCTACAAAACCAATAACGAGGTCTTTATGAACGCCCCTTTCGATCAGCTGTTCACCTGGCTGAAAGATCACAAGATTACCGAAGTCGAATGCGTGGTCAGCGACCTGACCGGCATCGCCCGCGGCAAGATTGCACCGACCAACAAGTTCCTGCATGAGCGCGGCATGCGCCTGCCGGAAAGCGTGCTGCTGCAAACGGTAACCGGGGATTTTGTCGACGACGACATCTACTACGACCTGCTCGATCCGGCCGACATCGACATGGTCTGCAAACCGGTTTCCGACGCCGTCTACGTTATTCCGTGGGCGATAGAGCCGACCGCCATCGTCATCCATGACACCTTCGACAAGTTCGGCAACCCGATCGAACTGTCGCCGCGCAACGTACTGAAGAAAGTTCTGCAGCTCTACACCGACAAGGGCTGGAAGCCGATTGTCGCGCCGGAAATGGAGTTCTACCTGACCCAGCGCTGTGAAGATCCGGACCTGCCGCTCAAAGCACCGCTTGGCCGTTCGGGCCGTGCGGAAAGCGGTCGCCAGTCGTTCTCGATCGATGCCGCCAACGAATTCGATCCGTTGTTCGAAGACGTTTACGACTGGTGCGAACTGCAAGGCCTGGACCTCGACACGCTGATCCACGAAGACGGCCCGGCGCAGATGGAAATCAACTTCCGTCATGGCGATGCGCTGGATCTGGCCGACCAGATCACCGTGTTCAAGCGCACCCTGCGCGAGGCGGCGCTCAAGCACAACGTCACCGCGACGTTCATGGCCAAGCCGATCGGCGACGAGCCTGGCAGCGCCATGCACCTGCACCAGAGCGTGGTCGAGATCGCGACGGGTCAGCCGATTTTCGCCGATGCCGAGGGCAACATGAGCGAGCTGTTCCGTCATCACATCGGTGGCTTGCAGAAATACATCCCGAAAGTCCTGCCGATGTTCGCGCCGAACGTCAATTCGTTCCGCCGCTTCCTGCCGGACACCTCGGCACCGGTCAACGTCGAATGGGGTGAAGAGAACCGCACGGTGGGCCTGCGTGTGCCGACATCGGGGCCGGAATCGATGCGCGTGGAGAACCGCTTGCCCGGCGCCGACGCCAACCCGTACCTGGCGATTGCCGCAAGCCTGCTGTGCGGCTACATCGGCATGGTCGAGAAGATCGAGCCGAGCGCGGCGGTCGAAGGCCGGGCCTACGAACGGCGCAATCTACGCCTGCCCATCACCATCGAAGAAGCCCTGACGCAGATGGAAGAGTGCCCGAAGGTCGCAGAGTACCTGGGCAGCAAATTCGTCCGCGGCTACGTCGCGGTCAAACGCGCCGAGCACGAAAACTTCAAGCGCGTGATCAGCTCGTGGGAGCGTGAGTTCCTGCTGCTGAGCGTCTGACGGCGCCTCGTCCCTGTGGGAGCGAGCCTGCTCGCGAAGACGGCCGCACAGTTGATCGTTCCCACGCTCCCGCGTGGGAACGCATCCCGGGACGCTCTGCGTCCCATCCAAAGCCGAACGCGGAGCGTCCGTTGCGGCATTCCCACGCAGAGCGTGGGAACGATCATTACAAGAAGAGGTGTCGATATGCGTCTATTGAAATCCGTACTCCCGGTCGCACTGAGCGTGCTGTTCAGTGCCGTAGCCCACGCCGAGCCCCAAGTCAGCGTCTACAACTGGACCGACTACATTGGCGAAACCACCCTCGCCGACTTCCAGAGCAAGACCGGGATCAAGGTGATCTACGACGTCTTCGACTCCAACGAAACCCTTGAAGGCAAACTCCTCGCCGGTCGGACCGGATACGACGTGGTAGTGCCGTCCAACCACTTCCTCGCCCGCCAGGTAAAGGCCGGGGCGTTCATGAAGCTCGATCGTTCACAGTTACCAAACTGGAAGAACTTGGACCCGAAACTGCTTGAATTACTTGAGAAAAATGATCCCGGCAATGCGCACTCGGTGCCTTACCTGTGGGGCACCAACGGCATCGGTTACAACGTCGACAAGGTCAAGCAAGTGCTCGGCATCGACCACATCGACTCCTGGGCCGTGCTGTTCGAACCCGAAAATCTGAAGAAGCTCAGCCAGTGCGGCGTGTCGATGATGGACTCCGCCGACGAAGTCTTCCCGGCCATCCTCAACTACATGGGCATGGACCCGCGCAGTGAAAACCCTGAAGACTACAAAAAGGCCGAAGCCAAGCTCCTGAGCATCCGCCCGTACATCACCTATTTCCATTCTTCCAAGTACGTGTCGGACCTGGCCAATGGTGACATCTGCGTCGCGTTCGGTTACTCCGGCGATGTGTTCCAGGCAGCCAACCGCGCCAAGGAAGCCAAGAACGGTGTGAATATCGCTTACGCCATCCCCAAGGAAGGCGCCAACCTGTGGTTCGATCTGCTGGCGATCCCAGCCGATGCGAGCAACGCCAAAGAGGCGCACGCCTTCATCAATTACCTGCTCGATCCGCAGGTGATCGCCAAGGTCAGCGCCACCGTCGGCTACGCCAATCCGAATCCGGCGGCCAAGCCGTTCATGGATGAGGCACTGGTCAACAACCCTGAGGTTTACCCGCCGCAGTCGGTGCTCGACAAACTCTACATTTCCTCGACCCCGCCCCAGGCGATCATGCGTCTGATGACCCGGTCGTGGAGCAAAGTGAAGTCGAACAAATGAATCAGCACAGCGCACAACACACCGGCTCTTATTACGCCGCTTCTGCGCGGGCGAGCACGCCCTACCCAGCGCTGGATGGTGATTTGCTTGCCGACGTCTGCGTAATCGGTGGCGGCTTCACTGGCGTCAATACCGCGATTGAGCTGGCCCAGCGCGGTTTGTCGGTGGTGTTGCTTGAGGCGCGACGTATCGGCTGGGGCGCCAGCGGGCGCAATGGCGGTCAGCTGATTCGCGGTATCGGCCATGAAGTCGAGGGGTTCGCTCGCTACGTCGGCCAGGACGGCGTGCGCTATCTGCAGCGCGCCGGCATCGATTCGGTAAAGATGGTGCGCCAGCGCATCACTGAAAACGCCATCGACTGTGATCTGCGCTGGGGCTTTTGCGAACTGGCCAACACCGCCGCGCAATTCGCCGCGTTCAAGCAGGAACAGGACAGCCTCGGCGAACTCGACTATACCCACGCAACCAGGCTGGTCGGGCCGGAGCAGATCCGGCAGCAAGTGGTCGACGCTGGTGTGTACGCCGGCGGATTGATCGACATGGGTTCGGGGCACTTGCATCCGCTGGATCTGGTCCAGGGCGAAGCGCGTCTCGCGGCATCGCTGGGCGTGCGTATCTTTGAGCAGAGTCCGGTGCTGGAAATCCTCCATGGCCCGACTGTCGAGGTCCGTTGCGCCACGGGTTCAGTGCGCGCCGGCAGCCTGGTGCTCGGCTGCAACGCGCATCTGGATGACCTCGAGCCGAAACTCAGCGGCAAAGTGCTGCCCGCCGGCAGTTACATCATCGCCACCGAGCCGTTGGACGAAAGACGCGCCGCCCAGTTGATTCCGCAGAACCTGGCGCTGTGCGATCAAAAAGTCGGACTGGACTATTACCGACTCTCGGCTGATCGACGATTGCTGTTTGGCGGCGCTTGTCATTATTCCGGCCGCGATCCGGCGGACATCGCCGCCTATATGCGCCCGAAAATGCTCAAGATATTCCCGCAACTGACCGATGTGCGCATCGACTACCAATGGGACGGCAAGATCGGCATTACCGCCAACCGTTTTCCTCAGGTTGGCCGGCTCAAGCAGCACCCGAACGTGTTTTACGCGCAGGGTTATTCCGGTCATGGCCTCAACGTCACCCATTGGTGCGCGAAGTTGTTGGGCGAAGCCATTCATGCCGGGCACAGCCAGGGCATGGACGTGTTCAGCGGTGTGCCGCACATGACCTTCCCCGGTGGCCCGGCCTTGCGTTCGCCGCTGCTGGCGCTGGGTATGTTCTGGTATCGCGTGCGCGAAATGCTCGGCTGAGCCCGCCACGACTCTGGCCCCTGTAGGAGCTGCCGAAGGCTGCGATCTTGGGACGCAGAGCGTCCCGGGCTGCATTCCCACGCAGAGCATGGGAACGATCAGGTCGCAGCGTTCGGCAGCTCCTTGCACCGCAATCGCGTCCCACGCCAGCTATACACATTTGCTCTATCGCCAAGCACTTCTATATTGATGGAGTGCTTTTGCGTTCCCGACGCTCAGGGCCCGATAAATTGAGGAGGACATGGATGAAGTCGTCAGCCAGCGATGAGCCGCGAGCACCCGGTCAGGCGCCGATCAAAACCCGCCGTTTCGCGATTTCACTGGTATGGATCGTGCCGATTGTGGCGGTGCTGGTCGGCATTTCGCTGGTGATTCACAACATCCTTCAGGAAGGCCCGGTCATCACCGTCACCTTCAAGACCGGCGATGGCCTGACCGCAAACAAGACCGAAGTCCGGTACCGCAACGTAGTCATCGGCCATGTCTCCGACGTCGAACTGGCCAACGACCATAGACACGTCAACGCCACGATCAAACTGGCCAAGCAAGCTGAAGCCTTCACCCGCGAGGATTCGCAATTCTGGGTCGTACGTCCGCGTATCGGCGCTGGCGGTGTATCGGGCATCGATACGCTGCTGTCGGGCGACTATATCGGCGCCGACATTGGTCAGGCCAATACCCGCTCAAAAAACTTCAAGGGTCTGGAGAACCCGCCGCCGATCACCTACGGCGAACCGGGCAAACGCTTTACGTTGCACACCGCGGACCTTGGCTCGCTGGACATCGGCTCCCCCGTTTATTACCGCAAGATTCCGGTTGGCCAGGTCGTGTCGTACGCGCTGGACCCGGACGGCAAAGGCGTCAATATCGAAGTATTCGTGCATTCGCCCAACGATGCCTACGTCACCGAAAACACCCGCTTCTGGAACGCCAGTGGCATCGATATCAATGTAGGCGCCAACGGCTTCGCGGTGAAAACCGAATCGCTGTCGACCCTGCTGGTTGGCGGCATCGCTTTCCGCGCCCCGGACTATAGCCCCGACGATAAGCCGGCCAGCGACGACAAGAGTTTCGAGCTGTTCGCCAACCAGACCGCCGCCCTCGCCCCGCCCGACGGCAAGGCGCAATATCTGGCGCTGCGGTTTGATCAGGCCTTGCGCGGCCTCAAGGTGGATGCGCCCGTAGAGTTTCTCGGTATCGAAATCGGCCGGGTGGTGGCGGTCAATCTCGACTTCGACGAGGTCAAGCGCACCTTTCCGGTGAACGTCGGCATCGTCATTTATCCGCAGCGACTCGGCCGTGCCCACGCGAAGATTCTCAAGACCTACCATGGCGACGAAAACGATGAGGCCACCGGCGCGCGCCTGATCGGCACGTTCATCGAAAATGGCCTGCGCGCCCAGGCGCGCAATGGCAACCTGCTCACTGGTCAGTTGTATATCTCGCTGGATTTCTATCCCAAAGCGCCGAAAGTCGCGTTCGACCCCAAGGCACGGCCGGTCACCATTCCGACCGTTCCCGGCAGCCTCGAACAATTGCAGGAAAAACTCGAGGCGATGGTCAACAAGATCAACGCATTGCCGGTTGAACGCATCGCCAGCAACCTCGACGGCAATCTGGTCGAGCTGCGCAAGGGCCTGAAGCAGTTCAACGCCAGGACTTTGCCGGGCGTACAGAGCACCCTCGCCGATGTCAGCAAGACGTTGCAGTCCGCCAATGCGACTCTCGCCGAGGACTCACCGCAACGTGAGCAACTCACCGAGACCCTCGACGAGCTCGGGCGCATGTCGCGCTCGTTGCGAGAGCTGTCGGATTACCTCGGTCGCCACCCTGAGTCGCTGATTCGCGGACGCCCCGACAACGCCGCGCCGCTGGACCTCAAAGGACCGCCACGCAATTGAGCACAGGAGCTGCATCCATGGCTTTACCGTTGAAGATCACCGTGCTCGCTGCCTTCTTGCTGCTGACTGCGTGCCGTAGCGACCCGATCAGCTTTCACACACTGACCCCGGCGCACCCGGGTGCCAGCCGCAACGGCGCCGACATTGCCATCGAAAGCATCAGCGTGCCGCCACAGGTCGATCGCGCGCAGATTGTGATTCGCCAGGGCAACAGCGGCGTGGCGATTCTGGAAACCGATTGGTGGAGCGCCACTCTTGCCGATGAGTTGCGCGGCGCGCTGATCGATCAATTGAGCAGCGGTGTCGGCCAGCAGCGCGCCTCGGTCCGTATCGACGTGCAGCGCTTCGATTCGATTCCCGGCCAGTACGCCTTGATCGACGTGAAATGGCGAGTGCGCCCGCTGGGTGCGGCGGACGCGGCGCTACTGACCTGTCGCTCGGTGTTGCAGACGCCTTCAGGGCCAAGCATCGAAGAGCTGGTGACTGCGCAACAGAACAACGTCAAACGGCTTGCTGCACAAATCACTCAGGCTGCGACGGCCGCGCGCAATTGCCCTTCATCGGGCTAAACGCGTCACAAATCGAAGCGATCCACCGCCCGCCGCCGCTCGTTGTCATCGCGCACATCGTAGTTGGCGGTTGTCTGGATATTGCTGTGATGCGCGAGTTTCTGCGCGATCGACAGGTCGTGCTCTTCGATCACCCGGGTGATGAATGAACGCCGAAAATCGTGGGGCATGATTTTCACCCCGACCTGCGTACCGCGCTGGCGGGCGATGTAGTAAATCGCGTGTTTGGTGATGCGCTCGCGGGTGATGTGGCTGCCCCGGCGAATGCGATTGAACAGAAAAGCATCGTCGCTCTCGCCTTCCTTGAGCTGTGAACGACGCAGTTCCAGCCAGGCGTCGAGCTTGGCAAAGGCCCAGGCCGGCGCGTACTTGATCAGCTGTTTGTTGCCCTTGCCGGTGACGGTCAGGCTGCGTTCGTTGAAGTCGACTTGACTCAGATCCAGATCCACCGATTCCGACTTGCGCATGCCGGTGCCATACAGCAACGCTATCACCGCCGCATCACGCAAGCCCTGCGGGCGCGGGTCGGCAGCGCAGACTTCCATCAGTTCGTGAATCAGCGTGCGCTTGAGGTTGCGCCCCTGGGACAGCCGTGTGCCGGCTATGCCCTTGACCGAACGCATCTTCAACAGGTGATCCTGGCTGATCAGGCTCATGCGCCACGCCTCGTTCATCACCCCGCGCACGGCGTTGACGTAAAGCGACGAGGTGTTCGGTGCATAACCGTCGGCACGCAAAGCGGCGACCAGCGCCACCACGTCTTCCGGTTGCAGACCGTGCCAGGGGATTTCTTCGATATCGACGTCCTCGAAACCGAGGCGGTCAGCGGCATCTTGCAGCACATAGCGCATGGTCAACTGGCTGGAAGGTGCCAGTCGCGCCAGGTAAACGGTCAGCGGATTGCTGGTGGACGGTGCAGGTTGGGTACTCGACAAATCACTCAAACGAAACGGCCTTGAAATAAAAAACGATTCAACAAAAACAATAAATGCATGAAATGAAACGCAAAAAACGGCGTGACTCAAAGACGGGGGTTGCCGCGAAAGGCCGACAACCTGCCGTTCGAGGCGGTAAAAGTCAATCGGGCATTCCCCGAACGGTCTGTTTGCGGCTTTATCTGCACGGTAGGCGAACTGAAACATCGCGCTCTTATGTTCAATGCAGGGACTGCGAACAGGAGTGCGGCATGAAGATCACGGTGTTTGGCAGTGGTTATGTCGGTCTGGTGCAAGCGGCGGTGCTGGCCGAGGTCGGTCACGACGTTGTGTGCATGGATGTCGACGCGCAGAAAATCGAGCAGTTACGCCAGGGTCACGTCAGTATTTTCGAGCCGGGACTGGCCAGCCTGGTGCGTGAGGGCCTGGACTCGCAGCGCCTGCAGTTCACCACTGATGAGCGGTTTGCGGTGTTGCATGGGCGGGTGGCGTTCATCGCGGTGGGCACGCCGTCACGCGAGGACGGTTCGGCGGACCTGCGCTACGTGCTGTCGGTCGGCGACGCGATTGCCCGGCATCGCCAGCAGCCGTTGATCGTCGTGGAAAAGTCCACGGTGCCGGTGGGCACGGGCGACGCTTTGCGCAGCCACATCGAAAAAGCCCTGATCAAGATTGGCCGCCTGCTGCAGTTCGATATTGTCTCCAACCCGGAATTTCTCAAGGAAGGTTCAGCGGTGGCCGATTGCCGGCGCCCCGATCGCATCGTCATCGGTTGCGAAGGCGCTGAAGTGCGCGATGTGATGCGCGATCTGTACGCGCCATTCAACCGCAACCATGACCGCATCATGTTCATGGACCTGCGCAGCGCCGAGCTGACCAAATACGCCGCCAACTGCATGCTCGCGACCAAGATCAGCTTCATCAACCAGATCGCCGAACTCGCCGAGCACCTCGGCGCGGACATCGAATCAGTGCGCCAGGGCATCGGTGCCGATACGCGAATTGGCTATCACTTTATCTATCCGGGGTGCGGCTACGGCGGTTCGTGTTTTCCCAAGGACATGCGCGCGTTGATTCACAGTGCCGAACAGGCGCATTGCTCCAGTGATCTGCTGCAAGCGGTAGAAGCGATCAACCAGCGCCAGAAGCACAAGCTGTTCGAGCGCATCAACGCGTTCTACCGGGGCGATTTGCGCGGCAAGGCCTTTGCCCTATGGGGCCTGGCGTTCAAGCCCAACACCGACGACATGCGCGACGCGCCGAGCCGGGTTCTGCTCGAAGATTTATGGGCTGCCGGGGCCAGCGTGCGCGCGTTTGATCCGGAAGCCATGGTGGAAACCCAGAATCTCTATCCAAACGAATCAAAACTGATGCTGATGGGCACGCCGGAATCGGTACTGGCCGGCGCCGATGCGCTGATCATCTGCACCGAATGGCAACAGTTCAAGGCCCCGGATTTCGAGCTGATCAAACAGCGCCTCAACAGCCCGGTCATCTTCGACGGCCGCAACCTGTACGACGCCGGGCGCCTGGCGCGCAATGGTTTCCAGTATTTCCCGATGGGGCGCGGTGAATCGTGCAAGTTGCCGATCACATTGCGGCACAGGCCGGCGGAGTCGGATGTGGCTTGAACTGGCCCGCTGGTGGCCAGTGATGGCAGTGGACTGCACACAGACCCTGTGGGAGCTGGCTTGCCAGCGATGGCGGAGTATCAGTTGACTCAAATGTTGCCTGACCCCCCGCGATCGCTGGCAAGCCCGCTCCCACAGGGGTTGTGCGCATGGAGCGATGGAGCTTGACCGGTGGCGGCTGCCCAGAGAGGATGGCGTTCGCCCAGGCTTCCCGAATAAGGACATTCCCCTTCCGTGGCCATGTATTCGCCGTTTATTCGCCGGTTGATGATCAGCTCGCTGACCGTGGTCATCAGCCGCGCCCTGGTCAGTCCGTTGCTGACGCTGTTCCTCAGCAACAAGCTCGGGCTCGATCCGCAGGATGTCGGCTTGCTGCTCGGCATCGCCGTATTCAGCGCAACATTGCTGTCGCTGTACGGTGGCTACATCATCGACAAGCTGGACAAGCGCCAGTTGCTGATTGTGGCCATGCTCTCCAGCGGTATCGGCCTGATCCTGCTGACCTTCGCGCAGAA
This sequence comes from Pseudomonas sp. Marseille-Q5117, assembly GCF_946901175.1. Classification (NCBI taxonomy): domain Bacteria; kingdom Pseudomonadati; phylum Pseudomonadota; class Gammaproteobacteria; order Pseudomonadales; family Pseudomonadaceae; genus Pseudomonas; species Pseudomonas sp. Marseille-Q5117. The sequence goes on along the minus strand of NZ_CAMPPP010000013.1, from coordinate 148,989 downwards.
CCTGTATCTGGTCACCCTGGTGCTGATCATCAGCGAAACCGCGTCGGCGCTGTTCCTGATCGGCTCCAAGGCGATCCTCAGTGAAAACCTGCCGGTGGGCCAGCGGGTCAAGGCGTTTTCCCTCAATTACACGCTGACCAATATCGGCTACGCCGTCGGCCCGATGATTGGCGTGGTGATTGCCGGGGTGCAGCCGTCCGCGCCGTTCATCGTTGCCGGTGCGATCGCCATTGGCAGTATTTTTCTGCTGCTCGGCGCGACCAGGGATGCCAGTCCGACAACTTCCGGCAGTGCGCCGCAAAGTTTCCTCAACACGCTGATGATCCTGAAAAACGACCGCACCATGGTGCTGTTCACCCTTGGCTGCCTGCTCAGCACCTTGGTGCACGGGCGCTTCACCCTGTACCTGTCGCAATACCTGCTGGTCACCCACACCCAGCAACAGACCCTGGACACCATGGCCGCCCTGCTCGCCTGCAACGCAATCACAGTGATCCTGCTGCAATACCAGGTCGGTCGCTGGCTCAGTCGCGAACACCTGCGTCACTGGATTGCTGGCGGCACTGCGCTGTTCATCGTCGGGTTGATTGGCTTCAGTGTGGCGGACAGCCTGCTCGGCTGGTGCGTGGCGATGTTCATCTTCACCTTGGGCGAAATGATCATTTACCCGGCAGACTTCCTCTTCGTGGATACCCTCGCCCCGGAGGCACTGCGCGGCAGCTACTACGGCGCGCAGAACCTGGCTGCACTCGGCGGTGGGGCGAGCCCAGTGCTGTGCGGGTTTCTGCTGATGCATACGCCGGCGCCGAGCATGTTCTACGCCCTGAGCGGCTTGGCGGCGCTGGGCGGTTATCTATGCTTCGTCAGCGCGCGGCGCACCCGTTCAATGCAAAAATAGTGCACTAAAACTGCATTTATATGAATTTGTCAGCATCGAGTTTGATCGGCAAACTACGCGCGTTCCTCCCCCAATGTTGGAACGCTTCGAGGGCTTTCCGGATATGCCGGACAAGTCCTTTTTTTTGCCCCGGATTTTGTAAAGGATCAGTTCTACATGCTTGCTCGCTGGTTGCCCGCTGCCATCAACACCCGCCCCACTGAATGGAGCCGTGCCGCGATCGGTATGGCCTTGGGCACGCTGTTCAGCGTGTGGATGTGCGCGCAGGTGTTCGGCCATGACGTAGCCTTTCACCTGGTCGGCCCGCTCGGCGCTTCGGCGGTGCTGCTGTTCGCCGTGTCCTCCGGCGCCCTCGCCCAGCCATGGTCGATTCTCGGCGGCTACCTGTGTGCTGGCGTGGTCGCCCTGCTGGTCGCTCACGTGCTCGGCCGAACACTGGGCAGCGCCTGCCTTGCCGCCGGCATGGCGGTGATTCTGATGTGCTGGCTGCGTTGCCTGCACCCACCGGCCGGCGCCCTGGCGCTGACGCTGGTACTGGCCGACCCTGCGACCATCGCCATGGACTGGAAAGCCATGGAGCCGGTGATGCTCGGCGCCCTGTGCATGCTCGTCAGCGCGCTGGCCTATAACAACCTGACCCGCATCCGCTATCCGAAACGCGCTGCCGACCCGGCACCGCCAGTGGTCCCGGTCGACCGCCAGGCGATTACCGCCGAAGACTTGAAACTGGCGCTGGCCGACATGGAAGCCTTCATCGACGTCACCCCCGAAGACCTCGAACGCCTGATCCACGCCAGCGAACTGCACGCCAAGCGCCGCAGCATCAGCGAAACCTTCCGATAGCCACGCAATTTCGAGGCATGTAAAAACGCAGATTCCCCCTGCACATATCCCCGTTGTACACGACAAATTTGCACTGTTACGATCCGCTAACGCCCGCGCGCGGGCTTTTCGAATAAAGACAATAAAAGCAGGGAGTTACTGATGACAGCTCAGGCTTCATCCCGGCGGACCCCGTCCATGGATGCCATACCAAACGACGTGCTGGCCGAGGTGCGCAATCATATCGGCCACCTGACCCTCAACCGCCCTGCGGGCCTCAATGCAATCACCCTGGACATGGTGCGTCTGCTGCAACAGCAGCTCGATGCCTGGGCGTCTGACGCCGATGTGCACGCCGTGGTATTGCGCGGTGCCGGCGAAAAGGCTTTTTGCGCCGGCGGTGATATTCGTTCGCTGTACGACAGCTACAAGAGCGGCGACACGCTGCACGAAGATTTCTTCGTCGAGGAATACGCCCTCGACCTGACGATTCATCACTATCGCAAACCGGTGCTGGCCCTGATGGACGGTTTCGTCCTCGGCGGTGGCATGGGCCTGGTACAAGGCGCCGATCTGCGCGTGGTCACCGAGAAGAGCCGACTGGCGATGCCGGAAGTGGCCATCGGTTATTTCCCCGACGTCGGCGGCAGTTATTTCCTGCCACGCATTCCCGGTGAACTGGGGATTTATCTGGGCGTCAGCGGCGTGCAGATTCGCGCTGCCGATGCGCTGTACTGCGGCCTCGCCGACTGGTATCTGGACAGCAGCAAACTGGCCCTGCTCGACGAGAAACTCGATCAGATGGAGTGGCAGGACACGCCGCTCAAATCGCTGCAGAACCTGCTGGCCAAGCACGCCGTGCAAACCCTGCCCGATGCGCCCCTCCAAGCATTGCGCCCGGCCATTGACCACTTCTTTGCCTTGCCCGACGTGCCGAGCATGATCGAGCAATTGCGCGCCGTCACCGTCGCCGACAGCCACGAATGGGCGGTCACCACGGCGGATCTGCTGGAAACCCGCTCGCCGCTGGCCATGGCCGTGACCCTGGAAATGCTCCGTCGCGGCAGGCACCTGAGTCTGGAGAATTGCTTTGCGCTGGAGCTGCATCTGGACCGCCAGTGGTTTGCCCGTGGCGACCTGATCGAAGGCGTGCGCGCCCTGCTGATCGACAAGGACAAGTCACCGCGCTGGAACCCGCCAACCGTCGCTGAGCTGGACGCTGCGCAGGTGGCGAGCTTCTTCCATGGTTTTGATGAGAGCGGGAGCTGAGTCATGCACGATCTCGAACTGACTGAAGAACAAGTGATGATCCGCGACATGGCCCGGGATTTTGCCCGTGGCGAAATCGCGCCCCACGCCCAGGCCTGGGAAAAGGCCGGCTGGATCGACGACGCGCTGGTGGCGAAGATGGGTGAACTGGGCTTGCTCGGCATGGTTGTGCCGGAAGAATGGGGCGGCACCTACGTCGATTACGTCGCCTATGCGCTGGCGGTTGAGGAAATCTCTGCCGGTGACGGCGCAACCGGCGCGTTCATGAGCATCCACAACTCGGTCGGCTGCGGCCCGGTGCTCAACTACGGCAGCGACGAACAGAAAAAGACCTGGCTGGCCGATCTGGCCAGTGGGCAGACCATCGGTTGCTTCTGCCTGACCGAACCCCAGGCCGGCTCCGAAGCGCACAACCTGCGCACCCGCGCCGAACTGCGCGACGGCCAGTGGGTGATCAACGGCGCCAAGCAATTTGTCAGCAATGGCAAACGGGCGAAACTGGCGATCGTTTTCGCGGTAACCGATCCGGACTTGGGCAAGAAAGGCCTGTCGGCGTTTCTGGTGCCGACCGACACGCCGGGTTTCATCGTCGATCGCACCGAACACAAGATGGGCATCCGTGCTTCCGACACCTGCGCGGTGACACTGAACAACTGCAGCGTCCCCGAGGCCAATCTGCTCGGCGAACGCGGCAAGGGCCTGGCGATTGCCCTGTCCAACCTTGAAGGCGGACGCATCGGCATCGCCGCGCAGGCATTGGGTATCGCCCGGGCAGCGTTTGAAGCGGCGCTGGCTTATTCGAAAGACCGCGTGCAATTCGACAAGCCGATCATCGAGCACCAGAGCATTGCCAATCTGCTGGCTGACATGCACATGCAAATTAACGCCGCGCGGTTGCTGATCCTCCATGCGGCGCGGTTGAGAACGGCGGGCAAACCGTGTTTGTCCGAGGCTTCGCAGGCCAAGCTGTTCGCTTCGGAAATGGCCGAGAAGGTCTGTTCGTCGGCGATCCAGATCCATGGCGGCTATGGCTATCTTGAGGATTACCCGGTCGAGAAGTACTACCGCGACGCGCGGATTACCCAGATTTATGAAGGATCGAGCGAGATACAGCGGATGGTGATTGCGCGAGATTTGAAGAACTACCAGTTGTAATGGCGTTGGCCCTTCCCCTCACCCCAGCCCTCTCCCCAGGGAGAGGGAGCCGACCGAGTCGGTTACGGATTCAGCGGCAACCTTTCAGGTCGGCGTAATTTGCCCATATCACGCGGTCAGTCCCCTCTCCTTGGGGAGAGGGCTAGGGTAGGTCACACACTATTTGCCTTGGAATGCAGCCTCACGCTTGGCAATAAACGCCGCCATCCCTTCCTTCTGATCCTGCGTCGCAAACGCGGCATGGAACACCCGCCGCTCGAAACGCACACCCTCGGTCAGATTGACCTCGAACGCGCGGTTGACGCTCTCCTTGATCATCATCGCAATCGGCAGCGACTTGCCGGCGATAACCGCTGCAACTTTCAGCGCTTCATCAAGCAGCTCATCGCTCGGCACGATGCGCGCGACGATGCCGCAACGCTCGGCTTCTACCGCGTCGATCATGCGCCCGCTCAGGCACATTTCCATGGCCTTGGCTTTGCCCACGGCGCGGGTCAGGCGCTGGGTGCCGCCCATGCCCGGCAGCACGCCGAGGTTGATTTCCGGCTGGCCGAATCTGGCGTTGTCGCCAGCCAGAATGAAGTCGCACATCAGCGCCAGTTCACAGCCGCCGCCGAGGGCGAAACCATTGACCGCTGCGATGATCGGCTTGCGGCGGTTGGCCACTCGATCGCTGTCGCTGAACAGATCGTCCATGTAGATCTGCGGATAGGTCAGCTCAGCCATTTCCTTGATGTCGGCGCCGGCGGCGAAAGCTTTTTTCGAACCGGTGAGGACGATGCAGCCAATGTGCGCATCGGCTTCCAGCGTATCGAGCGCGTGGTTCACTTCGCTGACCAGTTGCGCATTGAGCGCGTTCAGCGCCCGCGGCCGGTTGAGGGTGATCAGGCCGACGCGGTCGCGGGTTTCCAGCAGAATCGTTTCGTAAGTCATGAATAAAAACTCCTTGTCAGAGATTGCGCGAAATGACCATGCGCTGAATGTCGCTGGTGCCTTCGTAGATCTGGCAGACGCGCACGTCGCGGTAGATGCGTTCCAGCGGGAAGTCGTTGAGGTAACCGTAACCGCCGAGGGTTTGCAAGGCCATGGAACAGACCTTCTCGGCCATTTCCGAGGCGAACAGCTTGGCCATCGACGCCTCGACCAGCGCCGGTTGGCCGCTGTCACGCAAGGCTGCGGCGTAATGCACCATTTGCCGGGCGACGGCAATTTGCGTGGCCATGTCCGCCAGGCGGAACGCCACGGCCTGATGCTCGATGATCGGCTTGCCGAAGGTGTCTCGCTCGCGGGCGTAATCACGCGCGGCCTCGAACGCAGCGCGGGCCATGCCGACGGCTTGTGAGGCGATACCGACGCGGCCGCCTTCAAGGTTGGCCAAGGCAATCTTGTAGCCCTCGCCCTCCTCGCCCAGCCGATTGGCCACCGGCACTTTCACATCTTCGAAGAGGATCTGGCACGTGTCGGAGGCGTGCTGGCCGAGTTTGTCTTCGACCCGCGCAACTTTGTAGCCGGGCGAGTCGGTCGGCACGATAAACGCGCTGATCCCGCGTTTGCCGGCGCTCGGGTCAGTCACGGCAAACACGATCACGATGCCGGCGTTCTGCCCGGAGGTGATGAACTGTTTGCAGCCGTTGAGCACGTAGTGATCGCCTTCCAGCCGCGCGCGGGTTTTCAGGCTGCTGGCATCGGAACCGGCTTGCGGTTCGGTCAGCGCGAACGCACCGAGCATGGCGCCGCTGGCCAATGGTTTGAGGAAGCGTTCACGCTGATCGTCATTGCCGAACTTGAGAATCGGCACACAGCCGACCGAGTTGTGCACGCTCATGATCGTTGAGCAGGCACCGTCGCCGGCGGCGATTTCTTCCAGGGCCATGGCGTAGGCTAGGTAGCCGGTATCACAGCCGCCCCACTGCTCCGGGACGAGCATGCCGAAGAAGCCCAGCTCGGCCATCTCGGCGATGGCTTCCCTGGGGAAACGGTGCTCGCGATCCCACTCGGCGGCGAACGGCTTGAGCCGCTCCTCGGCAAACTGCCGGGCCATGTCGCGGATCTGGGTCTGGTCTTCGTTGGGGATCATGGTGATTCCTTCAAATCTGAGTACGACATAGAACCCTGTGGGAGCGAGCCTGCTCGCGAAAGCGGTGTGTCAGTCACGCATGTGCCGGCTGAAACGACGTCTTCGCGAGCAGGCTCGCTCCCACAGTTGATCGGCGATGCCTTCAGTAAACGCATTCCACAGCCATGGCCGTGGCCTCTCCGCCGCCAATGCAGATCGCGGCAATGCCGCGCTTGAGCTGTTTCTGCCGCAGCGCCGCGAGCAACGTCACCAGAATCCGCGCCCCCGAGGCGCCGATCGGATGGCCCAGCGCGCAGGCGCCACCGTGCACATTGAGCTTGTCGTGGGGAATCTCCAGGTGCGTCATCGCCGCCATGCCGACCACGGCAAACGCCTCGTTGACTTCAAACAGATCCACCTGATCCAGCGCCCAACCGGTCTTCTTCACCAGTTTCTTGATCGCGCCAATCGGTGCGGTGGGAAACAAGCCAGGGGTATCAGCGAACGCAGCGTGGCCATGAATCACCGCCAGCGGCTTGAGGCCCAGTTGCTGCGCGTGGGACTGGCGCATCAGCACCAACGCCGCCGCGCCGTCGGAAATCGAGCTGGAGTTGGCTGCGGTGACCGTGCCACCGTCGCGGAACGCCGGTTTCAGCGAGGCGACCTTGTCGAGTTTGGCTTTCGGCGGCTGTTCATCGTTGCTGATGACCACCTGCTCTTTACCGACAGTCACCGTCAGCGGGACGATTTCGTCCTTGAAGCTGCCGTCCTCGATCGCCTGTTGCGCGCGGGTGGTCGAGGCAATGGCGAAAGCGTCCTGCGCCTCGCGGCTGAAGCTGTTGGCCTCGGCGCAATCCTCGGCGAAGGTGCCCATCAGGCGGCCCTTGTCGTAGGCGTCTTCGAGGCCGTCGAGGAACATCGAATCGAGCACGCGGCCATGGCCCATGCGATAGCCGGCGCGGGCGCGATCAAGCAGGTACGGCGAGTTGGACATGCTTTCCATACCGCCGGCAATCACCACGTCGGCGCTGCCGGCAAGCAGCATATCGTGGGCCATGATGGTGGTTTGCATGCCCGAGCCGCACATCTTGTTGACCGTGGTGCAGCGCGTCGATTTATCCAGCCCGGCGCCCAGCGCAGCCTGACGTGCCGGCGCCTGGCCGAGGCCGGCAGGCAGTACGCAACCGAACAGCACTTCATCAACCGCATCACTGGCGACACCGGCGCGTTCGACCGCAGCCTTGATCGCCGCCGCGCCGAGTTGCGGTGCGCTGAGGCTTTTCAGCTCGCCCTGAAAACCGCCCATCGGTGTGCGGACGGCGCTGACGATAACAATCGGATCATTGGACATAGTCATGACTAATCCTCCTTACTTGGCGGCCATGCGCAAGGCGCCGTCGAGACGGATCACCTCGCCGTTGAGCATGCTGTTTTCGATGATATGGCGCACGAGCGCGGCGTATTCGGCGGGCTTGCCCAGACGCGGCGGGAATGGCACGCCGGCGGCCAGCGAGTCGCGCACTTCCGGGGTCATGCCGGCCATCATCGGCGTTTCGAAAATGCCCGGTGCGATGGTCATCACGCGGATGCCGAAGCGCGCCAGTTCGCGGGCGGCCGGCAGGGTCAGGCTGGCGATCGCGCCTTTCGAAGCCGAGTACGCAGCCTGGCCAATCTGACCGTCGAACGCTGCGACCGAGGCGGTGTTGATGATCCCCCCACGCTCGCCATCAGCATTGGCTTCGCTTTCGGCAATCGCCGCAGCGGCGAGGCGCAGCATGTTGAAACTGCCGATCAGGTTGACGTTGATCACTTGCGCGAAGCTGCTGAGTGCGTGCGGGCCGTTTTTGCCGAGGATCTTCTCGCCACGGACGATGCCGGCGCAATTGACCAGGCCATTGACGCTGCCAAACGCGGCGATCGTCGCTTGCACCGCCGCTTCGGCAGCCGCCTCATTGCTGATGTCGGCAACCACGCTTTGCGCACCCAGGCGCTGCGCCTGAGCGGCGACGGCTTCGGCGTTCATGTCAACCAGCATGACTTTGGCGCCGGCACTGACCAGCAATTCCGCGCTCGCGGCACCGAGGCCTGATGCGCCGCCGGTGACGATAAAAACCTTGTTCTCGATCTGCATGACGGTGTTTCCTTGGATTCAAGCTGAAACGTTGTGCGCCGCGGCCTCTTGAGCCTTGGCGATTTCCTGGTTGCGCAAGATAAAGCGCTGCAATTTGCCACTCGGGGTTTTGGGCAATTCGCTGACAAATTCGATTTCACGCGGGTACGAATGCGCGGCCAGACGCTTGCGTACGTGTTGGCGCAGCTCTTCGGCCAGCTCCGGCACGGCGCGGTACTGCGCGCTCAGCACGACAAAGGCTTTGACCAGTTCGGTGCGTTCCGGGTCGGGCTTGCCGACGACCGCCGCCTCGACCACGGCCGGGTGTTCGATCAGCGCGCTTTCCACGTCGAACGGGCCGACGCGGTAGCCCGAAGTGGTGATCACGTCATCACTGCGGCCGACAAAGCTGATGCTGCCGTCCGGGTTCCATTCCACGGTGTCGCCGCTCAGGTAGTAGTCGCCGACGAAGGCCTTGGTCGGCGCGCCTTCGTAGCCGCCGAACCAGCACATCGGCGATTGCGGGCGGTCGATGGCAAGAATGCCCGGCTGACCGACGCCGAGTTCGTTGTATTGCTCATCGAGCACGACGATGCGATGGCCCGGCGAAGCGAAACCAGCGGCGCCGACATGCACCGGGTGCTCGAGGCCGTGGTGGTTGCACAGCACCATGCCCAGTTCGGTCTGGCCGTAATGATCGTGAATGACCACCTCGAGGTTGTCAGCGAACCAGCGGATCACTTCCGGGTTCAGCGGCTCACCGGCGCTGCTGACGATGCGCAGTTTGCCCTTGATCGATCTGGCGAACTCTTCGCCACCGGCAATCAACAAACGATAGGCAGTGGGCGAGCCGGTGAGATTGGTAATGCCGTATTTGTTGATCACCCGGCAGGTGCTTTCGAGGGTGAACGGGCCATCGTAGAAAGTAATCGGGTGGCCCAGCGCCAACGGCCCGGTGACGCCGAAATAAATGCCATAGGCCCAGCCCGGATCGGCGACGTTCCAGAACGCGTCTTCAGGACGCAGGTCCACCGCATCGCGGGTGTAGCTCTGGAAAGCGACGATGGCTTTGAGCGGCACTGACAGCGCTTTCGCCGGCCCCGTGGTGCCCGAGGTGAACATCAGCAGGAACGGGTCTTCGCCGGTCAGTAACACCGGTTCGCAAACATTGGAATGGTTGGCCAGCTCAGCCCAGAAACTGAAATCACCACGAACGATGCCCTGACCTTTGGCGCCACCAACGGTGACGATGGTCGGGCATGCGCTGACTTCATTGAGCTTGGGGCGATTGACCGCATCGGTGATCACGACCTTCGCCCCGGAGCTGTTCAGGCGATGTTCGAGAGCTTTCGGCCCGAATGCAGTGAATAGCGGCTGATACACCGCGCCGATGCGCCAGGTGGCGAGCACAGTGATGAGTAATTCGACGTTGCGCGGCAGTAGGCCGGCGACCTTGTCGCCCTTCTGCACACCCTCGGCGAGGAGGAAATTGGCGAAACGCGCGGCTTTGTCTTGCAGATCAGTGAAGGTGTAAGTCGCACTTGAGCCGTCGCGACCTTCCCAGAACAACGCAATTCGCCCAGGCAAGGCATGGCGGTCGCAACATTCGATGCAGGCGTTGAGTGCCGCCAGCGTGCCGCTGAGCGACGCATCGACGGTGTGCTGATAATCGAACTGTTCGGTGGCAGACAAGTAATCGCGCATTGCCAGAATCCCTCGGTGTTTTTATTAGGCTGGGAACCGTAAACAACACAGGGATAGTCGCGCCGCGCGGGGCTCGGGGCAATGGTCAAAGTTATCAAAGTGGCTGACTGGTTTGGCCAAGGGGTTGGGGCCGCATCCCCTGTAGGAGCTGACGAGTGCAACGAGGCTGCGATCTTTTGATCTTGATTTTTACCATCAAGTACAAGATCAAAAGATCGCAGCCTTCGGCAGCTCCTACAGGAGACCGCATTTCAAAAATGTGGGAGCGAGTCTGCTCGCGAAGGCGTCGGGTCAGACCACCTCATTGAGGATCAGGGTGCGGTAATGCCCCGGGTTCGACCCGGACCATTTGCGAAACGCCTTGTAGAACGAACTGGCATCCGCAAAACCCAGCCGTGCAGCAATCTCGACGAAACTGATCGAGGGCTCTGCCAGCCAGGTGATCGCCAGCTCTTTGCGCACACTGTCCTTGAGGCCCTGATAGGTCTGCCCTTCCTCAGCCAGACGCCGGCGTAATGTCGACGCGGACATGCACAGTTGCTGAGCCAGCGCCTCGGTTTCCGGCCAATGCGCCGCGGGCACTTGCCGCAGATCGTGCTTGATCCGGCTGGCCAGGCTGTCGGGGTCGCGGTACTTGACCAGAATGTTCGCCGGCGCCTGGGCCAGGAAGCGCTTGAGTTCTTCAGCGCTGCGCTTGATCGGCAGATCAAGACAATCGGCGGAAAAGATCATTCGTGTTCGCGGGCGTTCGAAACGCAGGTTTTCCGAAAACATCACCCGATAGTCATCAGTGAAATCCGGTTCGGCGCAGCGCAGTTCAATGGCGAGAATCGGAATCCGCCGCCCGGCCAGCCAGCACGCGACGCCGTGAACGATCATCCAGTAAGTGAAATAGGTAAAGGCGCGGCGCGGCTCGGCGTCGTCTTCGAGCAGGACGATTTCCGCAAGGCTCTGCTGATGCACCAGTTGCGCCGGCAGGTTTTCCAGCATCAGCGACAGGAACGTCAGACCGGTATCCAGCGCCGACGCCAGCGTCGGTTGCGCCATGGCGCTGCGACACAAAAACGCCAGGCTGCCGGACTTGAGCGGGCGTGGGTCCATGCCGAAGAACTCGTCATCACCGCGTCGTGCCAGCAGGCGCCAGAGTCTGGCGTATTGCGAGGCCGGCACCCTGCCCTCATCGGCCGCTAACGAAGCCGGATCGATGCCGACCTTGCTCAATGCCTCATCCGTCGCCGCGCCCGGGGCGCAACTTTGCAGCAGCGCTTCGCGCACCAGTTGAATGGCAATGGTGTCTTTTTCTGCCATGGAGCGAGGTGAGCCTTGTTGTTTTTTGGGTGGTGGGCATCTTAACCCAGCTGCTGAAGTCACCGCAGGGCCAATGTGGGAGCGAGCCTGCTCGCGAAGGCGGTGTGTCAGATAAACAAATGTCACACGCATACCGCATTCGCGAGCAGGAATGACAGTTGTTCAGCTAAGGTTCAGCTAAATGTCAATGAATGCCATTTGGGAATGAGTGTCATTATGTTACAACTTAGCCTCCTATCTAAATCGCTGTGGCTCGCCAATGCTCGTTCCCTTTTTGATCATGTTGCGCGAAGGCATCGAGGCCGCGCTTATCGTCGGCATCATTGCCAGTTATTTGCAGCAGACCGGCCGTGGTCAATGGATGCCAGCGGTATGGATCGGCGTCTTCCTCGCCGCTGCCCTTGCCCTGCTGGTCGGCGGTGGCCTGGAGCTGGTCAGTGCTGAATTCCCGCAAAAGCAGCAGGAGTTGTTCGAAGGCGTGGTCGGTCTGGTCGCCGTGGGCATTCTCAGTTCGATGGTGTTCTGGATGCGCAAGGTCGCGCGGTCGATCAAGCACTCGCTGCAAGCCTCGCTGGATCAAGCGCTGACCCAATCCAGGCATCAGGTGATTGCATTGATCGCCATGGTTTTCTTCGCCGTCGCTCGCGAGGGCCTGGAAACGGTGTTCTTCCTGCTTGCCGTGTTCCAGCAAAGCGAAGGCCCGGGCGCGCCGATTGGCGCCCTGCTCGGCCTGGTCCTGGCGGTGATCGTCGGTTTCCTGATCTACAGCGGCAGCATGCGCCTCAATCTCTCGGCGTTCTTCAAGTGGACCGGATTGTTCATCCTCGTGGTCGCCGCCGGGATTCTCGCCAACTCGGTGCAGGCGCTGCATGAAGCCGGGCTGTGGAATCACCTGCAAACGGTGCTGTTCGACTTCAGCGCGACGCTGCCGATGGACGGCCCGCTGGGCTCGGTGCTGGCCGGCATGTTCGGTTATCAGGATGCGCCGACCGTCAGCACCTTGGGCGCGTACCTGATTTATCTGCTGCTGGCACTGGTGATGTTCTTCATGCCCGCGCCTCGCCAGGCGACGCCAACCACTTCCGTTTCCAGCCAATAAGGCCCTTCATGTCTACTACCCAAACCCCTCCGGCCCTGCGTTGGGCGCTGGCCGGCTCGGTGCTGCTGATGGTCGCCGCCGGCGGGCTGTTCTGGTACGCCTCGAACATGGCCGCCGCCAAGCGTCAGCACAACCACGACGAAATCGTCGTCAACATCCATCCCCACAGTTGCGAGCCGAATGCCCTGACGGTGCCGGCCGGCCGCGCCAGTTTCCGCATCGTCAACCGCTCCGAGCGTGCGGTCGAGTGGGAAATTCTCGACGGCGTGCTGGTGGTCGAAGAGCGGGAAAACATCGCGCCGGGCCTGAGCCAAGTGATCAACGCCAACCTGCAACCGGGCGACTATGCGATCACTTGCGGCCTGCTCAGCAACCCGCGCGGTACTTTGCACGTCACACCGACGGCCGCTTCCGATGCCGCCGCCAAGGCCAAGCCATCGATGGTGGCTTTCGTCGGGCCGCTGTCGGAATTTCGCGTGTATCTGGCCGTTCAGGGCAGCGCGTTGATCAAAGCGGCGACGGCGCTGAATCAGGCGATCGCCAATGGCGATCTGGCGCAGGCGCAAGCGTTGTACCTGCCGGCGCGTGCAGCCTATCAGCGTCTGGCGCCGGCGGCGCAGCGTCTGGCCGAGCTGGACAATCAGATCAATGCCCGCGCCGATTATTTCGAGAAGCGTGAGCAGGATCCGGCCTTTGTCGGCTTCCATCGCCTCGAACACGCGCTGTTCCAGCAACGCAAACTCGACGAGGTTGCGCCGATTGCCCAGCGCTTGCTCGCAGATGTCACCACCCTCAAGCAACAGTTGCTCGCGCAGTCGCTGCCGCCGGAGCAACTGGTCAACATTCTCGTGCGCAACCTCAGCAGCCTCGCCGATGTGCGCGCCGGCAGCGGCGAGGAAGAACGCTACAGCCACAGCGATCTCAACGGTTTCGCCGCCAACGCGCAAACCGCGCGCAAGGTCGTCGACCTGTTGCGCCCGATGCTGAGCAAATCCTCCGCTGACGTGTTGGCGAATGTCGACCAGGCCATGAGTGACTTCGACAACCAGCTCAACGCGTTCAAATCCGCCGATGGCTACGTCAGTTACGACGCCGTGACCGCCGCGCAACGCCAGCAGATCGCCGCCAAAGCCAAGGCTCTGGCCGCGGCAATGGATGGCATCGACCCCGCCCTCGGCCTTTCCGGCCTGTAAGCAGAAGACCACGACAGATGAACGATTCAGAACCTCTCAACCTGCAACGACGTCGCGTGCTGATGGGCATGGGCGCCGCCGGTGTCGCCCTTGCCGGATCGGCGCTGAGCTGCCCGGCCATGGCCGCCGTACCGGCGCAAGTCACCGAAGCGCCGAGCAGCGACAAGACTGAAGACCGCCACGACTTCCACGGTGTGCACCAGGCCGGCATCGTCACCCCGCGCCCGGCCTCCGGGATGCTGGTGGCGTTCGATGTGCTGGCCAGCGATCGCGAAGACCTTGAGCGGCTTTTCCGCACTCTCAACGAACGCATCGCGTTTTTGATGAAGGGCGGCCCGGTCGCGCAGGTTGATCCGAAACTGCCGCCGCTGGACTCTGGCATCCTCGGCCCGGTGGTCACCCCGGACAACCTGACCATCACCGTTTCCGTCGGCGATTCGCTGTTCGACGAGCGCTTCGGTCTGGCGGCGGCAAAGCCCAAGCGTCTGCAACGCATGGTCGGTTTTCCCAACGATGCGCTGGACGCCGACTGCTGCCATGGCGACCTCAGTCTGCAGTTCTGCGCCAACACCGCCGACACCAACATTCACGCCCTGCGCGACATCGTAAAAAACCTGCCTGACCTGCTGCTGGTGCGCTGGAAACAGGAAGGCAGCGTCCCGCCGCAAGCGCCGGCCAAACCCGGCGTACCGGCGCAGTCGGCGCGCAACTTCCTCGGTTTTCGCGATGGCTCGGCCAACCCCGATTCCAACGACGCCAAGGCGATGGAGCGGATTGTCTGGGTACAACCGGACAGTGACGAACCGGCCTGGGCTGCCCACGGCAGTTATCAAGCGGTGCGCATCATCCGCAACTTCGTCGAGCGCTGGGATCGCACGCCGTTGCAGGAGCAGGAAAGCATTCTCGGCCGGGTCAAGAGCAGCGGCGCGCCCATCGGCGGCCACAAGGAAAGCGAAGTGCCGGATTACAGCAAGGACCCCGCCGGCAAACTGACCAGGCTCGATGCGCACATTCGTCTGGCCAACCCGCGCACCGCCGCGACCCAGGCCAATCTGATCCTGCGTCGGCCGTTCAACTACTCCAACGGCGTCAACAAGAACGGCCAGCTCGACATGGGCCTGCTGTTCATCTGCTACCAGGCCGATCTGGAAAAAGGCTTTATCACCGTGCAAACCCGACTCAATGGCGAGCCGCTTGAGGAATATCTCAAACCGGTCGGCGGCGGTTATTTCTTCACCCTGCCCGGCGCTACCGGCGATGACGATTTCATCGGTCGCTCGTTACTGGCTGCCACCTCCCAAAACAAAACCGCATGACACCCAACCGACACTGGAGCCGCCCCATGAAAAAAACGCCACTCGCGTTATTGCTGACCCTTGGTTTGCTCAACACCCCGTTAGCGGCGTTCGCCGCGACTGCGCCGCTGGATCTGGTGGGGCCGGTGTCGGACTACAAGATCTACGTGACCGAAAAGCTCGATGAACTGGCCAGCCACACCCAGCAGTTCACCGACGCAGTGAAGAAAGGCGACTTGGCGACCGCGCAGAAGCTCTACGCGCCGACGCGGGTGTATTACGAGTCGATCGAGCCGATTGCCGAGCTGTTCAGCGATCTCGATGCGTCCATCGACTCGCGCGTCGACGACCACGAAAAAGGCGTGAAGGCTGAAGACTTCACTGGCTTTCACCGCATCGAATATTCGTTGTTCGCGGAGAAGTCCACTAAGGGCCTGGATGCATTGGCCGACGGTTTGAACAAGGACGTGCAGGATCTGCAAACCCGTGTGGCCGGTCTGACCTTCCCGCCGGAGAAAGTCGTTGGCGGCGCTGCTGCGCTGGTGGAAGAAGTCGCAGCGACGAAGATTTCCGGCGAGGAAGACCGCTACAGCCACACCGATCTGTATGACTTCCAGGGCAATATCGACGGCGCCAAGAAGATCGTCGATCTGTTCCGCCCGCAGATCGAACAGCAGGACAAGGCGTTTGTAGCGAAAGTCGACAAGAACTTCGCCACGGTCGACCGGATTCTGGCCAAGTACAAGACTGCGGATGGTGGCTTTGAGACCTACGACAAAGTGAAAGACAACGACCGCAAGGCGCTGGTCGGGCCGGTGAATACGCTGGCGGAGGATTTGTCGATGATGCGCGGGAAGTTGGGTCTGAACTGATTTTTTAGCCTCTGGTCTGGCCCCTTCGCGAGCAGGCTCGCTCCCACAGTTGGAATGCATTTCCCTGTGGGAGCGAGCCTGCTCGCGAAAGCAATTCCGGACGCTCTAGAGAATCCTGTAAAGCAACCGCTCAATCCTCACCCGACTCACCCGCTTGAGAAACTTCGCCACCCCTGCCGGGTAATCCGGCAGTGTCTCCAGGGTCTGGAAGCTGTCGATCCGCGTGGTATGGCGGAAGATGTTCTCCAGCTCGTTCGCCCTTGGCTCCAGCCATTCGCCTTTCGGATCGTCGATCAGCAGCGCGTTTTCCAGATCGAGGCGAAACGCCCGTGGGTTGAGGTTGTTGCCGGTCAGCAAGGTGTAGCGCTGATCGATCCACATGCCTTTGAGGTGATAGGTGTTGTCACCGTCGCGCCACAGGTGCAGGTTCAACTGACCGCTGTCGATGCTGTGCTGGTGGCGTTTGGCGAAGCGGCGCAGGCTGATCTCGTATAGATACGGCAGCGCGGCGATCACCTTGAATGGTTCGCTCGGCGGAATGTAGAAGTCATTGGCTGTCTTGTCGCCAACCACGATGTCGATCTTCACACCCCGGGCCAGCGCTCGGTTGATTTCACGGATCACGCCCAGTGGCAGGTTGAAGTACGGCGTGCAGATGGTCAGCTGCTTTTGCGCGCTGGCGATCAATTCGAGAATCGCCCGGTTCAGCGGGTTGTTCTTGCCGACGCCGAGCAGTGGCGTGACCGACAGCCCTTCACGGCTGGTGCTGCCGGCCCCGGTGTCGTAAGTCGCGTACTTGAGACGGCTGCGCAGGTCGCCGATGTCGTTGCGCAGGCTGCGGGTAGTCGGCAGGTTGGGCAGGTCGAGGCGGTGCACGGCTTTCGATTCGATCAGGCCATGCTTGACCAGGTGATGCATCGAATCCGCCAGCTCGCGACTGCGCAGCACGTGGTAACGGTCGAAACGGTACTTGTCGAGTTTGTGCAGGTAGACGTTGTTCAGGCTCGCACCGCTGTAAACCACCTTGTCGTCGATCACGAAGCCTTTGAGGTGCAGCACGCCGAACAGCTCGCGGGTCTGCACCGGCACGCCGTAGATCGGCACTTCGCTCTGGTGCGTGCGGGTCATGTCCTGATACCAGGCGGCGTTGCCCGGCTGCTTGCCGGCGCCAATCAAACCGCGCTGGGCGCGCAACCAGTCGACCACCACGGCGATTTCCAGCTCGGGCCGCTTGAGCTTGGCCGCGTGCAGGGCATCGAGGATTTCCTGGCCGGCTTCGTCTTGCTGCAGATACAGCGCGACGATGTAAATGCGTTGGGTCGCTGCGGCGATTTGCTCGAGCAGGCAGCGTCGGAATTCGGCAGCACTGGACAGAATGCTCACCGCCTCGGCGGTCAGCGCGAAGCTGCGCAGTTTAGGCAGCAGAGAACGTTTGAAAAGCAACGGCATAAGGCTCGCAAGGTTCGATTCCGAAGAGTTTGAGAGCTTACACCATCGTCTGCGCCGGGTCTTGTCAGTGTCCGTAATGGCCCCTTCGCGAGCAGGCTCGCTCCCACCTTTGAATTGCATTCCCCTGTGGGAGCGAGCCTGCTCGCGAAAGCGTTTTCACACACGCTGAAGAAATTCGCTTGACCAAGGAGAACACTCGTTCTACTGTTCGCCACATGAACGAATCAATCAGCAATGACACACGCGACATCATTCTGGATGTCACCGAAAAGTTGATCTACAAAAGTGGCATCGCTGCCACCAGCATGGATCTTCTGGTGAAGACCGCCGGCGTCTCCAGAAAAAGCATCTACCGTTACTTTGCCGACAAAGACGCACTGGTTGTCGCAGCCCTTCAGCGACGCGATGTTCGCTGGATGCACTGGTTCACACATGCTGTCGATCAGGCCGAAACCCCGGTTGATCGCCTGCTCAACCTGTTTACCGTGCTCAAGGGCTGGTTCGACTCGGAAGGCTTTCGCGGCTGCGCCTTTATCAACACCAGCGGCGAAACCGGCGATCCGCAGGATCCGGTGCGGCTGGTGGCCAAAGAACACAAACAGAAGCTGCTCGACTACGTGTGCGAGCTGTGTACCGAATATGGCGCCGAGGATCCGCAACTGCTGGCCAGACAGTTGCTGATCCTGATTGAAGGCGCCATTACCGTAGCGCTTGTGATGGGTGATCACAGTGCCGCCGATAATGCGCAATGCATGGCGCGAAAGTTATTGGGCCTGTAACTCTTGATAAGCCGGACTTGTTGTTCATACATTAAATGAATCAGGAGATTGAACATGTCGACTGCAGCCCAGGTACGTCCGCCATTGCCGCCATTCAACCATGCGTCAGCGATCGAGAAGGTGCGTCTGGCCGAGGATGGCTGGAACAGCCGCGATCCGGAAAAGGTTTCGCTCGCTTACACCCTCGATACCAAGTGGCGCAATCGCGCCGAGTTCGCCAACAACCGCGAAGAGGCCAAGGCTTTTCTGACGCGCAAATGGGCGAAGGAACTGGATTATCGCTTGATCAAAGAACTCTGGGCCTACTCCGATACGCGCATCGCCGTGCGTTACGCCTATGAATGGCACGACGATTCGGGCAACTGGTTCCGCTCGTACGGCAACGAGAACTGGGAGTTCGATGACAACGGCCTGATGTTCCAGCGCTATGCCTGCATCAACGACATGCCGATCAAGGAAAGCGAGCGCAAATTCCACTGGCCGCTGGGCCGCCGCCCTGATGATCATCCGGGGCTGTCTGAACTCGGTCTCTAAGGGCTACTCACCCCTGTGTAGGAGCTGCCGAAGGCTGCGATCTTTTGATCTTGATTTGATCGTTCCCATGCGCAGCAGCCGGAACGCTCTGCGTCCCGGAAGATCGCAGCCTTCGGCAGCTCCTACACAGGAATGTATTCCAGACTGTAATTGACGACGGCATGCTCTGGCTCGCCGCAACACTTCGATACAGGTAACATAACCGCCCTCCCGCAGCCCACGTTCTGCGCCTTGCCGAATAAGTCGACTCCATGCCTTTCGAACTCAGCGTTGACCTCACCACCCTGGCCATTCTGGCTGCTGTTGCATTCCTTGCCGGTTTCATCGATGCCATCGCTGGCGGTGGCGGTCTGTTGACCACGCCGGCGCTGCTGACTGCGGGTTTACCGCCGCATCTGGTATTAGGCACCAACAAGCTGAGCTCGACCTTCGGTTCGGCGACCGCCAGTTTCACCTTCTACAGGCGCAAACTGTTTCATCCACGCCAGTGGACCCACGCGATTGTCGGCACTCTGGTTGGCGCGCTTACCGGCGCGGTGGTTGCGCATTACCTGCCGGCCGAGTGGCTGAACAAGATGCTGCCGGTGATCGTTTTCGCCTGTGGCCTGTATTTGCTATTTGGCGGCACGCCGAAAGCGCCGCTGGACAGCGACGCGCCGATCAAAAAGAAATGGCAATCGACCCAAGGCTTCAGCCTCGGCTTCTACGATGGCGTGGCCGGCCCCGGCACGGGCGCGTTCTGGACAGTCAGCAGTCTGCTGCTGTATCCGATCGACCTGGTCAAGGCCAGCGGCGTGGCGCGAAGCATGAACTTTGTCAGCAACATCGCGGCGCTGTCGGTGTTCATCTTCTCCGGACAAGTCGACTGGATCATTGGCTTGTGCATGGGTCTGTCGGTGATGGTCGGGGCTTTCTTTGGCGCGCGCACCGCGATCAGCGGCGGCGCCAAATTCATTCGTCCGGTGTTCATCACCGTCGTGCTCGGCTTGACTGTGCGCTTAGCCTGGCAGCACTGGTTCAGCGTGGCCTAAGCGCCGCGCCACATAGACGTCGATCAGGTAACGGGCAATCGAACGCGACGCTGGCAACGGCGGCAACTCGTGCACGTTGAACCACTGGGCGTCTTCAATCTCGTCTTCCTGACAGACAATCTCGCCACCGGCATATTCGGCATGGAAGCCGAGCATCATCGAATGCGGGAACGGCCAGCACTGGCTGCCGATGTACTGGATGTTCTTCACTTCGATCTGCACTTCTTCACGCACTTCGCGAATCAGGCAATCCTCGGCCGATTCCCCCGGCTCGGCGAAACCGGCCAGCGTGCTGTAAACCCCGGTGACGAAACGCGGCGAGCGTGCCAGAAGGATTTCGTCGCCACGGGTAATCAGCACGATCATGCTTGGTGAAATGCGCGGATAACTGCGCAGTTCGCACGGCTGGCAATACATCGCTCGTTCGCGCGGTACTTGTGTCATCGGCTGGCCGCAGTTGCCGCAGAAGCGGTGCTCGCGAGCCCAGGTGCCGATCTGTGCGGCATAGCCGAGCACTTTGTACAGCGTGTGATCGCCTTCGAGCATGAACGCCCGCAAGCCTTTCCAGCCGCAACCGGGCACTTCGCTGACGCTGCGCAACTCGAGCAGATACACCGGCTCGCCATTCAGATGACCAATGCCGTGCTCGGCAAGGACCGAAAGGTCCTGGCGCTTGAGCCATTCGCGCGGGAACAGTGCGCCGTTTTCATCGAACAGAAAGCCTTCCGGGCTGCGCGCTACGGCCCAGCCGCCGGGTTGATCGGTGTCGAGTACTGCAGTGGTCCAGCGAGAGGTCATGGTTAACTCAATCCAGAAATTCGGGTTTCTGTTTGCTCATGTGGGCGGCCATGGCCACGCGCAGATCGGTGGATTGCAGCATGGCGGCGTTCCAGGTGGCAACGTATTCGAGACCATCGTCGATGCGATGGTCGCGCATGTAGCTGATCATTTCCTTGGTGCCGGTCACGGCAATCGGCGACTTCGCCGCGATGTCGCGGGCAATGTCGAACACGCCTTCGAGCAGTGTGTCCTTATTGCTGTAGACGCGATTGACCAGGCCCATGCTGCGTGCTTCCTCGGCGCCAAAGGTGCGACCGGTGTAAGCCAGCTCACGCAGCATGCCGTCTCCGATGATTCGCGGCAACCGTTGCAGCGTACCGACGTCAGCGGCCATGCCGATGTCAATTTCCTTGATGGAAAATTGCGCGTCCTCGGCGGCATAACGCATATCACAAGCCGAGATCAGATCGATCGCCCCGCCCAGGCAATAGCCCTGAATCGCGGCGAGTACCGGTTTGCGGCAGTTGTCGACGGCGTTGAACGAGGCTTGCAGATTGAGGATCTTGCGCCGCAACAGGCGCGCATTGCGGCCCACGTCCTTGCCCAGTTCATTGGCGACACCGGCAAGCATCATCAGGTCAATGCCGGAGGAAAAATGCTTGCCGTTACCGCTGAGCACCACCACGCGGACTTCGTCGGTATCGTCGATCCATTGGAAGATCTCGACAATCTCGCTCCAGAACGCCGCGTTCATTGCGTTGATTTTTTCCGGGCGATTGATCTGCACATGCGCGATGTTGTCGGCCAGTTCGACGCTGAAGGCGGAGTATTGAGTCATGGCAGTGATCCTTTACCGGGATGGGAATTAAGGCCCGAACTATAACAAGGCAACGGGGCGGCGGTTCGGCCAAATGCGGGACTGCTAGGAGTCTGCGCAAGATGCGCGGGCCTCTTCGCGAGCAGGCTCGCTCCCACAGGGAGACTGCATTTCAATGTGGGAGCGAGCCTGCTCGCGAAGGCGTCGGATCATTAACCGCACGCAATCATTTCAGCCCCAGCCTGTACAGCGAGCCATTCTCTTCATCCGTCAGCACATACAGATAGCCATCCGGCCCTTGGCGCACATCGCGGATCCGCTTGTTCAACTCACCCAGCAGACGCTCTTCATGCACGACCTTGTCGCCATCGAACTGCAGTCGAATCAGCTCCTGGGACACCAGTGCGCCGATAAACGCGTTGTGCTGCCACGGCGTGAAGCGATCGGCGTCGTAGAACGCCATGCCGGTTACGCCGGGGGATTTTTCCCAGACATGGTGCGGCGCCACGGTGCCTTCAGCAGTTTTGCCCTTGGCCTCCGGAATCGGCTGCATCGAGTAATTGATGCCATGGGTCGCCAACGGCCAGCCATAGTTTTTGCCACGTTCGATGATGTTCACTTCATCGCCGCCACGTGGCCCGTGCTCGTTCTCCCACAGCGTGCCGGTCCACGGATTGAGCGCCGCGCCCTGCGGGTTGCGCAGGCCATAGGACCAGATTTCAGGCCTAACACCGGATTGGCCAACGAAAGGGTTATCGTCCGGCACTTTGCCGTCCGGGAAGATGCGTACGACTTTGCCTTGCAGCTTGTCCAGATCCTGCGCAGTCGGGCGGTCGTTGTTTTCGCCGAGGGTGATGAACAGATACCCGTCGCGATCGAACACCAGGCGTGAACCGAAGTGGTTGCTCACCGACAGTTTCGGTTCCTGACGAAAGATCACGTTGAAGTCTTTGAGCGTCTTCAGGTCATCGGAAAGCCGTCCGCGCCCTACCGCCGTGCCAGCCTTGCCGCCCTCACCACCGCCTTCGGCATACGACAGATAGACCATGCGATCCTGCTTGAAGTCTGGCGAAAGCGCCACATCAAGCAAACCGCCCTGCCCTTTGGCCCAGACTTGCGGCACGCCACTGATCGGCTCCGACAGCTTGCCGTCCTTGCTGACGACGCGCAGATGACCCGGGCGTTCGGTCACCAGCATGCCCTTCTGATCAGGCAGAAATGCCAGCGCCCACGGATGCTCCAGGCCTTGGGCAACGGTGGTGACTTCAAGAATGCCCTGTTCGCTTTTCAGCTCTTTGGGCGCGGCGGCGAAGGCCGGGGCACTGATCAGCGCGGCGGCGCAGCAGGTGGCTAGTAGGGTTTTACGCAACATGCACGATTCCTTTTGTTCGTGTGAAAGGCTGACAGAACATCAGTCCTGCCGTTCAACGGTTGCTGCCGGTGCCCCGTGGGGGCGGGTTGGGAATGAAGGTTGGAGGATTGCTCGGCACCGAGCGAATTGGCTGGCCATTGCCGATACCGCGATTTTCAACGGTTGGCTGACGTGGCAGGGGAACGGTGTTCGGCCCGCGAAGGGGCGGAGCGCTGGGCTGGGTGCCCTGCATGCTGTTGGGATTGGCCCGGCGGATCGGGCTGTTGTAGGGATTGTTGCTGTTGCCGGTAGGGCTTTGCGCCAGCACGACATCGGCGTGAACCAGGCCACCACTGAGGGCGAGGACGGCGATGCCAAGCAGAAACCGGTTCATGGGAAATACCTCTCGATGTGCGTGGACTAGAGCCTTGGAGCCCACGCTACGCCGTGGGTTCGGATTTGTTAACCCTCGCGCCTTAAACAACATGTAACACGGCTTGACCGTACCGCTGGAAGCCGCGCAATCACCGGAAACTTTCTCACCGCGCCACGGGTCACCTGATCATCACTCGGAGGACAGGTCATGGCTCGGGCAATCTGGAAAGGCGCAATCAGTTTTGGACTGGTACACATCCCCGTGGCGCTGGTTTCAGCGACGTCGTCCCAAGGCGTGGACTTCGATTGGCTCGACAGCCGCAGCATGGACCCGGTGGGCTATAAACGCATCAACAAGGTCACCGGCAAGGAAGTCACCAAAGAGAACATCGTCAAAGGCGTGGCCTACGAAAAGGGCCGATATGTGGTGCTCAGCGAGGAAGAAATCCGCTCGGCGCACCCGGTTTCCACGCAGACCATCGACATTTTCTCGTTCGTCGATGCCGAGCAGATTCCGCTGCAGAACATCGATACGCCCTACTACTTGGCGCCAGACAAGCGCGGCGGCAAGGTCTACGCGTTGCTGCGTGAAACCCTGAGCAAAACCAACAAGGTCGCCCTCGCCCGCGTTGTCCTGCATACCCGTCAATACCTGGCCGCGTTGATGCCGCTGGAGTCGGCGCTGGTTCTGGTGAAACTGCGCTGGCCACAGGAAGTGCGCAGCCTTGATGAACTGGCGCTGGGCAGTGAAGTGACCAAGCCTCAGTTGGCCAAGGGCGAGCTGGACATGGCCAAACGTCTGGTTGAAGACATGACCTCGGAGTGGTCGCCCGAAGACTACAAGGACGAGTTCGAAGACAAGATCATGGCGCTGGTCGAGAAGAAAGCCCATGAAGGCAAGATCGAGGACGTCGAGACCGCTACTGGCGAGGAAGAGCGCAAGACTGCCGATGTTATCGACTTGACCGAGCTGCTCAAACGCAGCCTCGGCGGCAAGGCACCGGCCAAGCCCAAGGCCAAATCAACCAGTAAGGCGGCGCCGGCGAAGAAGACTCGGAAGGCGTCCGGGGAGTAAGCGTTGGGCCAGCTAGAGGTATGTTGGAAGTGAAACCGCCTTCGCGAGCAGGCTCGCTCCCACTGGGGAACGCATTCCAGATTGTGGGAGCGAGCCTGCTCGCGAAGAGGCCGGTACTGACACCGCAAGTCTTCAGATCAGAATGAAGATCGCCAGCAACGCGGCAAAAATCGCCCATTTTTCCAGGTAATACCGCGTGCGGTTGCGCTTCTTCAGCTCTTTGCCGCGCAAACGAATCTTGTAGATTTTGGTAAACAAGCGGTTGATGCCGCCAGTCTTGTCCCCCGCATCATTCGGCGCGCCTGCCGCTGACATCACCGTGCGGCTGAACCAGCGGTTGAACGCTGCTGCCCAGCGGTACTTCAACGGCCTTTCAATGTCGCAGAACAGAATGATGCGATTCTGATCCGTGGTGTTTTCGGCGTAATGAATAAACGTCTCGTCGAACATCACCGCTTCGCCATCGCGCCAGTGATAGTTCTCGCCGTCGACGTTGATGTAGCAGCCAGGATCGTTCGGCGTATCCAGGCCCAGGTGATAACGGTAGGAACCGGCGTACGGATCGCGGTGGCGCACCAGCTTCGAGCCCGGTGGCAGCTCGGCAAACATCGCCGCCTTGATCGAGCCGATGCTTTGCACCAGTTCGGTGGTGCGTGGGCACAGCTTCATCGCCGATGGATGGCTGTCGCCGTACCACTTGAGGTAGAAGCGCTTCCAGCCGGTCTTGAAGAAAGAATTGAAGCCGACATCGTCATACTGATTCGAGCGCTTGATCTCGCCGGCACGCAACAGATTCTGGCCTTCCTCGCGAATCTCTTCCCAGTGCGCCTGCAACGGGCTCAGATCGGGAAAGTCTGCCGGGTTCAGATACGGCTTGTTCGGCATCCTGGAAAACAGATAGAGGAAGCAGTTGATCGGCGCGAGGAACGTCGAGTGATCACTCAATTGCCGCCCCAGTTTGTGGCGCACGCGCCCACGCAAGTGAACGTAAGCAATGGAGATGACATAAACAGCGGCAATGATGAGTTTCACGGAAAAGGGTCACACGTCAAAAGTGAACAAACTGCGCGCGTGGCGACCTGAGGCCCAGCGTCTTATGCAGCGGTCTTGATGCACAGGGCGCGTCCTTGGCCCGCGCCGTTTCCGGGCGCTCGGTGAAAGGGTGGCATTTTAGCCACAGTTCGTAACCGATAGTGAACCCTCAACTGTGAAAAACTGTCTTGCGCGTTTGCGTGTAAAGCTCCAGCGCACTTGAACCCATACAAACGCCCGTTGCTCATTTCGATGGAACCACGCTTGGCACGCGCTCCTCTATCGCTTACCAATAACGGAGGAACCCCCATGATCGCCCCAGAAACCGGTATGAAACCAGGTCAGCGCTATCGAATTGAAAGCGTCGAGCGCGCGCCGCAATTCTCTGGCTTTTTTCTCGATGGAAAGTATTACCTGGGACCTGAGTTGCAGACCGCCATTGGCTGGCTTGAAGGGCAAATATTCTTCTACGACCAGCTCGACCCGACCGGTGAGCCGGTTTATCCGGGCAGAATTGCCGGCACGATCGAAGGGCTGACGCTGGTAATGCCGGACGGCTTACGCCTGGAGATCGAAGAAGCGCCTTATCTGGCGGAACCTGCTGCGCCAGTGCGCGCTTCCGTCGGCGGGCGCATCGAGCGTATTTCGCGGCAGCCGATCCGCCCTTCGCCGCTATTGGTAGCCGGGGCTGCGATGTTGGTAGGGGTTTGCCTGCTGACGATCTCGCGCATCAGAAATCGCTGAAGGCCACCGCGCGAGCAGTGGCCCAACTATCGGTCACTGCTCGCGGGTTACCGTCAGTGCGACCACGGCGATGCGCTCGGCGCGCTCGTATTCCGGCTTGAGCAGTTCCTCGCTGAACACATCCGGATCGAGTTCGCGATAAGTCCAGCCAAATCGCTCGCCCTTGAGCAGAGGCGCCACGGCCTCGCGGAACGGATCCTGCCCGGCGACGATCGCCACGCCGGTGTACACCAGCAACGTGCCGCCGACTTCCAGACGCGGCAACGCCTCACGCACGATCCGCACCGACAAACCCTCACCCAGCGCCCCGCCGCCGTGGCGATAGGCGCGCTGTTGTTCGTCGTTCATGTACGGCGGATTGGCGATGATCAAATCGAACTGCCCTTCGACACTGGCGAGCAGGTCGCTGTGATACACCGACACATTGTTTGCGCCCGCCAGCTCGGCGTTAACCGCGCTCATGCGCAGCGCCCGCGGATTGATGTCGACCGCCAGCACGTCGGCATCAGGACGTGCCTTGGCCATGACCACCGCACCGGCGCCGCTTCCGCAGCCGATGTCCACCGCGCGTCTGATCGGCGAAAAGCGTTGCTGCAATTGCGCTTCGATGGCCTGGGCGAAGCGATAAGTGTCGGGGCCGAAGAACACCGCGTCACTCGCCGTCGTCGGGAACGCCGAGTGGGCGAACAACCGGTCATTCAGGGTCGACCAGCGCACATGGCTGCGCCACACCGCGCCATCGCGTTCGACTGCGCCGGCCTGCTCCAGCGTGGCCAGTTCCTCTGCGCGAAGTAGCTCTGAAGGAAACGGCATCGACCAACCAAACACATCGCGCAGATCCTTGGCCAACGGCGTGGCAAAGCGCTGCAGAAATCGTTCGTGAGTCAATGGCGTTGGGGTAATGAAGTGATAACCGCTGTCGAGCAGACGATTGCCCAGCTCGAGCAGCGCTCTGTCCGATGTTTCTTGTGCCGACATGAAGCCTCCTTGTTTCAACGCAAGCGGGCGCGCAGTTGGATGAAGCGACGCGTCGCGAAAAGTCCGGCCGGGCGCCAATGCCGCTGCGGTTGCAGCCAGGGCATCAACAACGCCATTTGCTCGGCGGCAGGTTTGTCAGCCAGGGCCGCTTCCAGATTGAGCAGATCGGCATCATCGTCAACGGTTTCCTCTACCGCAGCTTCGCGGCGCACATAAGGCCGAGGCCGCGAGGCCGGGCAATCCTGAGTGATCCAGTCGCGCAGCAGCTGTTTTTCATAGCCGTTGAACACACCGAACATCGCCGCATCGCTGCCGTCGATCAAACGCCAGAAACGACTTTCTTCCACCGCCTCGCCGCGCTTGATCCAGCTCTTGCGCTCCAGCGCCGAAAGAAACTCGCCCATTTGCCCCGGCGTGGCCAGCCATTGATTGATGGTGCGGTTTTCGATGCGGCAGTAATCGGAATGCATGTGCCGGCCAAACACAGCCTTGCGCTCAAGCATGGCGATGACTTCGTGGTCCAGATCGAACTCTGTGATCACGGCGGTTGTGCCCTTGCCGATGTCATTGAGGCGATAACCGACGGCCATGCGCCGATAGAACTCATCGCGCTCTTCACCCAGCGGCATCAGTTCGAGCATTGATTGCACAGCCTTGCGCGCGTGCCCGGTGCTGGCGTTGTCGATGGTCACATGCAGGCGGAAATAGTGCGGATCGATGCCCAGCTCTGCCAATTCATAAGCACTGATCAGCAGATGCAGAGGCAGTTGTTCGTAGCCGAGATTGAAACCGATAACTTCAGGCAAAAACTGCCCGCCGAAACGTCCCAGTGCCAACTGCACCGCGCCTTGCAGAAAATACTCGTCGGCAAGACCGCTCAGATCGGAGCAGTCATGCTCGGCGAGCAGCTTGCGATAGATCACCACATGATTCTGCCGTGGCACGCCCTCGCCCAGCTCTTCAAGATAGGTATCGAGTAAATCGTCGAAACGCGGGTCCTGCCACTGCGGCAACAGCCCGGCCAACCAGGCGCCATCGACCTCTTTGGTCGGTGCCACATGCAGAATGAAATACAGCGCGTGGGATTTGTTGCGGAAATAGCGGCGCGGCGCGCCCTGCTGACGTTGCTCAAGGTAATCGGCGTACTCGGCCGCCACGCTGGCGCAGCGGGTTTCCGACCATTGCAGCAGGTCTTCGGCGCTGGCCGGCAAATCGTCAGACAGCGCAGCCGCCTTGCTCAGTTGCCGGCGCAGAAAGTCCAGTGCCGCGCGATCAACCGTGGAGTCTTCCGCCAGCAATCGGTCATAGAGCCGGCGCTCGGTATCCGCCAGCGTGGATGTTTTACCCGAAGACTTCCTGGTCGGGATTTCGATCAGCGACATGACTCATTCCCCTGCGTTATTGGCATTGCCTATAAACGAAAGAGTGATTGGCGCTGAAAAAAATTCCTTTTTTGTGCGGGGCGATGCGCTCAGTGGTGTGCGCCGGTTGGCTAACCCAAAGCCGTGTCGAGAAACATCATCACG
Source organism: Pseudomonas sp. Marseille-Q5117 (assembly GCF_946901175.1). Lineage (NCBI taxonomy): Bacteria > Pseudomonadati > Pseudomonadota > Gammaproteobacteria > Pseudomonadales > Pseudomonadaceae > Pseudomonas > Pseudomonas sp. Marseille-Q5117. The sequence continues at coordinate 120,737 of NZ_CAMPPP010000013.1, read as the reverse complement.
CCGAAGCCGAGCATCAGTCCGAGCGTGGCCGGTGTTTCGTGGCCGTTGCGGTGAGTTTCCGGAATCACTTCGTGGGATACCACGAAGATCATCGCACCGGCAGCCAGGCCCATTGCCACCGGGAAGCCCAACGCGAAGCTGTTGGTGATGCCCAAACCGATGATCGCGCCCAACGGTTCCATCAATCCTGAAGCGGCGGCAATCAACGCTGCACGCACTGCGGAAATGCCCGTCACGCGCAGCGCCAACGCCACAGCGAGGCCTTCGGGGATGTCCTGAATGGCGATCGCAGTGGTCAGCGGCAAGCCGATTTTCATGTCGCCGGTGGCGAAGCTGACGCCGATCGCCATGCCTTCCGGCAGGTTGTGCAGGGTGATCGCCAGCACGAACAGCCAGACCCGATTGAAGCGCTTGGCTTCTGGGCCGCGCCGGCCGCTCTTTTCATGTTCGTGGGGAACGAAACGGTCGAGGCCGACCATCAACGCTCCGCCCCAGGCCATGCCGCCCACACCGACGGCACCGGCGAGCATGGGACTGCTCACCGCCTCCTTCGCCGCCGCAATGCCCGGCAGGATCAGTGAAAAGGAACTGGCTGCCAGCATCATCCCTGCCGCAAACCCGAGCATGGTGTCTTGAGTTCGCGAAGTAATCGCGCGCAACGCCAGGGCGAGCAACGCACCGATTGCCGTCGCGGCAAAACCCGACAGCCCGCCGAGAGTCGCGAGGCGTAGCGTGTCGCGGCCGGTACTGACCAAACCGGTGTAGCCACTGATCAACAGCAACACGGTTACACCGACCAGGGTCAGCCAGAAAATGCGCCCTCCCCAGCCCGTACGCGAAAGGTTCATGAACCATGCGCGTACGGGGGCGGCGAACGAAGATGACGGTAGCGCCATGAAAACTCCTCGGTTTCAGGTGGCCGGTGCGAACGGCGTGGTTTCATCCAGTTGCGCCAGCGGAACATCGCTGCCACCCGGGGTCAGAATCACCTTGCGGCATTCTTCCTGCTTTTTATTGAAGATCTTGTAACCCTCGGCCGCCTGCTCCAGCGACAGCCTGTGAGTGATGATCGCTTCGGGCTGCAACTTGCCGGTTTCGATGTAGCCAAGCAGCTCCGGCAGAAAACGCTGCACATGAGTCTGGCCCATTTTGAAGGTCAGGCCCTTGTCAAAAGCGTCGCCGAACATAAAACCATGGATGAACCCGGCATATACGCCCGGAACGCTGACCACGCCGCCACGGCGTACAGCGGCGATGCACTGGCGCAAAGCCTTGCCGCTGCTGCCTTCAAGCTTGAGTGTAGCCATCACCGTTTCGGTGGTGCTGCCCTTGGCTTCAAGGCCGACGGCATCGACCACGGCATCGACGCCGCGATGGCCGGGAGTCTGGCTGGTAATAGTGTCGGCCGGGTCATCGTCTTCATCGAAGTTGATCGGAATCACGCCGTAGGTGCGCTGGGCATAATCGAGGCGGTACTGATGGTGATCAACCATGAAGATCAGCTCAGCACCGAGCATTCTCGCGCAGGCTGCGGTGAGCAAACCGACCGGCCCGGCGCCATAGATGGCCAGACTCGAACCCTGTTGGACGCCGGCGTTGATCACGGCTTGCCAGGCAGTCGGCAGGATGTCAGAGAGAAACAGTACTTTCTCGTCCGACAGCGTGCCCGGCACCTTGAACGGCCCGGTATTGGCTTTCGGTACCCGCACCAGTTCCGCCTGGCCACCGGGAATTCCGCCATACAGACGGCTGTAGCCGAACAGCGCTGCTGGCGGCGGAATCATTTTCTTGTTCAGCGCCGCGCCAGGGCCTTCATTGGTGGTCTCGCAGGCGGCGTAAAGCTCTTGCTGGCAGAAGAAGCAATCGCCACAGGCGATCACGAACGGAATTACCACGCGGTCGCCGCGCTGCACGGCCGTGACGGCTGGGCCGGTTTCTTCGACGATGCCCATGAACTCATGGCCAAAGATATCGCCGTGCTCGACGGTGGGTATTTTGCCTCGGTACAGGTGCAGGTCCGATCCGCAGATGGCGGTAGCGGTGACGCGCAGGATGATGTCGTCGGCGGCTTCAAGTTTCGGGTCCGGTACGGTTTCGACGCGCACGTCATGGGCGCCGTGATAGGTCATTGCTCGCATGGCTTGGTCCTCACTCGTTTGAACGAAAATGGCTACTGCTCCACTTTCCGAAGTGAAAATGGCCGAGTGAGTTCATTCGGGTTTTCGAGATTTTGATCAGCGGATATCGGTGACTTCTCGGACGAGCCGATGCGTACGCCCGTTTGCCTGCCATATAACTGCCGTCTGAGTTATGCGACAATGCGCGCCAATGTCCAACAAGAACCCCGTACTCGTCGCTCAGCAGCTTGCCTTCAACGGCCCCAGTTGCGGACGGCTTATGCGCGTTGGCTCAACTCAAGCACAGACTGGGGGGAGCTGGAAAAGCTCCAGATTGGTATTCAAGTCCGGTACCAGGCACCACAGACCAGCTCTAACCCATTGATAGGTAAGGTAATTGATCTCCACAGCTAACATCACGATGCAGTTTGGCGCCAAGCCGCTGTTCGAAAACGTTTCGGTCAAATTCGGCGCAGGCAATCGCTACGGCCTGATCGGTGCCAACGGTTGCGGCAAGTCGACCTTCATGAAAATCCTCGGCGGCGATCTCGATCCGTCCGGCGGTCAGGTCATGCTCGAGCCGAACGTGCGTCTGGGTAAGCTGCGCCAGGATCAGTTCGCCTACGAAGAATTCACCGTGATCGACACCGTGATCATGGGTCACGAAGAGCTGTGGAAGGTCAAGGCCGAGCGCGATCGCATCTATTCGCTGGCGGAAATGTCCGAAGAAGACGGCATGGCCGTCGCCGAGCTGGAAACCGAATTCGCCGAGATGGACGGCTACACCGCCGAATCCCGCGCCGGCGAATTGTTGCTGGGTCTGGGCATTCCGATGGAACAGCATTTCGGCCCGATGAGCGAAGTCTCGCCAGGCTGGAAGCTGCGCGTGTTGCTGGCGCAGGCACTGTTCTCCGATCCGGAAGTGCTGTTGCTCGACGAACCGACCAACCACCTGGACATCAACACCATTCGCTGGCTGGAAAACATCCTCACCCAGCGTAACAGCCTGATGATCATCATCTCCCACGACCGTCACTTCCTGAACAGCGTGTGCATACACATGGCTGACCTGGATTACGGCGAGCTGCGTCTGTTCCCGGGCAACTACGACGAGTACATGACCGTGGCGACCCAGTCCCGCGAGCAACTGCTGTCGGACAACGCCAAGAAGAAAGCGCAGATTTCCGAACTGCAATCGTTCGTCAGCCGCTTCTCGGCCAACGCCTCGAAAGCCAAGCAGGCCACCTCCCGCGCCAAAGCGATCGACAAGATCCAGCTGGCCGAGGTCAAGCCTTCCAGCCGCGTCAGCCCGTTCATTCGTTTCGAGCAGAACAAGAAGCTGCACCGTCAGGCGGTCATGGTCGAGAAAATGGCCAAGGGTTTCGATGGCAAGCCACTGTTCAAGGACTTCAGCTTCCAGGTTGAAGCCGGCGAGCGCGTTGCGATCATCGGCCCGAACGGTATCGGCAAGACCACCCTGCTGCGCACCCTGGTCAACGAACTGACCCCGGACGCCGGTAGCGTGAAATGGACCGACGCCGCCGAACTGGGCTACTACGCTCAGGATCACGCTCACGACTTCGAAGACGACGTCACCCTGTTCGACTGGATGGGTCAGTGGACCCAGGGCGAACAGATGATTCGCGGTACTTTGGGCCGGATGCTGTTCTCCAACGACGAGATCCTCAAGTCGGTCAAGGTCATCTCCGGTGGTGAGCAAGGTCGCATGCTGTTCGGCAAGCTGATCCTGCAAAAGCCGAACGTGCTGATCATGGACGAACCGACCAACCACCTGGACATGGAATCGATCGAGGCGCTGAACCTGGCGCTGGAAAACTACCCGGGCACGCTGATTTTCGTCAGCCACGACCGTGAGTTCGTATCGTCCCTGGCCACACGCATCATCGAGCTGAGCCCGAACGGCGTGACCGACTTCAGCGGCACTTATGACGACTACCTGCGTAGCCAGGGCGTCGTGTTTTAAAGGCAGCTGCGAGTTTCCAGCTGCAAGCTGCAAGTTAAAAGCCCTGTCCGTGTGACGGGGCTTTTTGCATTCGGCGGTTGGGAATTGTGGGTGCGCAGATAATCGCGAGCAGGCTCGCTCCCACATTGATCGTTCCCACGCTCCGCGTGGGAATGCAGCCCGGGACGCTCCGCGTCCCAACAGCGGACGCAGAGCGTCCATGGCGGCGTTACCACGCAGAGCGTGGGAACGATCATTAAGGCGAAGTAGTTAGCCTGCTTTCTTTTATCCCGGCCCCGCGCCATGATGTCGGCAACTCTCCCACCGCCGCCCGCGAACGAGTGCTCATGTCTGCGCAGCCACTGCCACCGCAAAGCTCCCTGGCGATCACCCTGCAGATCGTCTCCATCGTTTTCTACACTTTCATTGCCTTTCTCTGTATCGGTTTGCCGATTGCGGTATTGCCCGGTTACGTCCATGAGCAACTGGGTTTCAGCGCGATCATTGCCGGCCTGGTGATCGGTTCGCAGTACCTCGCCACCCTGCTCAGCCGGCCAATGGCCGGGCGCATGTCGGACACGCTCGGCACCAAACGGGCGATCATTTATGGCTTGTGGGGGATCGTGCTCAGTGGCGCGCTGACGTTGCTGTCGACCTTGCTGCAAAGCTTTCCGCTGACCAGCCTGTTGATCCTGATTGCCGGGCGCTTGCTGCTTGGTATTGCCCAAGGCCTGATCGGCGTCGGCACCATCAGTTGGTGCATGGGCCAGGTCGGTGTCGAGCACACCGCGAAATCCATCGGCTGGAACGGCATCGCCTCTTACGGCGCGATCGCCATTGGTGCGCCGCTGGGCGTGGTGATGGTTGCCGAATATGGTTTTGTCAGCCTTGGCCTCGCGCTGTCGGCGTTGGCGGCAGGTGCGCTGTGGTTGATCCGCAACAAGCCTTCGGTGCCGGTGATTCGTGGTGAGCGCCTGTCGTTCTGGGCGGTGTTCGGCAAGATTGCGCCGTACGGCACCAGCCTGACGCTGGCCTCGATCGGCTACGGCACGCTGACCACCTTCATCACCCTTTATTACCTCAACCGAGGCTGGACCGGCGCGGCGTACTGCCTGACCGTGTTTGGCGTGTGTTTCATCCTGTCGCGGCTGTTGTTCATCTCGGCGATTGCCCGGTTTGGCGGGTTTGCCTCGGCCATCGTTTGCATGTCGGTTGAAACCGTCGGCCTGGTGATGTTGTGGCTGGCGCCCTCCACTGCGTATGCGTTGATCGGCGCAGGGCTGGCCGGATTCGGGCTGTCACTGGTGTATCCGGCGCTGGGGGTGGAAGCGATCAAACAGGTGCCGAGTTCCAGCCGTGGTTCGGGGTTGGGGGCTTATGCGGTGTTCTTCGATCTGGCACTGGCGATTGCCGGGCCATTGATGGGCGCGGTGGCGTTGAATCTGGGCTATTCGTGGATTTTCTTCAGCGCGGCGTTGTTGTCGGTGACCGGGTTGGGCTTGACCCTGCTCCTAAAGCGCCGCGCGACCTTATGAAACACCGATCCCCTTGTAGGAGCTGACGAGTGCAACGAGGCTGCGATCTCTTGATCTTCAAAGCAAAATCAAAAGATCGCAGCTTCGTTGCACTCGTCAGCTCCTACAGGAATTGGTGGCGGCGATGAAGTTATTGATCCGCCGTCTGCATCCCCGCCCGTGTCGATCTGCCCAGCGCATGAGCAAAAAACCGTCCGGCCTCGGAGATCAGGTTGCGATGAATATCCTCGCGATCCACCCCGTCGGCATCGGTGCACAACGCCGGCATGGCGCGGATCTGCTCTTCGGTGCACGGCGCCATGAACACGAAGTGCCCTGCCCCGGCGAGCAGTTTGAAGTCCGGCGCAGTGGGCAGTTTGCGCGCCAAAGCCGCAGCGTTTTTATCGAAGGCCACCAGTTTGTCGCCGTCGCCGCTGTAGAGCAGCACCGGTACGTGCACATCGGCGAGGGTATGGCGGCCGAATTTCAGGCTCAGCGGTGCCATCAGCAATAACGCGTGAACCCGTGGATCGGCCACTGGCTGCAAGTCATCGCGATCAACAATCAACTCGCCCTGGGTGTTACAGGCGTCGTGATCGTCCGGGCGTTCCTGACAATAGCGGCGCAGACGATCCAGATCCGGTTGCGCCCCGGAAAGAATCAGCGCGGTTTCGCCACCGGCCGAATAACCGATCACACCGACCTGTTCAGCGTTGACGAACGGCGCCAGCATGTTGTCGGCGAGAGTCGCGGTGATCGCTTGGGAAATCTGGATTGGCCGCCCGTAGAGATTGCTCAACGTGCCAAGTCGGCTGTGGTCGCGCCAGTTGTCGCCGGGATGAATCACCGCCACCACGACAAAACCCTTGCGCGCGAGCGACGTCGCCAGATCATGCAAGGCCAGCGGCGTGCCGGTGTTGCCGTGGGACAACATCAACATCGGAAAGCGGCCGATGGCGACCTTAGTGTCCTCACCAGCCTCTACGGAATAGCCCTCAAGCAAACTCATGTGCTCGCGGTCACTGGACGGGTAGAAAGCGATGGCGCGCATCGGTTGCAGGTCGAGCGGGTCGAGAAAGGTCATCTCGTGATAACCGACGCTCCAGACAGGGTGGCGCCCCGGTGCGGCCTGCACTGAATTCAGGCTGGCCAGCAGGCAAATCAGCAACAGTGCACAAAGATGCCTCATGAATGCCCCACTCTGTCGGACCACATCGTCGGATGTGCTGAAACTGCATAACCCGGGCCAGATTATGTAACAGCCGGAAACAAAAAACTCCGTATTCGGCCCTTGCGGAACCAGAATACAGAGTTTTTTTGGGGTTACCTGAACATCAGCTGTTCTTTACGCAAGCCTTATGCGGCGGCGAACAGTTGCTCGCTGATCTTCGCTTGCGCAGCGCTCATGGCGTTGTTGCGCACTTCTTCGCCATAGGCCAGACCTTCAGCGCGAACGATTTCGATATCGGTGATGCCGAGGAAGCCCAGCACCAGCTTCAGATATTCTTCATGAGCGATGCCGCTGGCCTGACCGGCATGAATGCCACCGGAAGTCGACACGATCACCACTTTCTTGCCGCCGCAGAGGCCTTCAGGGCCGGCTTCGGTGTAGCGGAACGTCTGGCCGGCGACGGCAACGCGGTCGATCCACGCTTTGAGCTGGGTTGGAACGGTGAAGTTGTACATCGGCGCGGCAATCACCACGGCGTCGGCAGCGATGAATTCGGCCAGGGTCGAAGCGCTCAGCTCGGCTTCGTGCTGTTGCGCAGCGTCGCGCAGTTCGGCGGTGGTGCCGGCGGCAACCAGCGTGGTCGACGAGAAGTGGCTGATAGCGTCGGCGGCCAGGTCGCGGTAGGTGACCACGGCGCTCGGCTCGGCGGCTCGCCAGGCGTCGACGACTTGACGGCTCAACTGACGGGAAGCCGAGTTGTCGCCGAGAATGCTTGAATCGATGTGCAACAGTTTCATGTGGGTTCTCCTGAAAGAATCGCCTGTGGCGACGGAATGGAGACAATCCTACGCAACAAACCAATAGGTGATTAGTCGCCGACAATGCGATAGTTCGTCCCATTGATAGAACGACTGGAAACGCGCATGCAGGACCTCAATGATCTCTACTATTTCGCCAAAGTGGTCGAGGCCGGCGGATTTGCCGCCGCCGGGCGCCTGCTCGGCATTCCCAAGTCACGCTTGTCCCGACGCATTGCCGAACTGGAAGAACGCCTCGGTGCGCGTCTGTTGCAACGCACCACCCGCCAACTGAATCTCACTGCCGTCGGTGAACGCTATTTGCGTCACTGTCAGGCGATGTTGCTGGAAGCGGAAATGGCTGACGAAGCGGTGGCGAGCATGTCCAGCGAACCGCGCGGGCGCTTGCGGGTGTCGTGCCCGACCGGCCTTGCCCATGAAATGCTGCCGACGGTGATCAGCGACTTTCTTGGCAAGTTTCCTCAGGTGCAGCTGGAAGTCGTGCTGCTCAACCGCCGGGTCGATCTGGTCACTGAAGGCATCGATGTCGCTTTGCGTGTGCGCGATCACGGCGATGAAGACCCGTTGCTGGTCACCCGCCGCTTGCGTCAGGCGCAAGCGGTGGTGATCGCCAGCCCGACGTTCATGCAAGGCAAGATCATCAATCATCCGCAGGACCTGAAAACCCTGCCGGTACTGGGCGCGCTGGAAGCCGATCGCATGGTCCATGTGCGCCTGCTCGATCAGCAAGGCAAGAGCGTCGATCTGAGCATGGAAGCGCGGCTGGGCATCGATGACTTCGTGGTGCGCAAGGCCTGCGTGCTCGCCGGTCAGGGCTTTACCGTGCTGCCGATGATGTTCTGCGAAACCGAATTGCGTAACGGCACGCTGGTGCAAGTGCTACCGCAATGGTCATTGCCTGGCGGCTGGCTGCAAGCGGTGTACCCGCACCGGCGCGGGGTAATGCCGGCGGTGCGCGCATGGATCGATCACCTGGTCGAATCGTTCAATGCCTGCGGGGATAGATTTCTATGAAACAAGGAAGAATGAGCGAAGCCGAGGTCGCCGAGTTTTGTCTGGCCCTGCCCGGCGCCCGGGAAGATTACAAATGGGGCGGCGTACGGGTGTTCTCGATTGCCGGCAACAAGATGTTTGCCTTGCAAGGATTACGTGGTGATTCGCTGGCGTTCAAGGTCGACAAGGACCTGTTTCTCGGCCATTGCGACCGCCCGGGGATTCATCCGGCGCCGTATCTGGCACGGGCGCAGTGGATCATCATGCACCCGCCCTACCCGCTGGGTGCCGAGGAATTGCAGGGACTGTTGCAGCGATCGCATCAACTGGTGGTGAGCAAGTTGCCTAAGAAAACCCAAATCGGCCTGCTTTTGTAAGCACGCAGACCCTGTGGGAGCGAGCCTGCTCGCGAAAGCGGTTTGTCAGGCGACTCATCAGCGAGGATGAGATTGCTTTCGCGAGCAGGCTCGCTCCCACAGGGGATTTTCGGTGGACGTTAAATCAGCGACAGCAAGTTCGATCCGAGGAAAATCTGGTCAATCCAGAACACCTGATGCAGCAGCACAATCACCCAGAACAGAATCTGAAACGAGACCTTGCGCGTCTTGTGCCGAAACACCTGCTGGGCGATCAGCGCACCCGGCCAGCCCCCCGCCAGTTCGACCGCATGGAGGATATTCTCCGGAGTGCGCCAGGCATCGGCGCGGGCCTTGCGCTTGTCGGCCCAGTACAGAAAGAACGCCAGCACACTGACAATCCCGTACGCCGCCAGCGGCACGCGCGAGATGCCGCTGAGCCACATCGACAGCGAGCCGAACAGCGGCAGCGCGCAGATGATCAGCAACACCGCAAGCTTCAATTTCAGATGCTGAACGCGCCCGCCTGAAGGTCGCCCCTCCGGGCGGCGCGTGCGGGAATCGTTCATGCCTTGGCCGCCGACCAGTCCACCCAGCCGAACTGCCAGGTCGCCAGAATGAACAGGCCGAACGCAATCCGGTACCAGGCAAAGGCTGCGTAGCTGTGGCTACCGATGAACTTGAGCAGGCCGCGCACAGCGATCATGGCGAAGATGAACGCCGTGACAAAACCAATGGCGAACACCGGAAAATCCGCCGGCACAAACAGGTCGCGGTATTTGTAGCCCGAATACACCGCCGCACCGACCATGGTTGGCATGGCGAGGAAAAACGAAAACTCGGTGGCGGTCTTGCGCGACAGGCCAAAGAGCAAGCCGCCAATGATCGTCGAGCCGGAACGCGAGGTGCCGGGAATCATCGCCAGGCATTGCGCGAAGCCGATTTTCAGCGCGTCGGTCCAGCGGATCTCGTCGACGGTTTCGGCGTGGACTTCATGTTGGCGCTGTTCGGCCCACAGCATGATGATCCCGCCGATGACCAGCGCCGCCGCCACGGTGATCGGGTTGAACAGGTATTCGTGAATCAGATCGGCAAAGATCACCCCCAGCACCACGGCGGGCAAAAAGGCGATCAGCAGGTTGGCGGTGAAACGCCTGGCGCTCGGCTGGGTCGGCAGGCCGATCACCACGTCGAGGATCTTGCGGCGAAATTCCCAGACCACGGCGAGGATCGCGCCGAGCTGGATGATGATGTTGAACGCCATGGCCCGTTCGCCGCCGAAATTCAGCAAGTCGGCGACGATGATCTGGTGTCCGGTACTCGAAATGGGCAAAAACTCCGTCAGCCCTTCTACAACTCCTAGAATCAGTGCCTGCAAGGCGGTCCAAAGATCCATCAATCCCCCAGAGAGCGATGCGCGCGGGCATGCCCCGATAGTATTTTTTCGTTCACTGCGTCCAGCGTAGCCGGTAAAAGCTGTAGCGATTGCGCGCGCACAGGATCCACACGAAACGGTAAAAATTCCGTGAAATATCAAAACCGGATTCAGGTTTTCGCGCGCGGGGCCGAAATCCTAACAGACAAGCCTTAATAGCGCTCCCGCGTTAGGCGGCTCAAGTCGCGCAATCGCAAGCCCACAGCGGTGGCTGGATGCTGGCGATCGTTTATTACAAGAACAAGAATCCGGAGTGACAGCGTTATGAACAGCTTGCGCAGTGTGTCGATCAGCCGACGCTTGTGGCTCATCTTGATTGTGGCGGTGGTCATGTTGCTGACCTTGGGCGTGCTGATGCTCAAGCAGATCCACGACGACCTCTACCACGCCAAGGCGCAGAAAACCCAGCACGTGGTGCAGACCGCCAGTGGCCTGCTGAATTATTACCACGGCTTGGAAACCGCCGGCACCCTGACCAGGGATGCCGCGCAAAAGCAGGCGCTGACCGCGATCCGTGGCCTGCGCTATGACCAGAGCGACTACTTCTGGATCAACGACCTCACACCCGTGATGGTCATGCACCCGACCAATCCCAAGCTCGAAGGCCAGAATCTTTCGGCGATCCGCGACCCGGACGGCTTTGCGGTGTTCAACGAGATGGTCGCCATTGCCAAGGCCAAAGGCGCGGGCATGGTCAATTATCGCTGGCCGAAACCAGGGGCGACTGATCCCGTTGCGAAGACTTCGTACGTGAAATTGTTCGAGCCATGGGGCTGGGTAATCGGTTCCGGGGTTTACGTCGACGATGTTCAGGCGGAGTTTCAGGAACAAATGATCAAGGCATCGGCGATCGGCCTGGCGATTGCGCTGATCATGGCGCTGCTGGTGATCCTGATCGCACGCAGCATCGTCCGTCCGTTGCAAGAAACCGTGAATGCCATGGCGAACATCGCCAGCGGCGAAAGCGACCTGACCCGCAGCCTTGATACCCACGGCAAGGATGAGGTCACTGAACTCGCCCATCACTTCAATGCCTTCACCGCCAAGTTGCGCCGGGTGATTGGTGACCTGCAGGTGTCTGCCAGCGCTTTGGGCCAGTCTTCCAGCGAACTGGGCAACGATGCCTCGCAAGCGCAGCAGCGCAGTCAACAGCAGTCGCAGCAGATGGAGCTGGTGGCCACGGCGATCAACGAAGTCACCTACGGCGTGCAGGACGTGGCGAAAAACGCCGAGCACGCCGCCGCTGAAATGCGCGACGCCGAAGCGCAGGCGCAACAGGGGCAGATCAACATCGACGGCAGCTTGCAGCAGATCGACAAGCTGTCCGGGACGATTGACCAAGCGGTTGAAGTGATCCGCACGCTCGCTGCCGAAAGCACGCAGATTGGCAGCGTGTTGGAAGTTATTCGCTCGATTGCCGAGCAGACCAATCTGCTGGCCTTGAACGCGGCGATTGAAGCGGCGCGTGCGGGTGAACAGGGTCGCGGGTTTGCCGTGGTGGCCGATGAGGTGCGCTTGCTGGCCCAGCGTACACAGAAATCGACGGCTGAAATCCAGTCGATGATCGAGCGTTTGCAGAATCACTCGGAGGCTGCGGTGAAGGTGATCGGCGACAGCAGCAAGGCTTCGCAACTGACCATTGAACAGGCGGGGCTGGCCGGGGCGAGCCTTAATGCGATTGGCCAGGCGTTGCGCAATCTGAACGGACTGAATGCCTCGATCGCCAGCGCCACGTTGCAACAGGCGCAGGTGGTTGAGGACATCAACCAGAACGTGACGCAGGCGGCCGGGCTTTCCCATAGCACCGCGCTGGCAGCTGAGCAGTCCAGTGCAGCCAGCCTGCGGCTTGGGCAACTGAGCGAACAGCTCAACGGGTTGCTGCGCCAGTTCCGGGTCTGACCGGTCACCGAGGTGAGCCCACCCCTCATCGGAACGCCGCCCGCCCAGCCTTCTCCCCGAGGAGAGGGAGCAGATCACTGGGCTTTTCATGATCTGCGTTCGACGCGATATTCCAGGTCGGCGTACCTCGACCAAACAACGCGGTCAGTTCCCTCTCCCTCCGGGAGAGGGTTAGGGTGAGGGGCTTTTGATCTGACTAATGCAGTACAATCCGCCCCCTTCTCAACTCCCCCAAGGATCCGCCATGTCCGGGCTTGAACTGTTTGCCGCTGCCCTCGGTGTCATCGCCGTGTGGCTGACGGTCAAGCAGAATCCGTGGTGCTGGCCGATCGGGCTGGTCATGGTGTTGCTCTACAGCTGGATCTTCTTTGAGGTGAAGCTGTATTCGGACATGTTGCTGCAAGTCATCTACGCCGCGCTGCAAATCTATGGCTGGTGGCAATGGACCCGCGCCGGGACGATGCATGACGGTCGCCAAGTCACCCGCCTCGATACACGCTCGATTCTGCTCGGTCTTGGCATCGGAGCGATCGGCAGCCTGTCGCTGGGCGCGGCGATGGCGCATTGGACCGACGCCGCACAGCCGTGGCTCGATGCAGCGCTCACCGGTTTCAGTCTGGTGGCGCAACTGTGGATGGCGCAAAAACGCCTGCAATGCTGGGCGTTGTGGTTCGTCCTCGATGTGATCTTTGTCGGCCTGTTCATCTATAAAGGCCTCTATCTGACTGCTGCGCTGTACGCGCTGTTTACCCTGCTCGCCGTGCAAGGCTGGCGGGAATGGCGTGCCGATCCGGCGTTGCGCCCATGAAAGTCGTTGTTCTCACCGGCCCGGAATCCACCGGCAAGAGTTGGCTGGCGGCAGGGTTGGAGCAGCGTTTCGGCGGCGTGCGCGTTGATGAATATGTGCGTCGGTTCATTGAGGAAAATCCCCGCGACACCTGTTTGGCGGATATTCCTGATATCGCCCGGGGTCAGTTGCGCTGGGAAGATCAGGCACGGGCGAAGCTGCCCGCGCTGCTGATCCTCGATACGCATTTGCTGAGCAACATCCTCTGGAGTCAGACCCTGTTCGGCGACTGCCCAGACTGGCTGGAAGCGGAATTGCTTGCGCGTCATTACGACCTGCACCTGCTGCTGTCACCGCATCAGGTCGACTGGGCCGAAGACGGCCAGCGCTGCCAACCGGATCTTGCGGATCGCATGGCATTTTTCGAAGCCACGCGCGCCTGGTTGATTGAGCATCAGCAGCCATTGCAAGTTATCGAGGGCAATTGGGCCGAACGGCACGCCCAAGCCTTTGCGGCGGTCGAGCTTCTGCTGTCCAGTTGAGCCGCGTTGGGACGAACCTGTCCGTTTTTGAAACACTCCTCACCGCGCAAAGCCCCCGTCCAAACGCTGTTCATCACTCCGTCACGTCACCTGTTACGCCGATGAAACACATCGGCGCAAACCCTTGCTCCAGAGCTTTCCGACGTAAAGCACCGTTCAAGCGCCCCTGCATGTGTCTCAGCACTGAAACAGTACCCGCTTTGAGCATTCCCGGAAAACACCTAACCCGTTGAAATAACGAGACAATTCAAAACCGGCACAGCTTTCGCTCTCTCCTTCACAACGCTGAATAACCCAGCCCACTGAAGAAGGAATTGCAGCCGTGGGGAATTTCAATAAAAGCCTGACCTGCCTCCTGCTGATCGGATCAGCCGCCAGCGCATTGATCAGTGTCAGCGCCCAGGCCGAAGGCAACGGGGTGATCGTCCTCAACCGCGACGTTCAACCCATCCCGATCGGGCGCAACGGCGGCAAAGATCCCTATCCAACCACGGTCAACGCCAACCCTTCGGCGCGGATCAACCAGACCCTCAGCAGTACCGAACTCACTGACGGTGATTTCGCCAGCGTCGCCAGCGGCTCATCGATTCGCGGCAACATGACCACGCCCAGTTCCAACCTGCCCGGCATGAACACCCTGACCAATCAGAACGGCCTGCCCGGTATGCGCACGGGCAGCGGCGGCGGCTCCGGGGCGTCGATCTCCAACACGGTCAACAGGGCGATGAGCACCGGGCTGGCGCCTCTGACTCGCATGGCCGGAGGCCAATGACATGAATCGCACCCTGCTGCTTCTCGCCCTGCTCGGCTGCACCAGCGCCATGGCCGATTCGGCTTCAGTGAACAAGGCCAATATTCAGGATTCCGGCGCGCAGTATCGCGGCAACTTCAACGTCAACCAGGCTGCCGGTGACCAGATGCAACAGGCCAACACCAAGGCGATTGCCATCGGCACCGAAGCCCATGCCACCACCAACGTCAGGCAGACCATCGACACGCGCGCCAGCCGCGCCATCGACGCGAGCGCCAACATCGGCGGCAACTCTTTCAGCAACGGCAACGGCATCCTCGGTGTGAACCAGGGCGCCGGTGCCAACAATCAAATGGCCAACGTTACGCGCGTCAGCATCAGTGCCGGCCCGCAGAGCGTTGACGACAGCGCCCTTTCACAACAGAACGTGGCGTTTTTACCGAGCTCAGGAGCAACTGGTACCTCAATCGGCAGTCGCCAGGTCACCACCAGTGATCAGGCCTTCACCGGCAGCCGCGGGGTCATCCAGGTGAACCAGAGTGCCGGGGTGGGGAACCGAATGGCTAACACCCTGAGCATCCGGGTCGCAGACTGACCCAAACAAAAAGCAGTGCAATTAGAAAAGTCCCAACACTTAACCAACTAATAAGCACGACGGAGAAACAACCATGAAACCTACAATGGCTCTCAAACCACTGGTTTTCGCACTCGCAGCAGTGATGGCAATGGCAGCACAGGCCGACGGTCGTGGTAACGGGCATGGCAATGGACATGGCAACGGTCACGGCCAGCCACAAGGTCCGAATCTTGAACAACTGCTGCAAATCACCGCAGGCGCCGGCGCCGCTGTACTCGATGCGCAAAACAGCGACGGCAACGTGGTGAAAAACCAGGGCACCCTGAACAACGCCAATGCCAGCGACTCGCTCAACGGCTCCAACGGCAACATGGGCGCCAACGTCGCCGCCGGCGACGGCAACCAGCAGGACAACGCTGCTGCACTGGCCACCGCTGACGAAAGCTTTATCTTCGGCAATGCTGTTGCCGCCTCGAGCGCGACTCAGGTGAACAACAACAACTACGTGAAAAACTCGTCCACCTTCAACAACGCCACGCTCAACAATGCAGGCAACAACGGTTCCGGCAACATCGGCATCAACGTGAGCTCGGGCAACTTCAACCAACAGAAAAACAACCTCGCCATCGCCGTTTCCGGTGGTCGTGTAGCGCAGGCTGCCGCTTCTGCCAACCAGTCCTCGACTGGCCTGGTCGTGGAAAACAAAGGCGTGCAGGCTTACAAAACCGACACCCTCACCGGTACTTATGCAGCCGCTGGCGCGTTCAAAGCCAAAGGCACCGCGACCATCGAAGACGACAACCACGGCGGTTGGGGCAACCGTGGCGGCGGCCATGGCGGCAACGATGATCAGAAAGCCAAGTTCGAAGCCGTGGGTACTTTTGGCCTCGCTGGCGTCACCACCCAACAAGTGTTGACCAAAGATGGCTGGAAAACTCCAGTCGTCAACAACGCCAACATGACCAACTCGATGAACAACTTCTCCGGCAACGGCGGAGCCAACGTCTCGGCGGGTGTCGGCAACCAACAAAGCAACTCGCTGTCCATCGCCGCAGGTTGCAAAGCCTGCATGTAATCGCGATCGAAACGAAAGCCCCGGCAACGGGGCTTTTTTCCCAGGTTCCACAAGGCGTATTCGATCATGCGGACCCCTGCCCTCCTCGCTCTGCTTTGTCTGTGCGGCCTGACTCAGGCAGCCCAGATGCCGGTCGCTGCCCTGCCGGGTGGCGTGCTGGTCTACAAGGACGTGCAAAGCATTCGTGAGCGCAAGTTTGCCGACATCGTTGAACAGAAAACCGATTTCAGCTGCGGCGCAGCCGCACTGGCAACGGTTCTGCGCCAGGCCTATTGGCTCGACGTCGATGAGGAGCACATCATCAAAGGCATGCTGGTCAACGCTGACCAGGACCTGGTGCGAACCCAGGGTTTCTCCATGCTCGACATGAAGCGCTACGTAGAAAGCATCGGCATGCGTGCCCGTGGCTACCGGATCCCGCCCGAGAAACTCGAAGCGGTGACCATTCCGGTGGTGGTCCTGATGGACATTCGCGGCTACAAGCACTTCGTCGTCCTGCAGCGTTCGGACAAGGATTGGGTTTACATCGGTGACCCGGTTCTCGGCCACAAGCGCTACAAGCACGACGACTTTGTCAAAGGTTGGAACGGCATTGTCTTTGCCATCGTCGGCCCCGGTTACGACAAGGCCAACGCCTTGCGCAGCCCTCCCGTGCCGCTGACGGCGAAGAACTCGCTGGACAGTTTCAACCCGGTCAAAGATGCAGAATTGATGGATTTCGGGTTCATTCAGAGCGACTTCTTTTAATCGCCGAGTTAGAGAATGGGACTGGATGTCCCGGGAGCAGCAGATGAAAAGCTCATACTGGCTGGCCGCCGCCTGCCTGGCAGCGAGTGCGTCAGGTTTAGCCCATGCCGGATTCAAACCCATCGAAATCAAGGACCAGGAGCTCGCCGAGCTGCGCGGTCGTTACGTCATGCCGGGGCGGATCATCAGCTTCGGCATTGTCATGAGCAGCACCTGGCGCAACGCCAGCGGCGACTTGATCGGGGCCGCGACCTCGATGCAGATCCAGGCCGCAACCGTCAAACCGGAATTCTATGTCTCGACCATCAAGGAGTCGGGCAACGGCAGCACCCCTACCCTCGGCACCGGCACTGTCATCGGTGGTGCCGGCCTCAATAGCAGCCAGGGTGTAACGCAAAGCGTACGCGCCGCTGGCGATGGCAACACCGCCAACAACAACGTCGCGATCAACGTCAGCGAAGCCAGTCAGGCCCCGGCACTGGTGCCGTCGCAGGGCCAGGCGCTCATCGCCGGGCAGACCATCAGCGGCAGCAACGGCGCCGGCAGTGTCGCGGTTTCGGCCAATGGCGGTGGCGTGCAAATGGCCATTCAGGCCAGCGGCAACCAAGGCACGGCGCTGCAACAGGTCGCCCAGGGCGGGCTGCTGCAGAACACCCGTTTGCTGGGCAGCGCCAACGTGGTCAACAACCTTACGCAACTCAACGTCGTACTTAACAATAACGGCAGAAGCGCCGGTGCACTGGATTGCAACCTGACCCAACTCGGGGCCCTACGCAATATCGGATATTGAACTACGCTGAGTCTCGATCATTGGGCTTAAAGGGACGGCTTATTCATGTATCGATCAGTATCACTGCGTGCTGCAGTGTGTTTGAGTACCCTTCTCCCGGCGGCAATGCTGCAAGCAGCACCCGACGCCGATGTAGAAGCCCTGAAACGGGAACTTCTGGAACTGAGACAACGATACGAACAACAACAACAAGCGCTGGCGGTACTTGAACAACGGGTCCGCCAGGTAGAAGAAACACCCGCCGCCCCACCGCCAAAACGGTTGGCCAAATCGCCATCCGACATGAAAGGCAATCGCGTCGCCGCCGGAGCCGCCACAGGCACCGGTGCGGCCGCTGCATCGGGAGGCGCCGCCGGGGGCAGTGGCGCGTCCTACGGTCAATCACTGGCCGATGATTCACAACCGGCACAGAGCGTTTCCAACCTGTATGACGAAGCCAGTGGATTCTTTGGCGGCGGCAAGTTCAGCGTCGAAACCGGCCTGACCTATTCGCGCTACGACACCCGTCAGTTGATCCTGAACGGGTTCCTTGCGCTGGATTCGATCTTCCTCGGCAACATCAACCTCGACCGGATCAAGGCCGACACCTGGACCCTGGACCTCACCGGCCGCTACAACTTCGACAATCGCTGGCAGTTCGACCTGAACGTGCCGGTGGTCTATCGCGAGTCGACGTATCAGTCCGGCGGCGGCAATCAGGGCGCTGCAGGTGTGACCACCGAAGAAACCGTGACCAAGGATCCAACCATCGGCGACGTCAACTTCGGTATCGCCTACAAATTCCTCGACGAGTCGGTCAACACCCCGGACGCCGTCGTCACCTTGCGCGTCAAGGCGCCGACCGGCAAAGACCCGTTCGGCATCAAGCTGCGCCAGACCGACGCCAACTCCAACCTGTTCGTCCCCGACACCCTGCCCACCGGCAACGGCGTCTGGTCGATCACCCCGGGGATCTCGCTGGTCAAGACGTTCGACCCGGCCGTGCTGTTCGGCAGCCTCTCCTACACCCACAACCTCGAGGAGTCGTTCGACGACATCAGCTCCACGGTCAACCAGAAAACCCCGGGCAAGGTGAAGATTGGCGACAGCTTCCAGATCGGCGCCGGTATCGCCTTTGCGCTCAACGAGAAGATGAGTATGTCGTTCTCGGTCTCCGACCTGGTGCAACGCAAGAGCAAGCTGAAACAGGACGGCGGCGATTGGGAATCGGTGGTTTCCAGTGATGCGAACGCCGGTTACTTCAACGTCGGCATGACGATTGCGGCAACCGACAACCTGACGATCGTGCCGAACTTGTCGATCGGCATGACCGATGATGCGCCGGACTTTTCGTTCAGCCTGAAATTCCCGTATTACTTCTAGGAAAAAGCAAAAGATCGCAGCTTTCGGCAGTGCCTACATTGTTCCGTGTAGGCGCTGCCGAAGGCTGCGATCCTTTGATCTTCAGCTAATTAACGAATCTGATGCTTATGCAACAACCGATAAAAAGTAGGCCGCGAAACCCCAAGGACTTTCGCGGCCACACTCAAATTATCACTGTGCCGATTCAACACATCACACAACGCCTGCCGTTCCGCGCGGGTCTTGTAATCCTCCAAGGTCCCCATCGGCGTGGCAATCGAATGCTGACTGATCAGCCCCAGATCCCGGGCCTCAATCTGCCGCCCCTCCGCCAACACCAACCCACGCCTTACCCGGTTAGCCAGTTCCCGCACATTGCCCGGCCAGTCATGCTTGCCCATGGCAATCAACGCATCTTCACTGAAGCTACGAGGCCGGCGGCCGGTTTCATGGCTATAGAAGTGCGAAAAATGGTTGGCCAGCATCGATAAGTCGCCATGGCGTTCACGCAACGGCGCGGTCACGACTTGCAGGACGTTTAACCGGTAATAGAGGTCTTCGCGAAAGCGCTTTTTCTCGATCGCCGCTTCCAGGTCAACGTGGGTCGCCGCCAGAACGCGAACGTCCACCGGGATCGGCTGGCTGCCCCCTACCCGCTCAATGTGCTTTTCCTGAAGAAATCGCAGCAGATTGGCCTGTAACTCCAACGGCAAGTCGCCGATTTCATCGAGAAACAACGTGCCGCCATTGGCCGCTTCTATGCGCCCGACCTTGCGCTGATGCGCGCCGGTGAAAGCGCCTTTCTCGTGGCCAAACAATTCCGACTGAATCAGATGCTCGGGTATCGCCCCGCAGTTGATCGCCACAAACGGTTTGCTGTGCCGCTGCGATTGCCGGTGCAAAGTGCGGGCGACCAGTTCTTTGCCGGTGCCGCTTTCACCGCGAATCAATACCGGCGATTCGGTCGGTGCGAGTTTGCTCAGCAGTTTGCGCAGTTCGCGGATCGGTTTGCTGTCGCCGAGCAGTTCGTGCTCCGGCTGATCGACATGAATCGTGCCCTGCCCGCGCAAGCGCGCCATGCCGAAGGCGCGGCCGAGGGTGACCTGTACGCGGGAGACGTCGAAGGGCAAGGTGTGGAAATCGAAGAACCATTCACAGACGAAGTCGCCGACGTTCTGTAAGCGCAGGACTTCCTGATTGAGCACGGCAATCCATTCGGTGCCGCTGCGGCTGATCAGCTCCTTGACCGCTTCTGGACGTTCCAGGTGGTAAGGCTGCAAGCGCAGCAGGCCGACGTCACAGGCGCGGGAGGCGGCGTTTTCAAGATTACAACTGTCGACATCCCAACCCACGGCGCGCAATCCGGGCAACAGGCGATGGCAGTCGTCGCAGGGATCGACCACCAGTAAACGTCTCGACGCGGGCGCTTCGCTCATGACTGCTCCTTGGCGCCAAATTTTATAAATGATTGTAAAAACAGTCATTTGGCAGACCCGGTTGTAACACTAGCAAGATTTTGACGGGGGCTTGTATCGATTGCTTATATGAAGGTTGATGAAAGAGTTATAAGAAAACTGGTTGTTAGTTAGCTATCGACTATTTGCGTGGTGTCAGAGAGTGGCCCCTCACCCTAGCCCTCTCCCCAGGGAGAGGGAACTGGCCATGGTGTTTGTTCGAGTTACACCGACCTGAATTATCGAGCCGAATCCAAGTTTGAAAAGCCCACAAGTCGGCTCCCTCTCCCTCGGGGAGAGGGCTGGGCGGGCGGCGTTCCGATGAGGGGTGAATTCAGCGCGGTGTTCGGACATGTGCAGGATTAACGAAACGAACTTACGTTATGTAAAGAACATGAAATTTCTTTGTTTCAAGTGTGACCCGCCCCCCGGTTGCGTGCATCAGTACAAGTAACCCGCCGCACGGTAAGCCCAACCGACGGCACATCATCTGATTGGGCGCCAATAGAGAGAAGACCCCATGACTGCCCCGCTGCGTATCAACGAAGCACTTTTGATTGCCAACCACGCGTTCAAGCCTTTTCAATGCGTGGCCTGGGCGCCACAAGACGGCAATGGCGAACTGAGCCTGACGGTCGTCGACCGCACCAATTCCCACATCGGTCGCAAACAGATCCCGAGCAGCGCCTACTCTGACCCGGCGCAACTCGAACAACTGCTGCAACAGGCCCGCGCTGAGCTCAGCGAAGACGGCCACAAGTTGCAATCGTGGTCGATGCCACACTGATAATCGAACAAGGGCGGATGACGCAAAGTCATCCGCCCTTTTCATATTGGTAAACCGTAACTTGTCAGGCCAGTTTTACGGGAATGCTTGGCATGCTTGCGACTGGTTCAACAAGACACTGTTCTGGCACAGTGCGACCGTCGTTCTGTTAGTTCATCCAGTTGTACTTCTCGCGGTTCAGGGATTGAATGTTTCGCTCGTGCAGTTAGCCGACCGGGTCCCCGGTTTTGCTCAACTCGCAAGGAGATGCGGGCATGTCCACCCTGAACGCTTTTGCGCTGCCTACTGCATGGAACAACCCCGGTTCGCTCGACTCGGCATTCGCCATTGGCGGTGTTGCGCAGGTGTACTTTGCCGGCAGTCTATCGAGCCAGACTCAGCATGTAGCGCTCGATGCACAGGGGCGGATTCTGGTCGCGGCCAAAGTTGGCACGCCAAAAGGTAGCCGATTTGGCCTGGCGCGGCTGTTGGCGGATGGCTCGGCCGATCTGTCCTTTGGTGATCAGGGCAGCGTGATCAGCAGCTTCGTTAACGGTTTCGAAGCCAAGGCCGGCAAGGTCCAGGTGCTGCCCGACGGAAGAATCCTGTTGGCCGGCCTGCATTATGAAAATACCCATCGCACCCTGCCCGCCCTCGCCATGTTCGATGCCAACGGCCAGCCAGACCGAACCTTCGGTGATGACGGCTTCCAGATCGTGCGCCTGCCCGGCGAGCTGTCCATGGGCACCCGCGACAACTGGTTACCGCCGGGCGTGCCGGGTGTCGAAGCCTGCGACTTTGCGCTGCAGGACGACGGCCGCATTCTGCTGATCGCCAATCATCATTTCAGCCTCGCCGATCACGCCGGCATGCTGATCCGCCTTCGCCCCGATGGCAGCCTGGACGAATCGTTCAACGGGCGCGGATTCGTCGTGGTGCGCCATCTGCTGCTCAATACCTGGCTGAGCACTCTCTTGTTGAAAAAGGACGGCCGCATCGTGGTGGCGGGTTGCATCGACTTTCCTCAACAAGGCCTGTTGGCGGTGTATCAACCCGATGGCAGGCTGGACGAACGTTTTGCCGTAGACGGCTTCATGTCCTTCAAGGCCCATGGCAAAAGCGCTCAGGTCAGCCAGATCATCGAGTCCGCCGACAGGCTCTACTGCTTCGGCAGCAGCCGCGATCCAATCCGCTGCCTGACGTTTGTCCTGCACGCCAATGGCCGGCCCGACTTGCACAGTCACCATGGCCAGCCACACGTCTTGGACATCGGTCCCAGCGGCTGCCAATGGAACGCCGCCCAGCTAATGAGTGACGGTCGAATCATCGCCGTGGGGGCAACTATTGGCGGGATTGAAGCCGACTTCATGGTTGCACGGTTTCAACTCAATGGCAGCCTCGACCCAGAATTCGGCCACGGCCACGGTTGGTTGCGCACGCGCTTGAGACGAAGTCTTGATACAGCCAATTCGTTGGCCGTGCAGGCTGACGGAGGCATTGTCGTTGGTGGTTACTCGTTGGATGGAAACTATCGGGCAGTGGTTGCGCGTTATTTGAATCAATAAGTCGACACCTGCACCCGGACTTACCGTCTGTCGGATAGATAGCTGTACCTGTAATTTCTGACAGTAGACGTCTCCTTTGATCAGGGATCAGATGACAGGGCGCGCAGATGGCTGCGTGTACTACCTGAAAAAGGAATTCAAAATGACTGATAAATTGAGACCTACCGACTCGCAGACCGAGATCTTTTCTGCGAATGGAAAATCAGACAGCGCTCCAAAGATCCTGAAAGTGGTTGATGACCGTGGCCGGTCCATCAAGGACGGTGGCCGCACCAAGAGCAGGACGTTCACGCTTACTGGCTCGACGGCTGATGATCAGGCTCTTGGAATTGCTGACAAAAACACCTACCTTCAAGCTCACGTGTCGATGGCCAATGGCGAGTTCAAGGTGTCGTTGGAGAATCAGGAACTGGGGGCGCACCTGTATTATGTTCGAGGCGCCGAGAGCGCATTACCCCCTTATTGGCAAATCGAAATAGTGCCGGAGGACTACACCTATATCGACTCCATCAGTGATTCTGGCAACCGGGAAATCCACGAAGGCGGCAGTACCTCCTATAGCAGCTTGATAATTGTCGGTTTCAGTCAGCCCGAGACCTCCGTCGGACTGCTGCACAATGGTAGGCGTGTGCAGAATCTTGAAGTTGCCCCATCCGGGGAATGGAGAGCTAAGGTGGAAGGCCTTCAAGCGGGTCCCCAGCGGTTCACCGCTTGGGGGATTAATAATCAAATATCCGACATGCGGATCGTAGTGGTCAATTGAGCTTGCTGCGGATCTGAGCGGAAAAGGAACTCAAATCAACTTCCCCCTGCTGGTGATTACACGAGCTGGATGATCGGCTCGGATATTCCCTTGCGCAGAATAGTGTGCCGCCGAGACATGCCTCGACGGCCCGCTGTTGTATCGATGAACGGATCCCGAGCTTTTTCGGGATCGTAAGGCGCGACCACTACTTGATCTTACTCGACACATCCGGCAACTTTCGCGCTTCTAAATAAAAGGAGCAGCCGATGTCCGGTTCAATCGCCCAAGCGTTCGCGCACAACTTCCTCGGGCAATCGCCACGCTGGTACAAGGCGACCATCGTCGGTTTTCTGATCCTCAATGCCTTGGTGCTATTTACCGCGGGACCTGTCGCCGCAGGCTGGCTGCTGGTGATCGAATTCATCTTCACCCTGGCCATGGCGCTCAAGTGTTATCCGTTAATGCCGGGCGGTTTGTTGTTGATCGAAGCGCTGCTGCTGAAGATGACCACGCCGCAAGCGCTTTACGATGAGTTGCTGCACAACTTCCCGGTGATCCTGCTGCTGATGTTCATGGTTGCCGGAATCTACTTCATGAAAGATCTGCTGCTGTTCCTGTTTTCGCGGCTGTTGTTGGGCGTACGTTCGAAAGCAGCGCTGGCGTTGATGTTCTGCTTTCTCTCGGCGTTTCTTTCTGCGTTCCTGGATGCGCTGACGGTGACGGCGGTAATCATCAGTGCGGCGGTGGGTTTTTATTCGGTTTATCACCGGGTGGCGTCGGGCAACGATCCCCGTCAGGACAGCGAATTCAGTGACGATCAGCATCTGCCGACCCTGCACCACGAAGACCTCAATCAATTCCGCGCTTTCCTGCGCAGCCTGCTGATGCACGGTGCGGTCGGCACAGCGCTCGGTGGCGTCTGCACCTTGGTCGGTGAGCCGCAGAACCTGTTGATCGGCCATGAGATGGGCTGGCATTTCGGCGAGTTCTTCCAGAAAGTTGCCCCGGTGTCGCTGCCGGTACTGGTGGCGGGTCTGGTTACTTGCGTGCTGCTGGAGAAGCTGCGCTGGTTCGGATACGGCACGCTGCTGCCGGACAACGTCCGCGCTGTGTTGGCCAACTACGCTGCCGAGGACAACGCCAAACGCACGCCTCGTCAGACGGCAGCGCTGCTGGTGCAAGGCGCGGCGGCGCTGATTCTGATTGGTTGCCTGGCGTTTCACCTGGCTGAAGTCGGCCTGATCGGTTTGATGGTGATTGTGTTGATCACTGCGTTTACCGGCATCACCGACGAGCATCGCCTGGGCAGCGCGTTCAAGGACGCCATGCCGTTTACCGCGCTGCTGGTGGTGTTTTTTGCCGTGGTGGCGGTCATTCACGATCAGCATCTGTTCGTCCCACTCATCGAGTGGGTCTTGGCGTTGCCGATGGATCAACAGCCGGGCATGTTGTTTATCGCCAACGGCCTGCTCTCGGCGATCAGCGACAACGTGTTTGTCGCGACCATTTACATCACCGAGGTGAAACAGGCTTTTCTGGCCGGGCACATGACTCGCGAGCACTTCGAAACGTTGGCGATTGCGATCAACACCGGCACCAATCTGCCGAGTGTGGCGACACCGAATGGTCAGGCGGCGTTTCTGTTCCTGCTGACCTCGGCGATCGCGCCGCTGGTACGTTTGTCGTACGGGCGCATGGTGTGGATGGCAGTGCCGTATACCGTGGTGATGGGTCTCCTGGGCTGGTATGCGGTGAGCTATTGGCTCTAAGCCACACTGAATAACCCTGTGGGAGCGAGCCTGCTCGCGAATGCGTTCGGTCAGGCAAAGAAGGTGTTGAATGTGCCGCCTTCATCGCGAGCAGGCTCGCTCCCACATTGGGTTTCGTGGGCTACCGGGGTTTTGTAAACGCCGCGAAAACCTGTGGGAGCGAGCCTGCTCGCGAAGAGGCCGTGTCAGGCAACGAATCTGTTGGATGACACAGCGCTTTCGCGAGCAGGCTCGCTCCCACATTGGGTTTTGTGTCGGGTCAGCGCGGGAGGATGTACTTTTCGATCGCCTGTGCCACGCCGTCTTCGGTGTTCGATGCGGTAACGACGTCAGCCTGGCGCTTGACCGCTTCTTCCGCCTGGCCCATGGCAATCGACAGGCCGGCGCATTTGAACATTGCCGGGTCGTTGCCACCATCGCCGATGACGGCGGTCTGTTCCAGTGGCACGCCGAGGTATTCGGCAATTGTTGTCAGCGCGGTGCCTTTGTTGGCCTCAAGCGCAGTGACGTCCAGATACACCGGCTGCGAGCGCGACACTTGCGCCATGCCGTTGACCTTCGGCAACAGCTGCGCCTCCAGCTCAATCAGCAACTCAGTGTTGTTGCTGGTGGCAACGATCTTGTCGATACGCTCCAGATACGGTTCGAAACTCTCGACCACCACCGGCGGATAGCCGAGGCCGCTCTGTTCACGTGGGACCATCGGCCCGTGCGGGTCCTTGAGCAGCCAGTCACCGCCGCTGAACACCCAGATTTCCACCTCCGGTTGATCGGCAAACTGCGCCAGAGCAATCAGCGCGGTCGTCGCTGGCAAATAATGCGCAGCCAACAGTGTGCCGTCCGGTTTGACGATGGTCCCGCCATTGAAGGCCGCTGTCGGCAGATCAACGCCCAGCGCCTCGATCTGCTGCAACATGGCTTTCGGCGGGCGGCCGCTGGCGAGGCTGAACAGCACGCCGGCCTCGCGCAACGAACGAACGGCGTTAATGGTGCGTTGATTCAGTGTGTGATCCGGCAATAACAGCGTGCCGTCCATATCGCTGAGCAGAAAACGTATCGGTTGTTTCGACAAATCACTCATCCCAGGCTGTGCCAGACGCGACCATCACGAGTCAGGAGATCTTCGGCAGCTTGCGGGCCATCTTCGCCGGCCGCATACGTTTCGACGCTGGCATCCTGCTGCCAGGCATCAAGGAAAGGCTGCACCGCTCGCCAACCGTTCTCAATGTTGTCGGCACGCTGGAACAGGGTCTGGTCGCCGGTCAGGCAGTCGTAGATCAAGGTTTCGTAGCCGGTGGAAGGCTGCATCTCGAAGAAATCCTTGTACGCAAAACCCAGCTCGATATTGGCCATGTTCAGCGCAGGCCCCGGGCGCTTGGCCAGCAGGTCGAACCACATGCCTTCGTTTGGCTGGATCTGGATACGCAGATAAGTCGGCTGCAACTCGTCGACTTCGGTGTCGCGGAACTGTGCGTACGGCGCCGGTTTGAAGCAGATGACGATCTCGGTGTCGCGCACGCTCATGCGCTTGCCGGTGCGCAGATAGAACGGCACGCCGACCCAGCGCCAGTTATCGATCATCACCTTCAGCGCCACATAGGTTTCCGTGGGGCTGTCGGGCGACACGTTGGCTTCTTCGCGATAACCCTTCAACGGTTGGCCATCGCGCTCGCCGGCGCTGTACTGGCCACGCACCGAGTTGGCCCGGGCTTCTTCCGTCGACCAGGGACGAATCGCCCCGACCACCTTGGCCTTCTCGCCACGTACCGCGTCAGCGCCAAAAGCGGCCGGCGGTTCCATGGCGACCATGGCCAGCAGCTGGAACAGGTGATTGGGCACCATGTCACGCAGCGCGCCGGTGTGTTCGTAAAAACTGCCACGGGTTTCGACACCGACGGTTTCTGCCGCGGTGATCTGCACGTGGTCGATGTAATGGTTGTTCCAGAACGCTTCGAACAGGCTATTGGAGAATCGGCTGACCAGAATGTTCTGTACGGTTTCCTTGCCCAGATAGTGGTCGATCCGGTAGATCTGCTTTTCGCTCATGACCTTGAGCAGGCAAGCGTTCAAGGCTTCGGCGGTGTGCAGATCGGAGCCGAACGGCTTCTCGATCACCACCCTTCTGAATGCTTCTGGAGTCTCTTCGAGCAAACCGGCGCTGCCGAGGCGGCGCACCACTTCACTGAAGAAACGCGGCGCGGTGGCCAGGTAGAACACCGCATTGCCAGTGCCGCTGTCGGCGATTTTCGCCGCCAGGGCGGAATAAGTGCTGTCGTCGAGGAAGTCGCCCTGGACGTAGCTGATGCCTTTGGCGAGCTTGGCCCACAAGGCCGGATCAAGCATCTGATCGCCCTTGCCGACCTTCGCCGCCACTTCGGTACGGATGAAGTCTTCGAGCTTCTGCGCAAAGGCTTCATCGGTAATGGCGTTGTGATCAACGCCGACGATCCGCAGATTCTCGTCGAGCAGGCCGTCGCGACTGAGGTTGTACAGCGCCGGCATCAGCAAGCGCTTGACCAGGTCGCCGTGGGCACCGAACAAAAACAAAGTGGTCGGTGGTGCGGGTTCTGCCTTGGATTTTCTGCGGATCGTACGGGTCATTTCTTGGCAATCTCCACGTGGCCGCCGAAGCCGAAGCGTTGTGCCGACAGGATCTTGTCACCGAAGGTGCCCTGCCCGCGCGAGCGGTAACGGGAGAACAGCGAGTTGGACAGCACCGGTACCGGCACCGCTTGCTCCATGGCCGCTTCGATGGTCCATTGGCCTTCGCCACTGTCGGCGACCGAGCCGGAGAACCCGTCGAGCTTCGGATCGCTGGCCAGCGCATCGGCAGTCAGGTCGAGCAGCCACGACGAAACCACGCTGCCACGACGCCAGACTTCCGCGATGTCCGCCACGTTGAGATCAAAACGCTGATCTTCCGGCAGGCGTTCGCTGGATTTGGTCTTGAGGATGTCGAAGCCCTCGGCGAACGCGGCCATCATGCCGTACTCGATGCCGTTGTGGATCATCTTCACGAAGTGCCCGGCGCCTGCGGGACCGGCGTGGATGTAGCCATGCTCGGCGCGGTGGTCATCGGACTTGCGATCCTTGGTGCGCGGAATGTCGCCCATGCCCGGCGCCAGTGCGGCGAACAGCGGATCGAGACGCTGCACGGTTTCGGCGTCGCCACCGATCATCATGCAATAGCCGCGTTCCAGGCCCCAGACGCCGCCGGAGGTGCCGACGTCGATGTAGTGCAGGCCCTTCTCGTTCAGCGTCTTGGCGCGACGAATGTCGTCCTTGTAGTTGGTGTTGCCGCCGTCGATGATCGTATCGCCGGGTTCGAGCAGTTCGCTCAGGGTGTTGATGGTGTCTTCGGTCGGTGCGCCCGCCGGCAGCATGACCCAGACCGCGCGCGGCTTGTCGAGGCCGGCGACCAGCGCTGGCAAGTCGGCGACGCCAGTGGAGCCCTCGGCGACCAGGTTATCGATGAAAGCGGTATTGCGGTCGTAAACAACGGTGATGTGCCCGTTGAGCATCAGACGTCGCGCAATATTGCCGCCCATGCGGCCCAGTCCAATAATCCCGAGTTGCATGTGCTGATGCTCCTTACTACAAATAAATGTGTGTCATTGGTTATAGCCCAACGCGACTGATGGAGGTTAGTCCAGAGCGTTGCGATGAAGTTTCCGGGCATTGTGCCCGATCCAGAGTGATAACGCCCCGAATCCTGCCGAAGACACACCGACCATGAAAAATAAAAAAGTTCCCTTCCAGGGCAAAAGAAATCAAAATTGGCGCCGATAGTAAGTCAAGCGCCTCAAAACGAGGAGTGACTTACAGTTGATGCACGCCATTTGCGAGGTGAGCAATGGGCACAGTACACACAGCAATGCCGCCACAAACCCTCTACGTTACGATCCGTCGCGATGAATTGCGCCAGTTGAAAGACGAGCGCGATCAGTTGAAGCACGAGTTGGCGCAATTGCGCGCATTGACCCAAGGCTCGCAGCCGCAACCGCGTCCGGTTGTGCAGCGCGCGCCCCACGCCTGATCCCCGCCTGCTTCGGGAACGACCCGCGTCGTTCCCGACATGTTGCACCTCTGACCGCCTGATACTCATCAAACGCGGCGCTTAACAAATCTTTCACAAGCCCTTGGGGATACTCCGCCCCATTCTGGCCGTGCCTGCGCGTACGGCCTCTGTTCGTCGGTGTCATGGAAGCGTTTCCGGCGTGGGTCTGATGATTGAGCTGGAGCGCTGAATGGCATTGTTCAAACGCAGCAAAACGACTGCGACCGGTTTCGACTGGGCCGGATTCATCTGGCTGTTCGTCTTCTTCTGGTATTTCTCGGGTATTACCCAACTGCTGATCCAGCTGACTGGCACGTCCGGCTTCACCGGATTTCGTCAGGCATTCGTGATGAGCGCGCTGTGGCTGGCGCCGATGCTGCTGTTCCCCAAACAGACTCGCCTGCTCGCGGCGATCATCGGTGTGGTGCTGTGGGCCTGCTCGATGGCCAGCCTCGGCTACTTTTTCATTTATCAGCAGGAATTCTCGCAGAGCGTCATCTTCATCATGTTCGAGTCGAACGTGTCGGAAGCCGGCGAGTACATGACCCAGTATTTCGCCTGGTGGATGATCCCGGCGTTCCTCGCCCATACCGCGTTTGCCTGGTTTCTGTGGACGCGCCTGCGTCCTGTGTACATGCCGCGTGGTCGCGCGCTGGTAGCGGCGACGGCGATTGTCATCGCCGTGGTCGGCTACCCGCTGGTCAAGCAAACCATGCGCATGGGCAATTTCGCTGAAGGCTTCGAGAAATTCGAAACCCGCATCGAGCCTGCCGTGCCGTGGCAGATGGCCGTGGCGTATCACCGTTATCTGGAAACGCTGGGGGACATGCAAGGCATGCTCGACAGTGCCAGCAAGATCGCGCCGCTGAAAAACCTCAAGGACGCCTCGGCCGGGCAACCGGCGACTTTGGTGCTGGTGATTGGCGAGTCGACCAACCGCCAGCGCATGAGTCTTTACGGATACCCGCGCAATACCACGCCGGAACTGGACAAGCTCAAGGATCAACTGGCGGTTTTCGACAACGTCATCACCCCGCGCCCTTACACCATCGAAGCGCTGCAGCAAGTGCTGACCTTCGCCGATGAGCAGAACCCGGATCTGTACCTGTCGACGCCATCGCTGGTGAGCGTGATGAAACAGGCCGGTTACAAGACGTTCTGGATCACCAACCAGCAGACCATGACCAAGCGCAACACCATGCTCACGACCTTCTCCGAACAGGCTGACGAGCAGGTGTACCTGAACAACAACCGCAACCAGAACTCGGCCCAGTACGATGGCGACGTCATCGAGCCGTTCAACAAGGCGCTGGCCGATGCGGCGCCACGCAAGCTGATCGTCGTGCATCTGCTCGGCACGCACATGAGCTATCAGTACCGTTATCCGCCGACGTTCGACAAGTTCAAGGATCGCCAAGGCGTTCCGGCTGGCGTGCGGGACGATCAGGTACCGACTTACAACAGCTATGACAATGCCGTGCTATACAACGACTTCGTGGTCTCGAGCCTGATCAAGGACTACGCCAAAACCGACCCGAATGGCTTCCTGCTGTACCTTTCCGACCACGGTGAGGATGTCTTCGACTCCGCCGGCCACGGCACGCTGGGGCGCAACGAAAACAAGCCGACCGCGCCGATGTACACCATCCCGTTCATGGCCTGGGCCTCGCCGAAGTGGAAGGAAAACCACGACTGGAACTTCGCCGGCGACCTCAGCCGCCCGTACAGCAGCTCGCAGCTCATTCATACCTGGGCGGACTTGGCCGGGTTGAGCTCCGATGAACTGGATCGCAGTAGAAGCCTGGTCAGCGACAACTTCGTACCGCGCAAGCTGCTGATTGGCGATCCGTATCAGGCACCGCGGCGGGCGTTGATTGACTTCAGTTTGATGAAACCCAAGCATCCCGATCCTGCGGAAGTAGCGCAGAAGTAAAACTACAAAGGGCCGAGAAGGCCCTTTTTTGTGCCTATCGACCGCGTTGTTTCTGTAATACCCCGCAATATTTGCGCCGAACGAGCGTTAACCCATTGTTAATGGCGGCGACGCAGACTCTCTTCCGCGGTCTGCTTCACGGACGAACCGACTCCCACTTGTTCAGTAGGAGGCACCATGAAAATCACCACTATCATCCTCACAACCTTGCTCGCCCTCGGCTCCACCAGCGCCTTCGCTGAAGGCGGTGCCGAACGGATGCGTTATTACTACGAAAATTTCCCGGTCCAGCACGCGCAAAGCGAGCAAAAGGCCGACGCCAGTGCGAAAGAAATTCGCGTCCCTGCTGACCAGACGGCGCAGGTGACCGAGTCTTATCGCGACTGAGCTTTACCGAGCAACCGATGAACCTTCCGTGGCTCCGCTCTGGCCCGGGAGATGACAGTTAGGCGCCCTCATTGGGGCGCCTTTTTTTATGTTGGTGATTTGCGGTGAGGAGCCTTCAGGCCTGCAAGTCCTTTATCCAGAACAGCATCCGCCCGTGATCCGGATTGAACATCCCCGGTGCAAAGCCGAATTTGCGATACGAACCCTGCGCCACCGCATTGCCTTCCAGCACTTCGAGGGTGATCTTGCAGCAGCCACGCTGGCGGCCGATTTCTTCAACTTTCTGCAGCATTTTCTGACTGAGCCCCAGGCCGCGAAATTTGCCGACCACGGCGACGTCGTGGACGTTGACCAGTGGTTTACAGGCGAATGTCGAGAAGCCTTCGAAACAGTTGACCAGTCCGGCCGGTTCGCCGCCGACGAAGGCCAGCACGCTGAAGGCATGCGGGCGGCGGGCGAGTTCTTCGGGCAGGCGTTGCAGCAGTTCAGGCGCGATCGGGTGACCGCCGCCCATGGGATCTTCGGCGTAGTGGTTGAGCACAATGCCGATGGCTTCGGCGTGCACCGGGTTGCTGTAGCTGGCCTGAAGTACGAGTATTTCTGCGGAATCCATTTCCATCCCCGATTAAGCAAAGAGCCCCGGCGCGCAAGGTGCTAGCTGGAAGGCCTAGGGGGGACATTAGCTTGGGTGCGCCGGAGAGGGCAACTTGAAAAGCTGAAGATCAAAAGATCGCAGCCTCGTTGCACTCGTCAGCTCCTACGGTCCGATATGTGTAGGAGTTGACGAGTGCAACGAGGCTGCGATCTTTTGCGGTCAGCGGCCCCAGATGAGCTCTTCAGTCCAGCCCAGTTCGGCGAAGTCTTCGGCGCGCAATGCGCTTTCGCCGATACAGAAAAATTCATCCAGTTGCGGTGGCTTTACCGTCGTGCCGCTGAGCATCGCGTGCACCTGGCCGCGATGATGGATCTGGTGTTCGAACAGGTGCGAGAGCATGCGCAGGCGGCTGTCATGTTGCGGTTCGTCGCGAGCGATAGTGACGATTCTCGCCAGATCGGCATCGCGCAATTGTTCGCAATAGGCGATCAGCCGGCGATCGACGCGGGCCTGTTCTGCACGCAGCGTTGCGGCATCGGTAAACGGCTCGTCTGCATTGAAGAAAACGTAGCAATCCGGGTGCGGCTCGTCCCCGCGCAATTCGCGCTCCAGCGCGTCGACGTAGAACCAGTCGCAGGTGAGAATGTGATTAAGCGTGAGGCGGATGCCGGGGAAGAAGCTCACCCGTGGCGCGGCCAATTCAGTGGCGTCGAGCCGGGTCCAGGCCTTGGCCAGGCGATGGTTGGCCCAGGCATTCTGGTAGGCCATGGTCAGCAAATGATGGGACAGCGGTTGACTCATGTCGGCGCCCTCTTCTTTCAGGCTTCAGCGAAGCGCTGCAATTGCATCTCCTGCAAACGGCTGAGGGTGCGGCGGAACGGGAATTCCAGATAGCCCTCGGTGTACAAGGCCTCCATCGGTACAGCCGACTCGACGTACAGCGGCACCTTGCGGTCGTAGCATTCGTCGACCAGCGCGATAAAACGGCGCACGCCGTCGTCGTGCACCGATAACTGCGGCAATTCCCGGTCGCCAGCGACCACGCGCTCAGCGCCGTCTTCGGTACCGCGCGCAATGCGTCCCTCGCGCTTCTGTGCGCTGAGGTTCGGTACTTCGCTCAACAGAATAGCCCGGTAGCGATCACACAGGGCGATGAAGTCCATGGCGGCGAAAGGTTGTTCGCACAAATCGCTGTAGCGGCACCACAGCACGGATTCGCTGGCTTGAACGACGTCGAGTGTTCGATGGCCCACGGCGACGGGTTCTTCGCTGACAACCTCATCTGCAGCCAGCGACTTGAACACGGCCTCCAGTGCGCTCGGTAAATCATCCGCGCGAACAAAATAACGCTGCTCGATCGCCCCCGGATGCAAGCGATGATCCTCGGCGCCATTCACCGCGACCATGGTCATGTGCGCCTTGATCGCCGCAATCGCCGGCGTGAAACGGTCGCGGTTGAAGCCGTCCGCGTACAGATCATCCGGCGGCAGGTTGGACGTGCAAACGATCACCACACCTTCCTCGAACATCACCTGAAACAGCCGGCCGAGAATGATCGCGTCGCCGATGTCATTGACGAACAGTTCATCGAAGCACAGCACGCGCACTTCGCCGGCCAGCTCTTTGGCCAAGGCGCGCAACGGATCGGCGATGCCACTGAGTTGGAACGAACGCTGATGCACCCAGCCCATGAAGTGATGAAAGTGTTGCCGCCGCGCCGGCACCCGCAGGCTCTGATGGAACTGATCCATCAACCAGGTCTTGCCGCGCCCGACCGGCCCCCACAGGTACACGCCGCCGACCGAACGGGCACCGGCGTGCAAGGCTTCATGGCATTTTTGCAAGGCCCAGACCGCGTGTTCCTGGGCTTCATCCTGGATGAAACCCTTGTGGTCGACTGCGTATTGCCAGGCACTGAGGGGGGAGTCGAAAGTCATGCGCGGGAGTATGCCACGGGGGATTGGCCATTGCTGATTAACGGGCGTGGACGATCATTGTGGGAGCGAGCCTGCTCGCGAAGGCGGCTCGTCAGTGACCAAGATGCAGACTGAGCCACCGCTTTCGCGAGCAGGCTCGCTCCCACATAGGCAGTAAAACCTGACCTTTCAGGCAGTTATTGCTCGTTGCCCTCGCCGCCCTCTTCCGGCATTCTGCGCACCCATTTTCTGACCCGGCCCCGCCTTGCGGCGCGCACATCACCATGACCGCCTCTGACAAAACCCCGCGCAACAACGACCTGATCTACGGCCTCAACGACCGTCCGCACCTGACCGCCACGGTGTTCGCCGCGCTGCAACACGTGCTGGCGAGTTTCGTCGGCATCATCACCCCGACCCTGATCATGGGCGGCGCCCTCGGTCTGCACAGTGAAATCCCCTACCTGATCAGCATGGCGCTGTTCGTCTCCGGCCTCGGCACCTTTGTCCAGGCCAGGCGATTCGGCCCGGTGGGTTCCGGTCTGCTCTGCCTGCAAGGCACCAGTTTCTCCTTCATCAGTGTGATCCTCAGCGCCGGTTTCATGGTGAAGGCGCGTGGCGGTGGCACTGACGAAATCCTTTCGACGATCTTCGGCGTGTGCTTCTTCGCCGCGTTCATCGAAGTGGTGCTCAGCCAGTTCATCGGCAAACTGCGCATGCTGATCACGCCGGTGGTGACCGGCACGATCATCACGCTGATGGGCCTGTCGCTGATCAAAGTGGCGATGACCGACATCGCCGGCGGCTTCGGTGCGCCAGATCTTGGCGCGGCCAGCCATGTGTTTCTCGCGGCACTGGTGATCGGCACCATCGTAGTGTTGAACCGAGTCGACGTGCCGTTTCTGCGCCTGGGCGCGATTGTCATCGGCCTGACCCTCGGCTACTTAGTGGCATGGCTGATGGGCACGGTGGATTTCGCTTCGATGCCCGAGGGGCCGCTGTTCAGCGTGCCGGTGCCGTTCAAGTACGGCTTCAATTTCGACTGGGTGGCGTTCGTGCCGGTGGCGGTGATTTTCCTCGTGTCGCCGCTGGAAGCTGCCGGTGACCTGACCGCCAACTCGATGATCTCGCGGCAACCGGTGAAAGGCCCGCTGTACATCCGTCGCATCAAATCCGGCCTGCTCGCCGATGGCCTCAACTCGGCCATGGCGGCAGTGTTCAACAGCATGCCGATGGTCACGTTCGCGCAGAACAATGGCGTGATCCAGCTGACTGGCGTGGCCAGCCGCTATGTGGCGTTTTTCATCGCCGGGCTGCTGGTGTTGCTCGGTTTGTTCCCGATGATCGGCGCGGTGCTGCAACTGATGCCGAAACCGGTGCTGGGCGGCGCCGAGCTGGTGATGTTCGGCACCGTCGCCGTTGCCGGGATCAAGATCCTCGCCGAGGCCGGCCTGCATCGTCGCAACATGCTGATCGTGGCGATCTCCCTGGGCATGGGCCTGGGCATCGCGGCGGTGCCGGAAGTCCTGCGCGAACTGCCGCAAGCGCTGCGCAATATCTTCGAATCGCCAATAACTGTCGGTGCGTTGTGCGCTATCGTGCTGAACATCTTCCTGCCGGAAGAATTCATCGAGCTGGAAGAAGATGATTTCGACCCGGAAGCGTCGATCCTGCAGGTCATGGAAAACCCCGACGTCACCGGCAAAGGTGAACCCGGCCAAGCGGCGGCTGTCGCACAGTTGAACCGCTGACGTCACGCCTCGAAAAAAAAGGGCTGCACCGGCGACGGATCAGCCCTTTTTTGTCGAGAGTTTTTTATGCGCCGCGTCCACGCCGTCATCCTGTCGCTTCTGCTGTTGTCGCTCAGTGCCTGCGCACTGTTTCCCAATCGCGACCCGGTGAACATCAACGTGGTCGGCCTCGAACCGTTGCCCAGCCAGGAACTGGAAGTGCGCTTCGCGATCAAGCTGCGCGTGCAGAACCCCAATGAAACGGCGATCGATTACAACGGCATCGCCCTGGATCTGGAGGTCAATGGCCATTCGCTGGCGTCCGGTGTGAGCGATCAGAGCGGCTCGATCCCGCGTTTCTCTGAAGCCATTGTCACGGTACCGGTCAGCGTCTCGGCGTTCTCGTTCCTGCGCCAGACCTTGGGCCTGAGCCAGACGCAAAGCCTCGATAACCTGCCCTACGTGCTGCGCGGCAAACTGGCGGGCGGGTTGTTCGGCACGATGCGCTTTACCGACAGCGGCAAGTTGAGCCTGCCTAAAGCGAGTGCGGCGACGTGGTAGTCAGCGGTCTCCATCGGCAGAACAACACACAACCCCTGTAGGAGCGAGCCTGCTCGCGAAGGCGGTGGTTCAGGCAACTGCGATATTCATGGTGCCTACGTCTTCGCGAGCAGGCTCGCTCCCACAGGTTCTCTACAAGTTTCAAGGTCAGGAGTTGAACCGCACCCCCGGCTTCGCGCGCTCATCAACGGTCAACTCGAACACATCCGGCCGCGCATAGTGGCCGACCACATCGTAGTCGTACCGCGCGCGGATCAGTTCATCGGTGTCGATCTGCGCCGTCAGCAAACCCGCCTCGCCACGCAAAGGTCCAGCCAGCACATCGCCCATCGGCCCGACGATCACGCTGCCGCCGGCAATCAAAGGTCGATCCCCGGGCCAATTGGCAATCTCCACACCCAACGCATTCGGCGAGGCCTGTACCTGACAGGCGCTGACCACGAAGCAGCGGCCTTCATGGGCGATGTGGCGCATGCTGACCTGCCACATCTCGCGCTCGTCCACGGTCGGCGCGCACCAGACCTCCACGCCCTTGGCATACATCGCCGTGCGCAGCAGCGGCATCATGTTTTCCCAGCAGACCACCGCGCCAAGCTTGCCGACCTGGGTGTCGAACACCGGCAGCGTCGAACCATCACCCTTGCCCCAGATCAGTCGCTCGGTGCCGGTGGGCATGAGCTTGCGGTGTTTGCCGAGCAGCCCGGCCTGCGGATCGAAATACAGCACAGTGCAATACAATGTGCTGCCGGCGCGCTCGATCACGCCGATCACCAGATTTGCCCCGGTGCGCGCTGACAATCCGGCCAGGGCGTCGGTTTCGGCGCCAGGCACATCAATGGCGTTGGCAAAATAACGCGCGAAGGCCTCGCGCCCCTCAGGCAGTCGATAACCCAACTGGGTGCCGAAACCCTCGCCTTTCGGGTAACCACCGAGCAGGGCTTCCGGCATTACCACCAGCGCAGCGCCGGATTCGCGGATTGCGTCTTCCCAAGAAAGGATCTGTTCAAGGGTTTCGTCTTTGCCACCGGGCAAGGCGCCGATCTGCAACGCCGCCACTATGGATTTGGCCATTGTTTTTACTCCATCAGGTTCAGGTGTTGCCGATTCTCCGGCGTCACGCGATCATGAATAAAGCCCTGCCCACTGCTGAATGATATGAGCCAAATGAATATCGCCGACATCGACCTCAATCTGCTGAAAGTCTTCGAAGCGCTGCACGAGGAATCCAGTGCCAGCCGCGCCGCCCTGCGCTTGGGCGTAACACAGTCGGCGGTCAGCGCGGCATTGCGTCGCTTGCGCGAGGTGTATGGCGATCAGTTGTTCGTGCGCACCGGGCGCGGTCTGGCGCCGACGCTGCAAGCCAATCAGTTGAAACCGGTGATCAGCGATGCCCTGAACAAATGCCGGCAAAGTCTGGCCATGCTTGATCCAGCGGCCAATCAGTATGAGGGGCGCTCGGTGGCGATCGGTCTGTCAGATGATTTTGAAATTGCCTACGGCCGCCGCTTGATCAAGGAAATCGCCCGTCGTGCGCCGAAACTGCGGCTGATATTCCGCCAGACCCACAGCCAGATCGTCGCCCGTGCGTTGATGGAGCGCAGCATTGACCTGGCGATCACCGCCGGAGGATTTGCCGAGCGCCTGCTCAGTCGTCAGGTGTTGGGGGAAGGCGGCTATGCGTGCCTGGTTGATCCGGGCAGTCTTGCACCGGGCCAGCAGCAGATCGAATTGCAGGAGTTCGTTGAGCGCGAGCACATTCTGGTGTCGTCGGGCGGTTTTATCGGCATTACCGATGAAGGGTTGGCGGCTGTGGGATTGAGTCGCCGGGTATGCGCGTCGACCACGCATTTCGCCGCGCTGCCCTTCCTGCTCAACGGCAGTCAGGCAGTGGCGACCATCCCGGCCCATGCCGCAGAAAGCATCGCGGCGCTGAGCGGACTGGCATTGCTGCCCTGCCCTCTGGCTTTACCGCGCTATCCGGTGGAACTGGGCTGGCGCACCAGCACACAGATCGATCCGGTGCTGGTCAAGGTTCGCGAGGCGATTGCCGAAACGTTCACCCAGGCGTGACGCGCTTTACTTGTTCGCCGCCATCAGGCGATTGACTTCGCTGCGCACCATGTTGGCGAATTCCGGCGGCGACATGCTGTCCAGCTCGGCGCGAACCCACTCGGCCCATTTGCCCTTGCGCTTGGAGCGCTCCCCAAACAAGCGCGCGGCTTCGCCTTTGGCTTTGCCCAGATTGTTCTGCCAGAGTTCGAACAGACGGGATTTCTCGTCTTCCAACGCTGCGCGCTCTGCGAGGGATTTGTCGGCCAGATTGAAACTCATGGGGATTTATCCTGCTGCGTAAAATGGCGACATCTTACACGCTCGACACAAATCTCCGTTGCAGGTTTTTCCCTTGCCCACGAATGACA
This sequence comes from Pseudomonas sp. Marseille-Q5117, assembly GCF_946901175.1. Classification (NCBI taxonomy): domain Bacteria; kingdom Pseudomonadati; phylum Pseudomonadota; class Gammaproteobacteria; order Pseudomonadales; family Pseudomonadaceae; genus Pseudomonas; species Pseudomonas sp. Marseille-Q5117. The sequence goes on along the minus strand of NZ_CAMPPP010000013.1, from coordinate 81,963 downwards.
TGCAACTTTTCGCCTGCCGCCACACTCCATTGGTCACTGTCCATTCACCTGCAAGGAGTCACCCAATGGCCCGTAAAACCGCCTCGCAAGCTGCCGAAGAGCAAATCAAGGATCAAGCTTTCAGCGAGCTTCAGGCGCTGATCGAAGAATCGGACAAACTGCTCAAGAGCAGCGCTTCACTGGTAGGCGAAGAAGCAGAAACCCTGCGCGCACAAATCGCCCAGAAGCTGCAGCTGGCACTGGATTCGGTGTCCAGCGTGCGCGACCGCACCAAACCCGCCGTTGAAGCCACGGAAAATTACATCGGTGGCCATCCATGGCAAACCGTAGCGATCTCCGCCGGTTTCGGTCTGGTGGTGGGCCTGCTACTCGGCCGTCGCTGAGTCAGGCGCACGGAAAAAGGCGAACCTCAGGGTTCGCTTTTTTTATGCCCACCGCTTTGCTTTTCCATTACTGAATTCACCTCGGTATCCCAAGTCGGCGTATCTCGCCCAAACCACGCGGTCAGTTCCCTCTCCCTCTGGGAGAGGGCTAGGGTGAGGGGCTTTTGACCTTATCACTGCAATCGTCAGAACAACAAAAGACTCACTCCCCCGCCAACTCCCGCAACTGCCCCAACGTCTGCTCATCCAGCGCAATCCCTTGCGCCATCGACCGACTGCGCTGCAAATGCCGTCGATCCCCCGGCAAGCGCTTGAGCCCGACCCCGTGCATTTGCCGCACCAGTTCCTCACTGCGCTGGGCAAAGCTCTGCCCCGCCGCTTTGCTCGGGTCGATGACGATCAACAGCTGGCCGGTCCATGGCGTCTTCGCGCCAGGATGGTTGGACCAGTCGAACTCGAAGGAAAAATTGCCGCCGGTCAATGCCGCCGCCAGCAACTCGACCATCATCGACAGTGCCGAACCCTTGTGGCCACCAAACGGCAACAGCGCCCCGCCCTCGAGAATCGCCTTGGGGTCCTGGGTCGGTTGACCGAGGCTGTCGACGCCCATCCCGGCCGGAAGTTTTTCACCTTTGCGCGCCGCGATCTGCACATCGCCATGGGCGATGGCGCTGGTGGCGAGGTCGAAAACAATCGGCGCGGCATTGGCCCTTGGCGCGGCGAAGGCGATCGGGTTAGTGCCGAACAACGGCCGGTCGGCCCCATGGGGCACCACGCAGGTCATGCTGTTGACCACGCTCAGCGCCACCAGGCCTTCATCAGCGAACGGTTCGACATCCGGCCATAGCGCAGCGAAGTGATGCGAGTTACGGATCGCCAACACCGCGATCCCGGCATGACGGGCTTTTTCCACCAGCAGCGGTCGGGCCGCGGCCAATGCCGGTTGCGCAAAACCATTGCCGGCATCGACGCGGACAAAACCCGAGGCGACGTCTTCTACCTGTGGTACCGCGTAGCCATTTACCCAGCCGCTTCTCAGTGTCGAGACATAGCCGGGAATGCGAAATACACCGTGGCTGTGCGCGCCATCGCGCTCGGCGCCGGCGCAATTGGCGGCCAGTACCCGGGCCACTTCGCTGGAAGTGCCGTGGCGCAGGAAAATCGTTTCAAGCAGTTGCGTGAGTGCTTCGAGGGATAACGTGGGCGTGCCCTGATCGTGTGGCGCAGACATCTGAAGCTCCAGAATGATTATTGGAGGGAACAACAGCGTACGGTCAATTTGCCCACCGATTAACCCCGCCAGAGCTGTCAGCTGTCAACCCTTCGATTGCACGGCAATGGCTGGCGGCGCCGACCTCACATTTCGATCCGGCGCGTGCGGTATCCATCTACCGCACCTGCTCCGGGCTGGGGGCCTACTGTCGAGTCCCTGCCTGATGGCGCCCCGTTCAGAGCTCCGATGATGTCCAGTCCGACCGCACCACTGCTGTTCCCCGACATTCTGAAATCCCCTGGCCTGCATGCCGGCCTGGCTAAAACACACGGTTTCAACAGCAAAGACTTTGTTTGGCTCGCGCATGTGCAGCTGGCCACCCAGACCCTGCGCAGCGCACAAACTCCGCCGATGCTGGCCGAACGCATTCTGCTCAACGCCGACAAGCAATTGCCTGTACCTCTGGCTGGCAGTTTCATTCTTGGCGCGGCGCCTGATGATGACGGGATGTTTCTGTACACCCCCTACGACGGCTTGAAAAAATACAGCGATGACCAGGCGCTGACGGAGGCGTTGCAAGCGCGCCTCGACAATGCAGACGAGCAAGACGATCTATTGGCTTTTCTAAACGTTTCGCTGCGCAAGGAGCTGGTGGAGAAACGCGGCATTACCATCACCCGCGAAACCATCACAGGTGATGTATTCGAGGATCAACAAACAGCAATCACCGATTCGCAGGAAGCCTGCGCACGCGACCTCGTGGACGAACTGAAACGCTTGCCGTCGCTCACTACACTGCTGCAAGCAATTCTCGACGATCTGCTCAAGCCACATTTTGGCGACCTGCAGCAGTCGCAAACCCGAGTCGGTTTTTACACCGTCAAGACACCCGCCTCCTCCGGCCAAGACAGACAGTGGCTTGATTCACACTCACTGACTGAAGCGTTGCTGGTGCATTTTCGCCGTCAGGGCTGGCCGCAGGGTCAGACCGTTGAATTTTCCCATCCCACCCGTCTCCCCGGCACTGATGATCAATCAGCGTGGGCGACTGCAATCAACTGCGCATCGGGCAAACTGACCATGCTGTTGTTTCGGCAGCTCGAAGGTTACTGGAATGCTGCTTCATTCGAGGGCTCGCCGCGACGCACCCTCTTCGCCCAGACACTGATGGATCAGGCGCGCGCGGACTTGATGATCAAGCGCGAAACGGAAATTCTCTCCGCCAGTGAGTTCGACGCCCTGCACAGTCTGATCCGCGAGCCGAACGTAGCCGTGCGCAGGCCAACCTTCGAAACCGTGTGCTTGCGCGAAGACAGCGTCCAGGTCGAATTGGCCGGGTCGTTGATGATTAATCATGACAAAGCCTACCTCTACACGCCCAGCGAAGGCGTGCAGGTACTCAATGACTATGCCGATCTCAAACAGACACTGACGGCAAAACTCGGTGCTGCCGGACACGAAGACGAACTGTACGGGCTGATGAGCCTGGAGGAGCGCAAACGCTACCTTGGTTTTACCGATGCTCAGGTGTCAGGGGAAAACATCGGCGGCGAAATCATGACGACCCTGTTTGAGGCAGTCCTCACCAAACAGCGGCAGAACATTGAATTTGCCCTGCAGTCGTTTCGTCAGAGCGAACGCACCAGCGATATTCACGCGCTGTTCGACAAGGCGCTGGATATCCGGTCAATGATCCATCAGCGCCTGCTCAGGCTTGACGCCAATGAGCGCTGGAGCACCCGACCTTTGTTTGCCAGTGCGCCGCCATCGTCACTGGTGCAGGCGGACAAGGCCGAGCAACTGCAGACGAGTCTGCAACGAACGCTGGACAGCCTGACCGGCAACTTCAAGAACCAGCCGACCGCGAGCAGTCGGGAGCAGCGCGGCTTTGTAGAAAGCATTGGCTGGAAGCTGGCGCAGGCATTCGAGGCGGCTATGCGCGGCGAAGCACAGCTGAGAACTCTCAGTGGTTCGTGGCTGGAGGCCGAACGAAAGATTATCCATACCGTGTTCGATACAGGGCACCCGACACGCGCCGAGCGCCAGTCGCTCAATGGCTTTCGCCCGGACGCCTGGTCAATGACCGTGAAATGCGCCGGCCAGAGTGAGGCACTGCCGCTTGCTCATTGTGTGCTGTTGACCGAGCGCGGTGGCATGGATGTCGCGCACTCCGGACGCGCGATTCTCTGGACACCAGCCAATGGCCTGGAATCCTTCAACGATATCGAGACTGCGCGCAAACAACTGCAACGACGGCTCGACGACAACAACCAGAGTCAAATCCTGCTGGAAAATCTGCCAACGAGGCAACGGCGCCTGGATCAGCAGTACACGCTTGGCAATTTCGAGTTGATAGAAGGGAGTGTGTCGAGTGATCGCATGCAATCGGCTATTGAACATTACATGGCCGAGTGTGAGCTATTACGCACGTGCATCAAGGACGAAGACACGCTGGCGAAGTTACTTGCCGAAATGAAAGCCACCGTCATCGATACCAATCTGCGCCGAGCCATCGATATCGCCCGTAGCGTTGCCCGTCATCTGGACTACCCCGACTGGTTGCGCATGGCCCCAATGACGGAACAGCACACGCAGCTAGCGCTGCTGGATGAAGTGCGGCTCGCGTTTATCGATGGCAAGGATTTCCTTGAGGGCGTTCCGCCCCTGGCCACCCACATCGAGCAAACGCTGAAGACACTGCTCGATACCAGATACCCCAATAACCGACTCAAGCCGCAGGACATTCAGATCACTCCGAACCTGACGCTTGCAGGCCCGGCCTGCGACCTGCTGGAATTTGCCCTGCATCACTACAACGCCGTGCAGGGCAGCGGTTTCAAGGTTGCGGCGAAAACAGCCACGGCTTTACCAAAAAACTTCGATCAGTCCGCCGTGCGGCAACTGCTGCAATCGCTGGAAGTGGCCACGACCTATGCACGCAAAGTGACTGCCGCGCTGTCCGGTGACAATGAGGCTGCGCGCGTCAGTAAAAAACGTTTCGTCCGTCAGTTGCCCTGGCAGTTGATGCAACACGCGCACGCATTGAAGTTGCAGCAACAACTGTCCGGGAACGGTTATGACTATATTTGCCAAGTGCTCGACATGCCCGATGGATTAGCTCGCGCCACGGTCGAGGGAGCCCACGCGATTGTTTGCCCACTATCATTGATCAAGACCGGTGGCGCTGATCCCGTCGACGCACTCGGGCTATATGTCATCGGGCCAGGATCGGGGCAAACAGGGCCAAGGGTGCTGTATGCGCCCTATTCCAGATTCGTTTTTCGCGAGTTCGAAAACGAGGTGCAGTTGATCGATGCACTGAATACTCCCGGGCATTTTCAGGATCTGATCATCCGGCGTCTGCCTGAAGACCAGCAGGCCGTGTTCAGGAACCTGTTACAAACGACGATTGGCAAACCCAGCGAGATCACGGTTGAAAGTCAGGCTATCAGCAGCAACGTGCTCGAGCGGTTTCACAAAGACACCCTCAACCTCCTGCTGCAATTGCTCAAAAGTCAGCCACAGATCAATGCCCAGGCGGATTGGGAAGCGGCAAAGTTTCTCTTCAGTCACGGGGTGCGCCTGGTGCCGCACTTGTTGCCGGGCAAACTCGCCTCTTTGTTTTTTCTCTGGAAAAGCTATCAGGACTTCAAGGAATCCGCCGAAGGCCTTCAGGATCACCATTGGGCGCAGGGCCTGAAGAACTTTATTGCGGGGGCAATCTCGCTGTTCAGCCTGGGACGTTTGTCCTGGGAAACCGAGGCGGAAACGGCAACCTCTGAATTTGCCTCTGAGGTAAAAACTCCTGACGTTACTGACACGACGGTACAAGCCGCCGCGCGCTGGGCGAAAGTGCCGCCCGCTGCCCCTGCTCGTGTTAGCTTGCAATCGTTTGAAACCAGCAAGGCGCTGAACAGCCTCAAGCTTGAGGCCAGTAAACTGGTTTATCGCGACGCATCCACCGCGAAAAATTATGTCGCGATTGCCGGCAAGGTCTATTCCGTCGTCAAGGCGGAAAAAAAATGGTTTATGCGCAAGAAGGATGGCAGTGCAGGACCGCTACTTGAGGAAAAAAACTCAAGACTGATCATTGCTCGCGACGGCCAGACCGTGCAGCGCTGCCGACGCAAGCGACCGAAAACATTGCAAGAAAATGTCGAAAAGGAACGCTCAGTCGTGCTAAAGGTCCAGGCCAAAGGCATGGCACAGATCAACCGCACCTCTCCCGCCAGGGCTTTCGTGATACAGCAGGCCGTCATCCGGGCAAGAGCCTACGCGCTCAATTGCCTGCATAACTTCGTCATTCACCGCGATAACCTGGGAGGCACGCGGGTTGAGCGAGTGCTCAGGGATTTTTTTGACGTGGCACAGGTTACGCCGGCGCTGCTGAGGAAGTTCGAGAAGGTCATCATCCCGTTGTGCCGTGAGCTGACGGATCCCAAGGATGACTTGCTCTACACCGATCGCTTCTTTGCTGGCCTGAACAAGCGCTACGGTGACGATACGGTTGCCTTCGTTTTCAAGCAGGACAGCAAGAAGATCGTCCACTTTACCCAGCACTTCTTCAATCCGGGGCTGAACGCCTATACGGAGTTTCTGCCTCCCAGATTCAACGTGGACTCCCACGCTCGGGCCGTCATTCTGCTCCATGAACTGTCGCATCTGGTCTGCGATAGCGAAGATCTGGCTGCAGTAGAGGCGATGGCACCCTTTCCCAGCCTTATCGACACCACCACTGCGGACGGCCAGTTGCTCAAGGATGATCTTGATCGCCTGCGTAAATCGCTGTCGCGCGCTACACCACCTGCGAAGTTGTTCCTGGAGAAAGATGATCTGGGGAACTGGGTGGACATCGACCAGGTACCATCGCACGCCGATGACTATCAAAAAATTCTGACCCTGACTAAAACCAAAACCCTTGCCGAGGCACGCAAGGCGTTTCGCAGTCCAGTCTCTGACGAGGCACGTGTTGACGTGATACTGGCCAACGCCGACTCGATCGCATTACTCATCAGCGAAATGGGCCGAGAGCTGGACCCCCTGCCGGCGCCCATTCCGCTGCCAGCGCCGGTCTCAAGCCAGATGGTATCTGTACCGTAAACAAAAAAGTGCGCCGGCTAAACGCCGGCGCACTTATTACAACAGCCTGTCTTTGAGGCTTAGTCCTTTTGGTCGCGGAGCACATTACCCGAGGCGCCGTCGATGCGGAATTCGTAGACAATGCCGTCGGCCTTGCGCCCTTCGCCTTCCCAGTAGCCGTCATTGTCGGCGCCGATCTCATAGACCTCGACATAGCCGGCTTTGGTCTTGGCGACCTCGATGGCTTTTTCGATGGTGATCCAGCCTGCGCCTGGCTTGTCCGCCAGGGCGGCACCGGCGCTGAGCAAACCGGCGGTGGCAATCAGGGCTGCGAATGTCTTTTTGATCATTTTTTCACTCCATTTATGGATAGTAGGCATTTGCTTCCTGTTTTTTTGGGCGCCACAGGGAAAAATAAGTTCCACCTTGATGGGCAAATGCCATGACAGATGTTCTCGGCAGCCTGCCGGCAAGGTTAGAATGAGCGAAATCAGGACCAGTCAATGACCCAAGACACTCTCTCGGAAGCCGAATACGATGCGATCACCGATGCCGCCGCGCACTGGTGCATGCGTTTGCACGCCGCTGACTGCTCGAACGAGGAGCGTCGCGCATTTGAAGCCTGGCACGAAGCCCATCCGCTGCATGCCTTCGAATACGAAGCGATGCAGGAAATCTGGGAAGTCGCCGGGGATCTGCCTCGAACCGAGCCCGAGGCGCTCGCGGCGCAGCGCAAGCCCTTGCGTTCGTGGCGCAAGTTCGCCGTAATCGCCGGCGCCTGCGCTATCGGCTTGCCGCTCGCGGCCTACAGCGGCTGGAATCTGGGCTGGGTACCCAACAGCTATCAGCATTACGCCGCCACCGATAGTGTGCGTCAGATCACTCTGAGTGACGGCAGCCAGCTGGAACTCAACCTGAACACCGACCTGACTTTCAGCAATTACAAGAATGAACGTCGCGCCACTCTGAACAAGGGCGAGGCGTTTTTTAATGTCAGCCATGACGCGTCTCATCCGTTTGTGGTGCGCGCTGGTGACGGCAAGATCCGCGTGACCGGTACCCGGTTCAATGTGTGGATGTACGAAGATCAGGTGCGGGTCAATCTGGTCGAGGGTTCGGTGCTGGTCAGCAGCAATCGCGATCTGACGGGCGACGGCTTGCGTCTGAGTCCATCGATGCAGGCACGCTACCGACATGGCGATTACGCACCGCAAATCAGCCAGACCTACCCCGGCGATACCTCGCTGGCGTGGCGCAGCGGCCGACTGATACTGGACAACCTCGCGCTGCACGACGCTCTGCCGCTGATCAACCGTTACCTGGACAAGCCGTTGATGCTGGCCGACACCAGTACCGGCGCGATCCGCGTGGGCGGTGTCTACAACATCAAAGAGATGAACAACCTCGCCAACAGCCTGCCGAAAGTACTGCCGGTCTACCTGACTCGCAACAAAGAAGGCAACCCGGTAATCAATTCGATGCCGCAGCGTCCACCAAAAAGCTGAAGGCCGCGTCCCTTGCGGGAGGCGGCCTTCGTTTGTTTCAGGCGACGACTGTTTACTGCGCTGCCACCTTCCCTGCCTGATCCTGCTTGATCGTCTGCACATGATACTGCGGGTCCGCTTTGATCTGTTGCTCAGTGAATGGCAGGACACTCCACTGCTTCTTCGAAAATGCAGCAGTTTGATCCCGCGAGTATTTCGACATCGGATCACTGGACAACGAGAACGCCAGCAGCCCTTGGGCGTGCGGGCCTTTTTCATCAAAGCTCACCACTTGCAGATAGCTGGTGCCGCTGACCACTTCAAGTTTGCCATCCTCACGGGGCACGCTCTGCATCGCGTTGTAAATGCCCAGCGTCCCCGGCCCGCCATGAATCGGCGTCTGCTGCCCGCCACTGCTGACCACCTGAATATCGCCCCAGCGCGTGCCTGGTTTCAGGCCCATTTTGCCGGTCAGTTCGACCGACGCCAGCATGGCCTCGCGCAGCGCTTTGGCAACTGCGGGCTGCTCGACCGCCAGACCACGCGGGGTGTTTTGCGCATCTGCCGGATTGAACGCAACACGCCAGATGTCCGGCGATTCGAGCAGCGCTTGCATGATGTTCTGGAAATGCACCAGACCGAGCCCGGAATCCAGATTGGCGCGACTATCCCAGGCTTTGAGGGCGGCACAGGCAGGTTTCAGTTTCGCCGCATCATTGCCCAGATCAGAACCACAAAAATTCAACAGATCGTGCATGACCTGCGTCGCCAGATACACCTGGTCATCCATTACCATGTGCTGCAGATCCTTGACTGCCAGTGGGCCTTTTTTGCGCAAGACATCGAGGCGATCCAGTGCGAATCGCGAGCGCAGGCCCAGTGGCTGGCCCTCCTGGCTGATCAGCGGCGAATAGCCGGTGAGCGGTTGCGCCGGGTTGGCCAGCCACGCGGAATCGTTGGAATGCTGGACGAAATCCTTGCGCAGCAATTGCGGCAACTGACTGGACGCGAAAATGCCCTTCTGTGCCGCTTGCGGATCGATGTCCCAGGCACAGCCGCTGTTGGAACCGTCCAGCACAATCATCCGCAGGCCGACACGCGGATCGCTGCATTTGGCCAGCTTCTCGGCGCTGACGTTCGGCACTACAGATTGGTTCATGTACAGCGTCTGGCCCTGGTCATCCACCGCCAGGGTGTTGACCCACGGGATACCCTGAATTTCGTGCACAGCGTTTTGCAGATCCTTGAGATTGCTGGCCTGGTTCATCGCGTACCACTGCTTGAGCACGCGATCGTTGTCGAGGTTGGCATCGCGCAAGCTGTAGGCATATTGCTTGTCCCAGTCGAGCTTGCCCGGCCATTGCACGATCGGACCGAACTGCGAGCTGTAGATATCGCGCTTCACTGGCACGACCTGGCCGTCAGCCTGCTTGACCTGCACGGTAACCGTCTGTTTGTTCAGCGGCAGCGACTTGCCGTCAAGCAGATACCGGGTCGGATCCTTTGGATCGAGTTGCAGGCGATACAAGGTGAAGTGTTTCGACGAGTCGACAGTGTGGGTCCAGGCCAGATGCTGGTTGAAACCGATGTTGATCATCGGCAGACCCGGCAAAGCGGCGCCCATGACATCGAGCTTGCCGGGGATGGTCAAGTGCATCTGATAGAAACGCATGCCGCCGACCCATGGGAAATGCGGGTTGGCCAGCAACATGCCACGGCCGTTGAACGAACGCTCGCTGCCGACTGCCACGGCGTTGCTGCCGCGATCCAGGGCGAAACGTTGCTGACGGGCGTCGGCCAACTGGAACGCCTCGGCATCCTGCTTGACCTGTGCGGTCGCTTGCGGCGGCGTAGCGGCGGCCAGAGCCTCGGCGAACTGCCCTACCCCGCCTTCCACCAACAGGCGCCGCGTCAGTTTGACCAGATCTTCGGCACTGATATCACGTACCCACTCGCCCTGGCATTGCTGCGGCAATCCTTGCTGGCGCCGTTCGCCCAGATAGCGGTTGTAGCCGGCGGCATAACCCTCGACCAGGTCGCGGACCTGCGCCGGTTGCGCCTGCCAGAAGGTTTCGACCGCTTCTGGAGCATTGAGCCAGGTGAAGAACACATCACTGACGCGGTTTTCCCGTTGTTCGACAGTGAACTGTTCCGGCCCGAAGTAACGCGAGCGTTCACCGTTGACGGTGACGATCTCGTTGGCCAACAGGCACAGGTTGTCCTGGGCATAGGCGTAACCGATGCCGAAGCCAAGCCCGCGTTCGTTCTCGGCACGAATGTGCGGCACGCCGAAACTGGTGCGGCGAATATCGGCGCTGGTTTGTGCAGCCGGGCTCAGTGCATGGGCCGACAGGCTCAGTCCGAACAAGGTGCTGGCGAGGGCCAGCCCGGTGAGTTGCCTGGAAATAATCACGCTTGCTCCTGATCGAAAGGTCGATTGCCCCTGCGTCCACGCGCAATGAGCCTGACGAAGAAACGAAGCTGAGGAAAAAAATTTAGCGGGCAATCCTTCGGGACGAGGCCGGCATCACAAGGCCGAAACGAATTTGCGACGAAATTTCTACATCTTTTCTTTCATGATTTGTCGTGCTGAAACGTCTTGTTTAGAGAGCGCAACAAAACCTTTCCCGATCTGGCTCTGAAAAGGAGTAATCGCATGTACAACTCGCAACTACCAACGGACGGTAGCCAGACGCCACAGGGCGTTTCCATGAGTTCGCACTCTGGCAATTTCAGCCAGCGCGGCGAGCGTCCGGGCAACGAGCGTATTCGCGTGCTACTGAAGAGTTTCGGCCTGCGCACCAGCCTGATTCGCCTGAAAGTCATCGACGCCCTGCTCGTGGCAGCACAGAGCAATCGTCGCCTGGGCGTACGTGGAGTGCATAGCCAGTTGCTCGATCTGGACGTGCCGTTGTCGTTTCTCAGCGTGCGCGAAGTGCTGAAACGCTTGTGCGCCGAAGGCGTGATCACCTTCAACGCCGACAAGAGTTACAGCCTGCACCCGCAGGCTGCAGCGGTCCTCAACCACGAATGAGGCACCGGGTGCTCGCCGTTACGGCTTGACCTTGCGGCGCATCACGCCATTGATCACCACGACAACCACCGCCACGCCGATCGCGACGTACTGGAAAGTTTTCTCGGTGATCATGCCGGCGTTTTGCAGCCAGGACAGGCCCAGCATGATCGCCAGTACGGACAGGGCGATCAGAATCGAATAAATCAAGCGTTGCTTCTGGGTCATTGCGGTTTCCTGAAACGATGGAATGAATCCGGTGTGTATCCGCGTGCATGTCATGCGCTTGACCGATTGCGGGCATGCGTCGATGCAAACGGCGCTCATGTTACAGCCGCCGAAGCGTTTTGGCTGCAAGAGGGCTCAACCGTCCACCTGATGTCATGCAAACAATGCCCGCGCCAAAGCGGGCATTGTTGTTTCTGCCACAACACCAGCCAAGGTAAACACGTTTGGCTTTGCGCCAGCCCTTTAAACATGCCGTAAATTTTTGAAATCTGCTGACGCAGCAAACGGCTAGGTCCGGCACAGGTCTGCGCCTAGGCTCTGCGAACTTCCTACAACCGATAAACAGGGATGTTCATGCAGAGAACACTTATCAACATCGGCCCCCGCCAAGTGGCAGGTTTCTGTCTGGCGCTGACCGCTTTCGAACTCCTGACCTACATGGGCAGCGACGTGATCATGCCGGCGATGCTGGCCGTGACAACCGACCTCGAGGCAGACTCGCGGCATGTACCCAATGCGTTCAATCTTTATCTGCTGGGTGGCGTTTGCTTGCAGTGGTTCCTCGGGCCGTTGTCCGATCAATTCGGCCGCCGGCCGCTGTTGTTGATTGGCAGCGCACTGTTCGGTTTGTCGTGCGCGGCAGCTTTTTTAACCCACAGTATTGAAGCGTTCAACCTGTTGCGTCTGTTGCAAGGCATGGGGCTGGGGTTTCTCGTAGCGGTGAGCTACCCGGCGTTGCAGGAGGTTTTTTGCGAAGCTGACGCCGTCAGGCTCATGGCGCTGCTGGGCAATGTCGCTCTGTTGTCGCCGCTGCTCGGGCCGCTGCTTGGCATAGTGCTGCTGGAATGGCTGAGCTGGCGCGAGATTTTTCTGCTGCTCGGCGGCGGCGCCGCGCTGGTGTGGCTCGGTCTGTATTTGTGGATGCCGGAAACCGTAGGCGTCGAGCGCCGCGACGGGCATCGAAATCCCCAAGTACCTTTCTCCTTGCGCCGCACTTCGCAGCGCTACGCCGCGCTGTTGGGCAATCCGCGCTTCCTCTGCGCCAGTCTGGCGCTGGGCCTGATGAGTCTGCCGCTGATTGCCTGGATCGGCCTCGCACCGTTGCTGCTGGTGCGGGTTCTGGAACTGACGTCACTGGAATATGGCCTGTGGCAGATCCCGGTATTTTCTGCGGTGATCGCCGGCAATCTGATTCTCGACCGCTTGCTGCAGAGCCACTCATTGCAGCAATTGATTCAACTGGCGCTCTGGCCGTTCTGTCTGGGTCTGCTGCTGTTGGCGGCGTGCGCATTGCTCGGTGCCGGACCTGGACCGGTAGTGGCCAGCGTGGCGCTCTACGCCGTCGGGCTGGGCATGAGCAATGCGGCAGTGTATCGACTGGCGCTGTTTTCCAGTGATGACAGCAAAGGGCTGGTATCGGCGCTGACCGGCATGATTTCGATTGCCGTCATGGGGCTCGGCGGTTCGCTGATTGCCGCCATCGGTGGCGGCGCCCGTCTTGAATATTTCGCTATGTGGGCCGCATTCGGCGGGCTGATGTGCCTGCCCCTGATGTACCACCTCCTGCAAACCACCACGCCTGATGTGGCTTCGCCTCAATAAGGAACATTGATGACTCACTTGCCCTTTACCGACGCGCTGTGCGCGTTGACGGATCCCTATTGCGCGGATTCCACAATTCCCGATCTGTTTGATCGGGCAATGGCAGAAATCAGCCGCTTCCACTGCGCCCATACGCCCGGCTATCAGCACTGGCTCAAGGCCCATGCACTTGCGCCCGAGGATCTCGACAAGCTCGATGACTGGTCGCGACTGCCGCCGATCTTCGCCAGTTTCTTCAAGCAACACCTCTTGCTCAGCAGTACCGGCGCCGATGCCCTCGAACTGACTTCATCGGGCACCAGCGGACAGAAGAGCCGCATGCGCTACGACGAGCGCAGCCTGGCGAGCGCGCAATTCATGGTCGCGCAGATCTTCCGCCATTACGGCTGGGACACGCCGCAGACGCCATGCAACTACCTGCTGCTTAGCCATGAACCCGAGGGCCGCATAACGCTCGGCACTTCCTTCACCGACCAGTTTCTCTGCCAGTTTGCCCCGGTCAACCGCGTGTTCTATGCCTTGCGCCTTACCGGCAGCGGCCATCAATTCGATGCGTTCGGCGTCATCGCCGCGTTGCAGTCGTTCGCTGAAGAAGGTTTGCCGGTAAGAATTTTCGGCTTTCCGGCGTTCCTCTGGCAGACCCTGCAACGCATGCAGGCTACCGCTGTGCAGGATCTGCAATTACCCGCCGGTTCGCTGGCATTTTTTGGCGGCGGCTGGAAAACCCAGGCCGCGCAGGAAATCCCAAAGCAACAGCTATATGCGCAAATCCACCGGCAACTGGGCATCGACCCCGTCCGCTGCCGAGATGGCTACGGCGCTGTCGAGCATGCCGTGCCTTACATCGAATGCGCCCATCACCATTTTCATGCGCCGGTGTATTCGCGGGTGTTGATTCGCGATCCGCGGGACTTTTCATTGCTGCCCTATGGCCAGCAAGGCCTGCTCGGGTTCGTCTCGCCTTACATCGCTTCCAGCCCTGCTCACGCCGTGGTCATGAGCGATCTGGCCACGCTGCACCCGGGCGCAAGTTGCGGCTGCGGATTGACCAGCGACTGGTTCGAACTGCACGGCCGCGCCGGCACCACGGCGGGCAGAAGCTGCGCACTGGCGGCTGCTGAATTACTGGAGAATCACTGATATGTACTTGATCAATGGACAACTGCACGACACTTATAGCCTCGACGACGCACTGCAGCATTTGCAACAGGCATTGCCGCAGCAATTGGAGGCATCACTCGACAGCAGCACGGTGATCAAAACCGTGTCAGCCTTTGCCGAGCATCTGCGCAGCGCTAACGCGGATCTGCCTCTCGACCCTGAACAACGTCAGGCCCTGATCGATTTCTGCCAGCCTGAGGCCTTGCTCTACAAGCGCCAGCGTGAACTCGGCGCGGATGCCGATTCATTGCGCCGTATCGATTATCGCCAGCCGCGCTTCGAAGCCTGGCGTCCGCTCGGACTGGTGGTGCACATCACGCCCGCCAACGCGCCGCTTCTGGCCTTTTGCGCCGTGGTCGAAAGTCTGCTGGCCGGCAACATCAACTGGTTGCGACCCAGCCGCAGCGATCAAGGCCTGACGGCGCAACTGCTGAGCGCGTTGGTAGCGTGCGATGCGAGCGGGCAATTGCCCGGTTACGTGGCGGTTATCCCCGCGAGCTCCGAGCAGACGGGCCAGTTATGCAAGCATGCCAACGGTGTCGCAGCGTGGGGTGGCGAAGCGGCGCTGCAAGCCATTCGGCAACAGTTGGCGCCGGGTTGTCGCTGGATTGATTGGGGGCACCGCATCAGCTTTGTCTATCTCACCCCTGAAGCGACCACACCCGAGGCGCTCGATGCCGTGGCCGATGAAGTCTGCCGCCTGGATCAGCAGGCCTGTTCCAGCCCGCAGTGGGTGCTGGTGGACAGCGACGATCCGCAGGTTTTGTGCGATATCGGTGAACGCCTGGCGCAGGCGCTAAAGCGACGTGCAGGACAATGGCCCGCTTTGTTACCAACGCTTCAGGAAGCTTCACAGATCACCATGCACACGCAAATGGCCAGTCTGGCGCAGAGCTTTGCCGGGCAAACCGGACAGGTCTGGAATGGCTCTGGCTGGCGGGTGATCTGGGCACATAACCGGCAACTTGCGCCGTCGCCGCTGTTTCGTAGCGTGCTGCTGCATCCCGTGCCGATGGCACTGCTGACCGCCACCCTGCAGCCATGGCGCAACGTCTTGCAAAGCTGTGCGCTGGTGTGCGCGCAACCGCGCATTGTCGAGCTGACCCGGACGCTGATCGCAGCCGGGGTTACGCGTATCGCACCGATCGACAGCATTCATGATGGTTACGAGGGCGAGCCCCATGACGGCGTCTATGCGTTACAACGTCTGAGTCGGCGGGTATCGGTGAGTCTGGCGACCGCGCAATTGCCAAGACAGGCCCGTCTCGATGTAGCGCCATTACCGGCGAAGTCGCGCGCTCCGATCATGGACAAAGCGGCCTTCATCGCCCAACCCGTCAATGCTCAGGCGCAGTTGTATTTTCGTTCCGGCGGCAGTAACGGCACCCCTGCGCTGGCTGGCTACAGCTATCGCGATTTCGATCGTCAGATGCGCGCAACGGCTGACGGCCTGTTCGCCGCCGGCCTCGATCCGGCGCGGGATCGGGTCATGAACCTGTTCTACTGTGGCGGGCTCTACGCCGGTTTTCTGAGCCTCAACAAAGCGCTGGAATGCCTGCAGGTGACGCATCTGCCCATGGCCGCCCCGGCCGATGAAGACTATCGGGAAATTGCCCAATTGATCATCGAACAGCGGGTCAATGTGCTGGTCGGCATGCCCGGCACGCTGCATCGCCTGTTCCTCAACGAGCAGGAGCGTCTGCGCGCTTATGGCGGGGTCGAAAAGGTCTTCATGGGTGGCGAGCACCTCAGCGAGCAGAACCGTGAATTGCTGCGCAGTTGTGGCGTCGTGCTCATTCGCTCGGCGATCTACGGCAGCGTCGATGCCGGCCCGCTTGGCCATGCGTGCCAGGCTTCAGCGGACGGGGTGTTCCATTTGATGAATGATATCCAGCAGCTGGAAGTCGTCGCGTTCGATGAGGATGTAACGATTGTCGATGATCAAGTCGGCCGGCTGGTGGTGACCTCCCTCGCCCGCGACGGCGGTCAGATCGTTGAGCGTTATGAGCTTGGCGACACCGGGCGCTGGCTGCCGGGCGTTTGCGCCTGCGGACTGCAGTCGCCGCGCTTCGAACTGTTGCAACGCCACGGCACGCTGCTGCGTATCGGCACTTACTTTATCTCTCTGAGCGAACTGGCGACACGACTGCAAGTTCCGTTTCAGTTGCGTCTGGACCACAGCGCAGAGGGCATCGAGCGGCTGCAAGTGCACAGCGAACTTGCAGCCGACGCGGTCAGGGCACGGCTCGCCAATAATTCGACCCTGATGAGCGCCGTCGACACCGGAGTACTGGTTCTGCACATAGAACAATGCTTGCCCGTGACCTTTATTCAGAACAAATACAGCGGCAAGACGCCGTTGGTCATTGACTCTCGCCGCTGACGTTCGAACGTGAGTTGGCTTATTCGAAACAAGAAGAAGACATCGTGAAAAAAAACGACCCGATTGGCGAATTGATGGGCTTTGTCCGTCAGCATTCGCCCTACTACAACAACTGTCTCGCCAAGGTTCCTGAGGCGCTCAACCGACTGAGTGAATGGCCTGTGCTCGATCCTGCAGGATTCTGGACTGGCAGCGAGAACCTTGATGAATGGGCAGTCTTGACTGCCCCCGTACGGGCTGCGCTGGTCTTCAAGACCGGCGGGTCAACCGGGGGCGGCCGACTGTCGGTCTATACGCGCGCTGAATGGCAACGCACGGCCGAGGACTTCGGCCGCAGTCTCAGCGCGCAATTCAACCCCGGCGACCGAGTAGCCAATCTGTTTTTCGCCGGCGACCTCTATGCCAGTTTCCTGTTTATCCACGATTCCCTGGCCCACGTTACACCGGCTGTCACCGAATTTCCGTTTACCGGTGACGTTGACCCGGCGAGGCTGGCCGATGCCATCGGGCAACACCGGATCAACGTGCTGGCCGGCCCGCCCGCGCAGCTATTGACCTTTGCCGGTTGGCTCAAGCAACACAAGCGGGTATTGCCGATGATTGACAGCGTGCTGTACGGCGGGGAGAGCCTGTTCGCCTCGCAACGGCAACTGCTCCGGCAAGTGCTGCCCAATGCGCGCATTGCCTCCATTGGCTACGCCAGCGTCGACGGTGGATTTATCGGTGCCAGCCACCGTGACTGCATGGAGGGCGAACACCGCACGCCTGACGGCCACGTTCTGCTGGAGATCATCGACCCGCACACAGGGGCACGGATCGATGACTGCGACAAAACCGGTGTGCTGGTATTGACCAACCTCCATCGCCGTTTGATGCCGCTGATCCGCTATCCCGTGGGTGACCTGGCGTGCTGGCGCGAACCGGTGGGCACGGCGCAACGCAAATTCGCGCTCAGGGGCCGCAGCTGTAGCAGCCAGCGCGTGCGGGTCGGGATCCTGTCGCTGATGACGGATGAAATCAGCGACACCGTAAGGTGCACGACTGGCAGCGACGATTGGCAATTGGTGATTGAACAGGTCGACGACAGGGATGTGCTGACATTGAAATATGTGGCGAACGCACGATCGTCCGGCATTGACGGCACACTTGAGACTCGTTTGATCGAACTTTACCCGCAGATAACCCCACTGCGAGACGCTCGACTGCTGGAGCTGCGTATCCAGAGCTGCGGCTTCGAGGATCTCGTGCGCCATCCTCGCGCAGGTAAAAGCCTGCGAATCGTCGATCATCGATGCTATGACCAACATGACAGGGAGGTGCGTGATGGAACCGTTGATCCTGCGCAATTACCGTGAGAGCGACGCCACGGCCGTCAGCGAACTGTTTCGCGAGGTGTACGGCGATCATTACGTGCAAAGCGACGTCTACCTGCCCTGCCTGATCAATCAGAACCACGCAGCCAAGCGCTGGCACTCACTGGTTGCGGTCGAGGGTGAACGGATTCTTGGCCATGCCACTTTGTATCGGCAGAGCGAAAGCTCGCACGATGCCGAACTGGCCTTGAGCGTCGTACATCCCGATACCCGCGGCAAGAACATCGCTACGCGGCTGGGCGCGCAACTGCTGACTCATGCACAGGCGTTGAGTTGTCGCAGCGTTTCGATCAAACAGGTCACCCATCACCCTTACACTCAACGCATGGCGATCAGTCTCGGTTTTCACAACACTGGATTGCTGCCGGACTTTGTCCGTTCGCCCTTCGGCTGCAAAAAACCGGAGTCGATCGTCTTGGGTGTCCGCGCCATAGACGGCTATCAGCGTCCGCTGCCGGAGCAGCCGTGGCCAACCCGCTACCGTGCGTTCATGGAGCGTATGACGGCGGCGTTTGGCTGTTCTCCCAGTGCAGCATGCTGGCGCGGGCCCTCGGTTCAGGTTCAACAACACGGCAATCGCCATGAAATGCTCGTGGAAAAACTCGAACCGGAACTGCTCGATCAGCTGAGAACGTTGCCCGGGCATTGGCTGATTTCGATTCGTTTGCAGCTGTCCCGACAGTTTGCCGTGGATCTGCACAGTCTTAACGCCATAGGTTTTGCTTTCACCGGTCTGGCGCCTGCGCAAGACAATGGAGGAGGCTGGCTGACGTTGTTTCATCGCGGCTACCGCACGCGCAAGCTGACATTGCATTGCCCGCACATGCAGCAGTTACACGACCAGGCACAACGTCAACTCACTGGGCGAGCCATGGCTGCGGTGTAAACAGCCCGAGCCCGCACACGGATGAGCGGGCTTCATCGGCAGATGTCAGGCCTTTGCCTTCAGGCCTTTGTCGGACGGAACTGCCGCATTGCCTTCGCCATAGGTCTTGAGATTCTGCAGGACGTAAATGGCTTTCTTGAATTCGGGAATCAGGCTCTTGCCGTAGTAATTGCCATTGAGACTGTTGGTCTGGATAGCATCGAGCTGCGTGGCGAAATATTCCAGCGCGTTGAACTTCGCCTCCGGGTCTTTCTGCACGCCGAAGCGGTCGAATTTGTCGCCGGCATTGAGCAAGGTGATCGAGGTGATCTCGGAAATCAGGCCGCGCCCGCGCAGGAACTCGCTGAGGTTGCCCAACTGCTTGACGGAGACGTTGGCTGGATCAAAGCCCTTGATCTGCTTGCGCAAACCCTGTTTGTCCATCTCCGCGACGTTAAGCGCATTCGGATCGTTGCCGACCAGGGTCAGCATCTGCTGCACCTTGACGCTCTGCGAAACCTGCTTTTTCGCGCCGGTATCACGGACCATTACGCCCGCCTTGCTTTCCCAGGCGCCGGTATAGCCGATCGTCATGCGAGGATTCCTTGTGCAATGAGCATGAAATGTCCTTGTTCCAACCAATTGAATGGGCGCGAGTATCGGCCGCTTCGCCTGATCCAACCAACCCTTTTGTGCGCTTTTTTACAAATCTCGTACATTCATGACACCGAGCTTAAGGCCCGCAAACATTGCTTCAGCGCCGTCATCAGGATGTAACAACTGTGGCGATTGCGAGGGATGTACCAATCCCGATACCAACCGGTCATCGCCCTGAGTTCTTTCGGCGCGCAAGTACCTAAAGCTTCCGCCCGTAACGACGATACGCTGTGATACCCGCCCTGTTTTATTCCTGCCCTCCAACAAAAACGCCGCTCAAGGATCAGTTCCATGCCCGCACTGCGCACTATTCAGGCTCGCTACACGCTGTTTCTGATTCTGTTCATCCTGCTGTTGTCCGTGCTGACCGTGGTCGGCATCAGCCAACTGGTCGCACCGACCCTGCGCGATACCGAAGAGAAGGTCGTGCTCAACCGCATCGCCGAAGTCGCCGTGCAGATTCAGGGCGAACTGAACAAGGTGCAGGCGCAGCAACGCAGCATCACCCAGACCATCCCCCTGCTCGACAGCGCCGCCATCGACGTGGTGCTGCCAGGGCTGGTGGATCAGTACGGCGAACTGAAAGTCTTTGGCGGCGGTATCTGGCCGTTGCCCGGCCAGCGCGAAGCCGGGCGCAACAAGTTCAGCACTTTCTGGCATCGCGACGCCTCGGGTCAGCTCAAGGTCAATACCTTCTGGAACAGCGACGCCGCACCGAACTACTACGACCAGAGCTGGCACAAGGGCGGCATGGCCACTCCGCGCGGTCAGTGCGCGTGGGCCGCTGCCTATAAGGACGACGCGAGTGCCGAGCCGCGCACCAACTGCGCCATGGCGATCTACAAGAACGGCAGCGCCTGGGGCGTCTCGACCATCGACGTGACCCTGGGCTTCTTCAACGACCTGGTGGCGCGCAAGGAAAAAGACCTCAACGCCGAAATGCTCATCGTCGAGGCTGACGGCAAGATCATCAGTAACAGCTCGCGCATCAGCGGTCCGATCGTGTTGAAGAACATCAGCGAACTCGCGGCCAGCTCGACCTTCATCAATCAGATCAAGACCGGCCTGCAGAACCGCGATAAAGCGCAACGCGTCGAGTTCGACAACAACGGTGAAGACGCCACATTCTTCATGCGCCCTATCGAGGGCACACCGTGGTTCCTCGCCACCGCCCTGCCGACCAAAATGCTCACCGCCCAGCGTGACGATGTGCTCAACAGTCTCAGCCTGATCCAGATACCGCTGGTGATCCTGCTGGTGCTGTTGCAGGTTTACGCGATTCGCAAACTGGTACAGCGCATGAAGGCTCTGAAAGCCAACATCGATTCACTGTCCAGCGGTGACGCCGACCTGACCCGCCGCATCACCATTCGCGCTGAGGACGAACTGGGCGCCATCGGCCATTCGGTCAACACCTTCATCGTCTATTTGCAGAACATGATCGGCGAAGTCACCCAGGCCACCGGCGCCATGGCCTCCAGCCTCGACAATCTGCAACGCACTTCGGCGCACACCAGCCAGATTCTGCTGCGTCACGCCTCGGAAACCGACCAGACCGTCACCGCCATTACCGAAATGAGCTCCACCGCTGAAAGCGTGGCGCAGAATGCCGCTGAAACCGCTGCGTTCACCCAGCGCGCCAATGAAAACGCCGATCGCTCGCGCGTCGTGGTGGGTGAAGCGACCAACAGCGTGGTCGCGCTGATCGACGAAGTGGCCAGCGCTACACACAAAGTTGAAAACATGCAGCAGGATGCCCAGCGCATTACCGAAATCCTCGGTGTTATCGGTGCGATTGCCGGGCAGACCAACCTGCTCGCCCTCAACGCGGCGATTGAGGCGGCGCGTGCCGGTGAACAGGGTCGCGGCTTTGCGGTGGTGGCGGATGAAGTCCGCGCCCTCGCCGCCCGCACTCAGGCCAGCACCTCGGAAATCAACGAGATGTTGACCCGTCTGACCCAAGGCGTCAGTTCCTCGGTCAGCGCCATGGAAAACACCCAGGCCAGTTGCCAGTCCGCCGCTGACGCCACCGCCCGAGTCAACTCGGGGCTGGACGAAATGGCCGGTTCGGTCAGCCACATCAATAGCCTCAGCACGCAGATCGCCACCGCCGCCGAACAGCAAAGCGCAGTGACCGAAGAGATCAACCGCAGCATGGTGCAGATTCGCCACATGGTCGATGAACTGGTGCAGAGCGGCCAGGCCAGCGAGCTGAATACCCGCCAGCTGCTTGAAGCCAACAGCCGCGTGAGTGCGATCATGGGGCGGTTCAAGGTCAGTTAAGCCAACCGCGACCACCGGGATTTTGGCCTTTACGCCAATCCCCTGTGGGAGCGAGCCTGCTCACGAAAGCGATTTTTCAGTCACTGTATCTGCGGCTGGTCAACCGCATTCGCGAGCAGACTCACTCCTGCAATGGTTCGGGTGTTTTGTAGTAACTGGAAACACTCAGTTGATGCCGGGATGGAAAAACCGGTCAAAATGCGTTCTTGCTGACCTCCACCGAGTCGAGAGCCCATTCCCATGCGTAGCCAACTGCGTCTGCTCGCCCTGAGCGCCCTGTTCATCTCCTCCCTGGCGCAAGCCGCCGAACTGATCCCGATCGAAGTGCACCGCGATGCCAATTGCGGCTGCTGCAAAAAGTGGATCAGCCATCTCGAAGCCAATGGCTTCAAAGTCGAAGACCACGTCGAAAGCGACATGAGCAGCTTTAAACAGCAGCACGGCGTACCACCGCGTCTGGCGTCCTGCCACACGGCGATCATCAATGGCAAATTCGTTGAAGGCCATGTGCCGGCCGATCAGGTGCTTGCGTTGAGCAAGCGCGACGATCTGCTGGGTGTGGCTGCACCGGGCATGCCAATGGGCTCACCGGGCATGGAAATGGACGGCATGAGCGACGCGTATCAGGTCATCGGCCTGAAGAAGGACGGCGCGGATGTGGTAGTGGCGGACTACCCGGCCCGTTGATGGGGGCAGCCTACTTCGGCCTGTTCTTTGCTGCGTTTGGCGCGGCGACATTGTTGCCGTTGCAGTCCGAGGCGCTGCTGGTCGGCCTGATCGTCCGCGAGCGTTACTGGCTGTGGGGTTTGCTCGCGGTGGCGACGCTGGGCAACGTGCTCGGTTCGCTGGTCAACTGGTGGCTGGGACGGGGCATCGAGCGGTTTCAGGATCGACGCTGGTTCCCGGTCAGCCCTGAGCACATGGCCAAGGCGCGCAAGCACTACGAGCGCTATGGGCATTGGTCGCTGCTGCTCAGTTGGCTACCGGTGATCGGCGATCCGCTGACCTTGATTGCCGGCGTCATGCGCGAACCGCTCGGGCGCTTTCTGTTGATCGTCACCCTGGCCAAAGGCGTGCGCTATGGCGTGCTGGCCTTGCTGACCCTGGGCTGGCTCGGTTGAACCAACCTTCGCTGTGATTGCCTTTGTTTAACGTCGGCGTAATCCCGACCTTCCAGAGTCGGCCAATTTTCAAGGAGTTTGTGCTTATGTCCGTCACGCTTTCCCGCTGGCTGCCCGGCCTCGTCCTCAGCGCTGCCCTGCCATTAATGGCGCACGCAGCCACTGAAACCGCCCCCGCCGAAGGGCCTGCCTATGGCCCGGAGCTGCAAGGTTTCCAATACCCCTACACGCTTAAACACTTCGCCTTCGAATCCCAGGGTCAGAAACTGCAAATGGGTTACATGGACGTCGCCGCCAATGGCAAGGCCAACGGCCGCACCGTGGTGCTGATGCACGGCAAGAATTTCTGCGCGGCGACCTGGGACAGTTCGATCAAGGCCTTGAGCGACGCCGGCTACCGCGTGATTGCGCCGGACCAGATCGGCTTCTGCACCTCCAGCAAACCCGAGCACTATCAATACAGCTTCCAGCAACTGGCGACCAACACCCAGCAATTGCTCAAGGCGTTGGGCATTCAGAAAGCCACTGTGCTCGGCCACTCCACCGGCGGCATGCTCGCCACCCGTTATGCGCTGCTGTTCCCGGAGCAGGTCGATCAATTGGCGATGGTCAACCCGATCGGTCTGGAAGACTGGAAAGCCCTCGGCGTTCCGTATCGCACCGTCGATCAGTGGTATCAGCGTGAGTTGAAGGTCACGGCCAAGGGCATTCGCGACTATGAGCGCACCACTTATTACGACGGCCGCTGGAAGCCCGAATTCGATCGCTGGGTCGACATGCTCGCCGGTCTGAGCAAAGGTCCGGGCAAGACCCAGGTCGCGTGGAACTCGGCGCTGATCTACGACATGATCTTCACCCAGCCGGTCTACTACGAGTTCAAGGACCTGAAGATGCCGACCCTGTTGCTGATCGGCACCTCCGACACCACCGCCATCGGCAAGGACCTCGCACCGCCGGAAGTCAAAGCGAAAATCGGCCACTACGAGGTGCTCGGCAAACAGGTCGCCAAGTTGATTCCGCAGTCGACGCTGATCGAATTCCCGGGCATGGGCCACGCGCCACAAATGGAAGAACCGGAGAAATTCCATCAGGCGTTGCTCGGTTGGCTGGGCAAGACTCCTTCCGCTCCATGATGAGGTAAGCCGATGACGGTGCAGATTGCAGTGATCGATGACTGGCAGGACGTGGCACGCGACGTGGTCGACTGGTCCGTGCTGGAGAGCATCGGTGAAGTGACCTTTGTGCATGATTACCCGGCCGACAACGCGACACTGGCCGAGCGCCTCGGCCAATACGAGGTGATCTGCGTCATGCGCGAACGCACGCGTTTCGACGCCGACTTGCTCGGACGCTTGCCCAATCTGAAGTTGCTGGTCACCGGCGGCATGCGCAATGCGGCGCTGGACATGCCGGCCGCTGCAGCGCTGGGCATCAAGGTCTGCGGCACCGACAGTTACAAACATGCCGCACCGGAACTGACCTGGGCGCTGATCATGGCGGCCACCCGTGATCTGGTGAAGGAAGCCAATGCCCTGCGCGCCGGCCAGTGGCAACAGGGCCTCGGCGGCGATCTGCATGGCAAGACCCTGGGAATCCTGGGTTTGGGCAGCATCGGCCAGCGGGTCGCGCAGTTCGGCCAGGTGTTCGGCATGCGGGTGATCGCCTGGAGCGAGAACCTCACCGCCGAACGCGCGGAACAGGTCGGCGTGACGTACGTCAGCAAGCAGCAATTGTTCGAACAGGCCGACGTGCTGTCGGTGCATCTGGTGCTCAGCGAACGCAGTCGCGGTCTGGTTGATGCCCAGGCGCTGGAGTGGATGAAACCGAGCGCGCTGCTGGTCAACACTGCTCGCGGGCCGATCGTCGATGAAGCGGCGTTGATCAAGGCGCTACAGAAACGGCGCATTGCCGGGGCGGCGCTGGACGTGTTCGAACAAGAGCCTTTGCCGGCCCTGCACCCGTTTCGCACGCTGGACAATGTCCTCGCTACCCCCCATGTGGGCTATGTCAGTCGGCAGAATTACGAACAGTTCTTCCGGCAGATGATCGAGGATATTCAGGGTTGGGCAGCTGGGGAGCCGGTGCGTCTGTTGAATTGATTCCATCACTTTAAAGTTCAGTTGCTGCAACAGGCCTCTTCGCGAGCAGGCTCGCTCCCACAGGTTGTACGCGTTCCAATGTGGGAGCGAGCCTCTTGCGAAGGTCTCATCTCAGATACCGCTCTGAAATACCCTCGCACCACAACGGTGCAACCGGCCCGTCCCCTAGCACAAAACCGTGACTACCCAGTCACCGTTTTGGCCCACTCCGACCGAAAAACATGCCCTTCGTCGGAGCGTTTCCGCTCCTGAACCCTCGCTTACATCCCGACACAACCGATTGTCGAACAATTTACCCATTTGCCCCGACCCGCTCTAGGATCTGGCCTAGACTCATTTTTCAGTGGCCAAACCACTCGGTCATACCGACGAAAAAAAGTCGAAACTTTTGCTTCACGCCACAGGTCATCAGAACAACTGGGCGAAAGCGACTGGTGTAATCCTTGCAACGGCCTCACCACCCATTCTGCTTGCGCGTGTTGGGTCAGCATTTGCTCACCGATGCGTGGCGCCTTTGCGCCCGGCCACAGGACTTGGCCACGAAACAGCTTGTTCGAGACAAGAATCAGATCACACACGGGAGATACATATGATCAGTGCGGCATTGGATATTCAGGGAGAGCGTGCTCACCAGTCGCTTGGAGAATCGAGCACCATCAGTGTTCCCGGCAGCCGACAGATCAACGTACCCGGCACCAAGACGCTTGCTCCTGTAGCAAGCCAGAATCCCAACAAGAAAAAAGTGTTGTTCGTGACTTCGGAAATCGCCGATCTGGTCAAGACTGGCGGCCTCGGTGACGTCTCCGCCGCCCTGCCCCGGGCCATGGCCCATCTGCATGATGTGCGGGTGCTGATCCCCGGTTATCCGCAAGTGGTGCACAGCGAAAACCCGATTCACATCATCGGCGAACTGGGTGGCCACGCTGCGCTGCCACCTTGCAAGATCGGTCGCATGGACATGCCCGATGGCCTGGTGATCTACGTGTTGATCTGCCCTGAACTCTACGAGCGTGAAGGTGGCCCTTACGGCGCCAACAACGGTCGCGACTGGCCGGACAACCATATCCGCTTCGCCCGTCTCGGCCTCGCCGCTGCCGACATCGCCGCCAACCTTGCGCAAATCCACTGGCGCCCGGATCTGGTGCACGCCCATGACTGGCCGGCTGGCCTCGCGCCCGCTTACATGCACTGGCGCGGGCAGCGCACGCCGACCCTGTTTACCATTCACAACCTTGCCTACCAGGGCGTTACCAGCCTCGGTTCCTGCCCGGAGCTGGGGATTCCCACCCATGCCCTGCAACAGGAAGGCATGGAGTTCTACGGCAAGATGTCGTTCCTCAAGGCCGGCATGGCCTATTCGAGCCACATCACCACCGTCAGCGCGACGTATGCGCAAGAAATCACCACCCCGGACTTCGGCTGCGGCCTCGACGGTTTCCTTGCCGCCAAGACCCAGCAAGGCCTGCTCAGCGGTATCCCGAACGGCATCGACGAGAGCTGGGATTCGGCGACCGACCCGCACCTGTTCGCCCCGTTCGCCATCGGCGACTGGGAAGGCAAAGCGGTCAACGCCGCCCACGTCCGTGAGCTGTTCGGCCTGAATGACTCTACCGGCCCACTGTTCGCCGTGGTTTCGCGCCTGGTCTATCAGAAAGGTCTCGACCTCACCGAAGCGGTGTCCGAGTTCATCGTGCAGAACGGTGGTCAGATCGCGATCATTGGTCGCGGCGAGCCGGAAGAAGAGCAAGCCATGCGTGAACTGGCCCTGCGCTTTCCTGGCCAGATCGGCGTGCGCATCGGCTTCAACGAGACCGATGCCCGACGCATGTTCGCCGGCAGCGATTTCCTCCTGATGCCTTCGCGTTACGAGCCATGCGGCCTGAGCCAGATGTACGCCCAGCGTTTCGGCTCGTTGCCGGTCGCGCGCAACACCGGCGGTCTGGCCGACACCATTGAAAACGGCGTCACCGGTTTCCTCTTCGATGAGTCCACCGTTGATAGCTACAAGGAAGCCCTGAGCCGCGCGTTCAAGGTCTTCGCCTTCCCGGAACTGCTCAATGCCATGCGCTGCCGCGCCATGGCTGCACCGTTCAACTGGAGCAAAGCGGTTGAACCGTACGCCGAACTTTACGAACAACTGGTCGCCAAGGCGTTGGGTAAAGCCAGCCACAAATAACCAGGGAGTTGCAGAAAATGCCGTCAAGGACCCAAGAAACCTGGCCCCACGGCGCGATCATGCTGGATGCCGAGCACACGCAATTTGCGTTGTGGGCGCCTGACGCGTTCTACGTCAGTGTGGAACTGGAAGATGGAAAATCGTTGCCCATGCTGCCTCAGGGCGACGGTTGGTTTGTAATCAAGGCCAATTGCCCGGCGGGCAGTCGCTACCGTTACTGCATCGATGGCGAACTGGAGGTGCCGGACCCGGCCTCCAGGGCGCAGGATGGTGACCTCGACCGCCACAGCTTGGTGGTCGACCCCCATGCCTATCAATGGCGGCACACGACCTGGAATGGTCGGCCGTGGAGCGAAGCGGTGATTTACGAGCTGCACGTCGGTGCGCTCGGTGGATTTGCCGAAGTTGAACAGCATCTGGCGCGCTTGGTGGCGCTGGGCATTACCGCCATCGAACTGATGCCGCTGGCGCAATTCCCCGGTGATCGCAACTGGGGCTACGACGGAGTGCTGCCCTATGCACCGCAAGCCTCCTACGGCACACCGGAACAACTCAAACACCTGATCGACACCGCCCACGGCCATGGCCTGGCGGTGATTCTCGACGTCGTCTACAACCACTTCGGTCCCGACGGCAACTATCTGCATCGTTACGCCAAAGGCTTTTTCCGCGAGGACAAACACACGCCCTGGGGCGCGGCGATCGACTTCCGTCGTCCGGAAGTGCGCGAGTTCTTCATTGAAAACGCGCTGATGTGGCTGCTCGAATACCGTTTCGACGGTTTGCGCCTGGACGCGGTGCACGCAATTGAAGACCCGGATTTCCTCAGCGATCTGGCCCGACGCATTCGCCAGCAGATCGACCCGACCCGGCACGTCTGGCTGACCGTCGAGAACGAGCTGAACCAGTCGAGCCTGCTGGAAAACGATTACGACGCGCAGTGGAACGATGACGGCCATAACGCTTTGCACGTGCTGCTGACCGGCGAAACCGACGCCTACTACGCCGACTATGCCGCGCAACCCACCGAGCAATTGGTGCGCTGCCTGAGTCAGGGCTTTGTTTTCCAAGGCCACATCACTCGTCATGGCGAACCCCGTGGCGAGCCGAGCGAACATCTGCCCTCCACCGCTTTCGTGCTGTTTCTGCAGAACCATGACCAGATCGGCAACCGCGCCTTTGGCGAACGTCTGCATCAGCTTGCCGACCCGCGTGCGGTGCAGGCGGCGACGGTGTTGTTGCTGCTGTCGCCGATGATTCCGCTGATGTTCATGGGCGATGAATTTGCCGCCGAGCAACCGTTCCTGTTTTTCACCAGCCATCACGGTGAACTGGCGGAACTGGTGCGTGAAGGTCGGCGCAACGAGTTCGCCGCATTCAGTGCCTTTACCGATCCGCACAAGCGCGAACAGATCCCCGATCCGAATGCCGAAAGCACCTTCCACGCTTCGCAGCCGCGATTATCCGGCAGCGGCACGCCATTGCAACAGCAGACCCAAGAGCTGTATCGGCAACTGCTCAAGTTGCGGCACCAATACATCATTCCCAACCTCTCCGGGACCCAGGCTCTGGGCGCGCAGATGCTCGGCCATGGCGCGGTCAGCGCACGCTGGCGGCTGGGCAACGGCAGTGAGCTGCGAATTGACCTGAACCTCAGTGACACGCCAGTGGTCAACCCTGCACAGACTGATACCGACTGGTTGTTTCAACAGCCAGCCGCAGTCGAACTGTCGGACCCGAACCAACTGCCGGCGTACACCGCGCTTGTCAGCCTCACGGCCGCACCCGTTATGCACCCCCTGGATGGAGAGCGCCTATGAGCGATGCGCAACTGGAAATACTCGCCAGTCGAGCCGGCCTTGCCGTCGACTGGATCGACGCCAACGGGCGTCAGCAAAAAGTCGCTCCTGCTGTGTTGCGCAATGTCCTGATCGGACTCGGCCACCCCGCCAGCACCGCGCAGGAAATCGATGCCAGCCTGCTGGAATTGCAAGAAGTCCAGCAAGACCGCCATTTGCCACCCCTGCTGACCTGCGACGTGGGCGTCGCCCTCGACCTGAGTCGCTACTTCTCACCGGAAACCCCCTGCGAAATCCATCTTGAAGACGGCTCGCAGATGAACCTGAAGCTGGACAACGAAGCCATGTTGCCCGGCTTGATTCCGGTCGGTTACCAGCAAGTGCATATCGCCGATCAGTATTTCACGCTCGCCGTGGCGCCTGAACGCTGCTTCAGCGTCGCCGATGCGGTCGATAGCCCGATCCCGCGCGCCTGGGGTCTGAGCGCCCAGTTGTATTCGCTGCGCCGTCCGGGTGACGGTGGCTTTGGCGACACCCAGGCGCTGGAAGAACTGGTTCGTGTAGCGGGCGAACGTGGCGCCGATGCGCTGGCGATCAGTCCGATGCACGCGATGTTCAGCGCCGACAATGGTCGCTACAGCCCTTATTCGCCGTCCAGCCGCTTGTTTCTAAATTCACTGTATGCCGCGCCGGGGAGCATTCTCGGCGAACGCGCGTTGCGTGATGCAATTGATGCCAGTGGCCTGGCCGCGCAGTTCGAGCAGCTGGAAAATCTCAAGCTGATCGACTGGCCGGCTGCCGCTGAAGCCAAGCAGAAGCTACTGCAAGCTTTGTACGACGGCTTTGTCGCTGGCGAGCACCCGCTGCACGCCGACTTCGCCAGTTTCCGCCATGCCGGTGGCGAAGCGCTGGAAAACCATTGCCGCTTTGAAGCCATTCAGGAAATGCGCGCCGCCCGTGGCGAAAGCCACGACTGGCGCGAATGGCCGGAGCACTGGCACGACCCGCGCGGCGCGGCGCTCGGCGCGTTTGCCGAGGAATACGCCGAGCGCATCGGTTATTTCGCCTTCTGCCAATGGCTGATCCATCGCTGCCTCGAACGCGCCCAAACTGCCGCGCGCAGTGCCGGCATGGGCATCGGTCTGATCGCCGACCTCGCGGTCGGTGCTGATGGCGCTGGCAGCCAGTCCTGGAGCTTTCAGGATGAATTGCTCGCCTCGCTGACCGTGGGCGCGCCACCGGACATCCTCAATCGCAGCGGCCAGGGCTGGGGCATTTCCGCGTTCTCGCCGGAAGGGCTGATCCGTAACGGTTTCCGTGCCTTCATCGACATGCTGCGCGCCAACTTCGCCCATGCTGGCGGCCTGCGCATCGACCATGTCATGGGCCTGCAACGCTTGTGGGTGATCCCCAACGGCGCTGACCCGGCCGACGGTGCCTATCTGTATTACCCGTTCGACGACATGCTGCGTCTGCTGACCCTTGAGTCGCATCGGCACCAGGCCATCGTGCTCGGCGAAGACCTCGGCACCGTACCGGAAGGTCTGCGCGAGAAACTCGCGGCGCGTTCGATTCTGGGTATGCGCGTGCTGTTGTTCGAGCAGGACAACACTCGTTTCAAACCGATTCTCGACTGGCCGGATGACGCGCTGGCCACCACCAGCACCCATGACCTGCCAACACTCAACGGTTGGTGGCATGGCCGCGATATCGACTGGAATGCGCGCCTGGGTCTGGTCGATGCCAACGGCGAAATCGACTGGCGTCGACATCGCGAGCGCGAACGCGAAGGCCTGCGCGATGCGCTTCGCCAGGATCCGCAGAATTTCCGTGAAGAGTCCCACGAGGCCGATCAAGTGGTCGATGCCAGCGTGCGTTTCCTCGGCCACACCCGCGCTCCGCTGGTGCTGCTGCCGCTGGAAGATGCGTTGGGTATCGATGAACAGGCGAATCTGCCCGGCACCACCGACTCACATCCGAACTGGTCGCGACGTTTGCCCGGTCCCAGCGAAGCATTGCTGGACGGCCCCGATGCCGCCCGCCGCCTGGAACTGCTGGCTTGCGCGCGCCTTCAAGCCACTGAGCGTGACCAATGAATCAACAGCAAATCCAGCCATTGCGCGCCACCTTGCGTCTGCAATTTCACAAAGGCTTTACCCTCGAACAAGCGGTGCCATTGGTGCCGTACTTTGCCCGCCTCGGTATCAGCCATATCTACGCCTCGCCATTGCTGGCGGCGCGCGCCGGCTCCATGCATGGCTATGACGTGGTCGACCCGACCCAGGTCAATCCGGAGCTGGGCGGCGAGCCGGCATTGCGCCGACTGGTCAGCACCCTGCGCGAACACAACATGGGCCTGATCCTCGACATCGTTTCCAACCACATGGCCGTGGGCGGCAACGACAACCCGTGGTGGCTCGACTTGCTGGAATGGGGACGCCTGAGCCCGTACGGCGAATTCTTCGACATTCAGTGGCACTCGCCGGACCCGTTGATGGAAGGCCAGTTGCTGCTGCCGTTCCTTGGCAGTGATTACGGCGTGGCGTTGCAGGAAGGCACGCTGAAGCTGAAATTCAACGCGCAGACCGGCACGTTCTACGTCGAACATTACGACCATCACTTCCCGATCTGCCCGAACAACTATGGCGAGCTACTCAAGTCCGACGACACGCTGAAGTCTCTGGCCGATCGCTTCAGCACACTCAGCTACCAGACCGATGCCCATTCGCTGGCGATCCCGCTCAAGCAAGAGTTGCGAGAGCTGGCGAGCGATCCGCGCGTTCTCGCAACTGTCGAGAGCAACCTCGCTCAGTACGATTCCACCACCGAGGAAGGCTTTCAAAAGCTTCACGAACTGCTGGAACGGCAAAGTTATCGCCTGGCCAGTTGGCGCACGGCGGCGGACGACATCAACTGGCGGCGCTTCTTCGACATCAACGAGCTTGGCGGCCTGCGCGTCGAGCGTCCGGCGGTGTTCGAAGCGACCCACGGCAAAATCTTCCAATTGGTCGAAGAAGGTCTGGTCGACGGCTTGCGCATCGACCACATCGACGGCCTCGCCGACCCGCGTGGCTACTGCCGCAAATTGCGCCGTCGCCTTGATCACTTGGCGCCGGGACGTCATCTGCCGATCTATGTCGAGAAGATCCTCGGCGAGGGCGAAACCCTGCGCCGCGACTGGAGCGTCGACGGCACCACCGGCTACGAGTTCATGAATCAGCTGTCGCTGCTGCAACACGACCCGGACGGCGAACATGTACTGGGCGAACTCTGGCAGCGCCGCACCGAGCGCCCGGCTGCGTTCATGGAAGAAGCGCAACTGGCCCGCCAGCAGATCCTCAACGGCTCGCTGGCCAGCGACTTCGAAAGTGTCGCGCAGGCCCTGCATCAAGTTTCGCGTGATGACTTGATGACCCGCGACCTG
Source organism: Pseudomonas sp. Marseille-Q5117 (assembly GCF_946901175.1). Taxonomy (NCBI): domain Bacteria; kingdom Pseudomonadati; phylum Pseudomonadota; class Gammaproteobacteria; order Pseudomonadales; family Pseudomonadaceae; genus Pseudomonas; species Pseudomonas sp. Marseille-Q5117. The sequence goes on along the minus strand of NZ_CAMPPP010000013.1, from coordinate 49,620 downwards.
ACCCTGGGCGCGATTCGCCGCGTGCTGCATGCGCTGATCGTGCACTTCCCGGTTTATCGCACTTACATCAGCGCCATGGGCCGGTCCGAGCAGGACGAAGCGATTTTCCAGCACGCCATGGACGGTGCGCGGCAAACCCTCAGCGAAGCCGACTGGCCAGTGCTCGACTCGGTCGCCAGTTGGCTCGGCGGCACGCCGTGGCGCCGCAAGCCACGGGGTCGCTCGCGCAAGATCCTCAAGCATGCCTGCGTGCGTTTCCAGCAACTGACCTCGCCGGCAGCAGCCAAAGCCGTGGAAGATACCGCGCTGTATCGTTCGGCGGTGCTGCTGTCGCGCAATGATGTCGGTTACAACACCGAGCAATTCAGCGCGCCGGTCAGCGAGTTCCATGAAGTCAATCAACAGCGCATGGCCGAGTTTCCTGACAACCTGCTCGCGACTGCCACCCATGACCACAAGCGCGGCGAAGACACCCGTGCCCGGCTGGCCGTGCTCAGCGAACGCAGCCATTGGTACGCCGATCAGGTCGAACTGTGGCGCGCCCTCGCCCGCCCGGTGCGCATCGAAGATGACGCGCCTTCCGCTGGCGACGAACTGATCCTCTATCAGGCATTGCTCGGCAGTTGGCCGCTGGACCTGCAGGACGATGACCAGGCCGGTTTCGCCGATTACGCCAAGCGCATCTGGCAGTGGCAACAGAAAGCCCTGCGCGAAGCCAAGCTGCAAAGCAGCTGGAGCGCGCCGAACGAAGCGTATGAAAACGCGGCCCAGGCTTTCACGGAGAAGCTGCTGACCGGTGAAGAAGGCGAGTTGCTGCGTGCGGCGCTGAGCAAGACCGTCAACAGCATCGCCGCTGCCGGCGCGCTCAACGGGCTGGCGCAAACCTTGCTGCGCATGACCGTGCCGGGTGTGCCGGATCTGTACCAGGGCAACGAGTACTGGGACTTCAGTCTGGTCGACCCGGACAACCGCCGGCCGGTGGATTACGCCGCCCGTGAGCAAGCGTTGCAGGCATCCGTGCCGGGTACCGAACTGCTCAATAATTGGCGTGACGGGCGCATCAAACAGGCGCTGATCAGTGAGGTGTTGAACCTGCGCAAGGAACACAGCGAGCTGTTCCGTCGAGGCGATTACCAGCCATTGGAAGTGCTGGGCAGTCAGGCGCACAACGTCTTGGCATTCGCGCGTGAACATCTGGGCGTGCGGGCGATTGTGGTGGTGCCGGTGCGTTGCGCGACGTTGCTGGAAAACAGTGCCATCCCGCAGGTCGATGCGCTGCGCTGGGGCGATACGCGGGTGGTTTTACCGTCTGCCGCTTCGGATACAAACCTGAAGGGACTTTTTGCCAGCACCGTAGTCACACAAAACAGGGAGCTGAATGTCAGCGAAGCGCTGGGGGATGTCCCGGTCAATCTCTTTATCCAACACTTAACACAAGCATGAGTTCAGTTCAGGAGCATTGCGATGAGCACCGACGATAAACGCATTCGCGAATTCGCCTATCAGATCTGGGAGTCGGAAGGGAAACCTGAAGGCCACGAAGAACGTCATTGGGAAATGGCGCGCAAGCTGGCCGAGGCCGAAGCGCTGGCACCCAAGAAGCCACCGAAAGCGGCGGGCAGCAAAGGGGCTGGCAAGACTACAGCCGCAGCAGCGAAAAGCACCGACGGCAAGACTTCGGCAGCCGCCAAAGCCAAACCGGCAGCGAAAGCCAAGCCGGCGGCCACGGCCAAAGTAGTCCCGCCGGGCGAAAAGGCTGCCGAGAAAAAGCCGCGAGCAGCGAAGAAGCCTCCGGCGAACTGACCCGATCCATTTTTGAACTGAATGACTGTGTGGCGAGCGTGCTCGCCACAAGGGGTTCTTGCGCCCCGAAGAAAGTCCCTTATTGGGAACAACACACAACCCTGTGGGAGCGAGCCTGCTCGCGAAAGCGCTAGGTCAGTTGGTGAAAATGTCGAATGTACCGACGCTTTCGCGAGCAGGCTCGCTCCCACCAGGAAATCTCATTGCCTGAACTGTCCCGTTTTTTTGCAGGAGCAATCATGACCCGTCCAAAGAAAGCCGAACCCGCTGCGCAAGCCGAGCCGTCGAGAATCCGTGAAGGCCTGCCCTTCCCGCTCGGTGCGACCTGGGATGGTCTGGGGGTGAACTTTGCTCTGTTTTCCGCCAACGCCACCAAGGTCGAGCTGTGCATTTTCGACGATGCCGGCGAGGTCGAGCTCGAACGCATCGAGCTGCCGGAATACACCGATGAGATTTACCACGGCTACCTCCCGGATGCGCATCCTGGCTTGATCTACGGCTACCGCGTATATGGTCCTTATGACCCGGCCAATGGTCACCGCTTCAACCACAACAAACTGCTGATCGACCCATACGCCAAGCAATTGGTCGGCGAGCTGAAATGGTCGGAGGCGCTGTTCGGCTACACCATCGGCCACCCCGACGCCGACCTGAGTTTCGACGAGCGTGACAGCGCGCCATTCGTGCCCAAGTGCAAGGTCATCGACCCGGCGCACACTTGGGGCAACGACCATCGCGTCAGCGTGCCGTGGGACAAGACCATCATCTATGAAACCCACGTGCGCGGCATCAGCATGCGTCACCCGTCGGTGCCGGAAAACCTGCGTGGCACCTTCGGCGGTCTGATGGTCGACGACGTGCTCGAGCACATTCGCAAACTTGGCGTGTCTTCTGTCGAACTGCTGCCGATTCACGCCTTCGTTAACGATCAGCATCTGCTGCAAAAGGGCATGACCAACTACTGGGGCTACAACAGCATCGCGTTCTTCGCCCCGGACCCGCGTTATCTGGCCAGTGGCAAGATTGCCGAATTCAAGGAAATGGTCGCGCACCTGCACGATGCCAACCTCGAAGTCATTCTCGACGTGGTCTACAACCACACCGCCGAGGGCAACGAGCAAGGCCCGACCCTGTCGATGCGCGGTATCGACAACGCCTCGTATTACCGCTTGATGCCCGACGACAAGCGCTACTACATCAACGATTCCGGCACCGGTAACACGCTGGACCTGAGCCACCCGTGCGTCCTGCAAATGGTCACCGACTCCCTGCGCTACTGGGCCAGCGAGATGCACGTCGACGGTTTCCGCTTCGACCTCGCAACCATTCTTGGCCGTTACCATGATGGCTTCGACGAGCGCCACAGCTTCCTCGTTGCCTGCCGTCAGGACCCGGTGCTGCGTCAGGTGAAAATGATCGCCGAACCCTGGGACTGCGGCCCCGGCGGTTATCAGGTCGGCAACTTTCCACCGGGCTGGGTTGAGTGGAACGACAAGTTCCGCGACACCGTGCGCGCGTTCTGGAAAGGCGACGACGCTCAGCTTGCCGATTTCGCCAGCCGCATGACCGCTTCCGGCGAGATGTTCAACCAGCGCGGGCGCCGGCCGTATTCGTCGGTGAACTTCATCACCGCCCACGACGGTTTCACCCTCAACGATCTGGTCTCGTACAACGACAAGCACAACGAAGCCAACGACGAAAACAACCAGGACGGCAGTAACAACAACCTGTCGTGGAACCACGGCGTCGAAGGCCCGACCGACGATCCGGAAATCAACGCACTGCGTCATCGGCAGATGCGCAACTTCTTCGCCACCCTTCTGCTGGCCCAAGGCACACCGATGATCGTTGCCGGCGACGAGTTCGCCCGCACCCAGGACGGCAACAACAACGCCTATTGCCAGGATAGCGAGATCGGCTGGGTCAACTGGGACCTGAGCGAGGACGGCAAGGCCCTGCTCAAGTTCGTCAAACGCCTGATCAAGCTGCGCCTGACTTATCCGATCCTGCGTCGCGGACGCTTCCTGGTCGGCGAGTACAACGAAGACATCGGCGTCAAGGACGTGACCTGGCTGGCACCGGACGCCACCGAGATGACCACCGAGCACTGGCACGATGCGCACAACCGCTGCCTCGGGATGCTGCTCGACGGTCGCGCGCAGGAAACCGGCATCCGCCGCAAAGGTGCCGACGCGACCCTGTTGCTGGTGGTCAACGCACACCACGACATCGTCAACTTCACCCTGCCGGAAGTGCCGGACGGCGGCTTCTGGACCTGCATGATCGACACCAATCAGCCGTCTATTCGCGGCCAGGAACGCTTTGAATTCGGCCATGAATATTCGGTGACCGGGCGTTCGTTGCTGCTGTTCGAACTGCAACGTGACGAAGAAGATTGATATGGACTTTCAACATTATCTGGCCCGCCGTCCGCCAGATTACGCCGACACCAATGCCCTCGGCCGTTGCCTGCGGGCAATGGTCGAGGCCGGCCTCGACCGCTTGCCGTTACCCGGCAGCGGTCACACGCTGGAGCGCTTTCAGCGTCTCTCGCAAGTCGGTGGACACGATTTAGGCCTGTGCAAACTCTATGAGGGCCACACCGACGCGCTGGCGATCATCGAGCAATTGGGCGGTACGCCAACCCCGGGCAGCACGTGGGGCATGTGGGCCGCCGAACCGCCGCAGGCGCGGGTGAAAGTCACGCCAGCCGGGCACATGGTGACGCTGAACGGGTGCAAGGCCTGGTGCTCTGGCGCTGCAGTGCTCAGCCACGCCTTGCTCACCGCATGGGACGCGGACGGTCAGCAGCAATTGGTTGCAGTCGCACTCGATCAACCTGGCGTGACCATCACCGATCAAGGCTGGCAAGCGGTGGGCATGGCGGCCACCGGCAGCGTTGAAGTGCTGTTCGACAACGCCGAAGCGCAGGCCATTGGCAACCCCGGTGATTACCTGCACCGGCCGGGGTTCTGGCAGGGCGGGATCGGTATCGCCGCTTGCTGGTATGGCGCTTCACGGCGGATTGCCGAAGGGCTGCGTCAGCATTGCGCGCAACGCGATGAACCGCACGCCCTCGCCCATCTCGGTGCGACTGACACAGCACTGCAAGCGGCAGCCGATGTGTTGCGCTTCAGCGCGCTGCAAATCGATGCGCAGCCCGAGGCCGACGCTGAATTGCTCGCCCGCCGCGCCCGCGCCGTGGTTGAGCAGTCTGCCGAACAGGTGATGCGCGAAGTCGGTCGTGCGTTGGGTGCCGGGCCGTTTTGTCAGGATCGGCATTTCGCCCGGTTGAGCGCCGACCTGCCGGTGTTTCTGCGCCAGAGTCATGCCGAACGCGACCTTGCTGCACTGGGCCAGCAGATTGCTGGTCAGTCCTGCGAGGTCTGGGCGTTATGAAAGCCAACCCGATCGTTGGCCAGGGCACTTCATTGCAGCAATGGCAGGCTTCGCGGCGTCTCGCCGAGATGCCGGCCATCGATATTCTTGACTTGGTACCACTGGGCTCGCGTGCAGTGATCGTCGCACCGCACCCGGATGACGAAGTGCTCGGGTGCGGCGGCATCATGCAGTTGCTGGCGGCAGCCGGACGGCCGTTGCAGTTGATTTCGGTCACCGATGGCAGCGCCAGTCACCCCGGCTCGCAGCGCTGGACAGTCGAGCGTTTGAGCGTGGTGCGTCCGCAGGAATCCGCCGAAGCCCTGCGGCGCCTCGGCCTACCGATGCACAGCCTGAAATGGCTGCGCGGCGGTTTTACCGACACCCAAGTCGCAGCTCAGGAACCGCAGTTGAGCGAATTCATCGCCGGTTATCTGCACGCCAGTGACGTGGTTTTCACTACCTGGCGCCAGGACGGTCACAGCGATCACGAGGCTGTCGGCCGCGCCAGTGTTGAGGCGGCGCGACGCGTTGGTGCGACCTGCCATGAGCTTCCGGTCTGGACCTGGCACTGGGCAACCCCGGAAGACGCTTCGGTGCCATGGGAGCGGGCGCGCAAGATCCTCCTTTCACCGACGCACATCGCACGTAAACGCCACGCCGCGCACGCGTTCGCCAGCCAGTTGGAAGGCGACCGCGACGTCGGCCTCGGGCCGGTGCTCGCGCCCTATGTGCTCGATCGTTTGCTGCAACCTTTTGAAGTGGTGTTCCTGTGACCGTCGATGACCGCTATTTCGATGGCCTGTTCGCGGGCAATGACGACCCATGGGCGTTCCGCCAGCGCTGGTACGAGCAGCGCAAACGCGCGATCACCCTCGCCGCCCTGCCCCGTCCGCGCTACAGGTCGGTGTTCGAGCCGGGTTGCGCCAACGGCGAACTGAGTGCAGAACTGGCTCCGCGCTGCGACCGCCTGTTGTGCTGCGATACAGCGAGCGCGGCGGTGAAACTGGCGCGGACTCGTTTGAGCGTGTTCGAGCATGCCCAGGTCCGTCAGGGCCGCCTTCCGGCTGACTGGCCGGAGGAAAAATTCGACCTGATCGTATTCAGCGAAGTCGGCTACTACCTCGACGAAAAAGATCTGACAGAAATGATTCGCCGGATCAGTGAGTCACTGACCGCCGACGGACAATTGCTGGCCTGCCACTGGCGCCCGCCGATCGAGGGCTGCCCGCTGAATGCACGGCAGGTCCACGATCAGATCCACGATCAATTGGCTTTGCCGCGTCTGGTGCTGCATCAGGAAGCGGATTTCATTCTCGAACTGTGGAGCCGCGAGCCACGCTCGGTGGCGGCCCTGGAGGGCTTGCGTTGATCGGTATTGTGATTCCGGCGCACAACGAAGAGGCGCTGCTTGATGAATGCCTGCGTGCAGCGTTGCGCGCCAGCCAGCATGCACAACTGGGCGGCGAGCCGGTGGAAATACTGGTGGTGCTCGACAGTTGCAGCGATGGCTCGGCGCAGATCGTCAGCGCTTATCCAGTGCTCAGCTTGCAGATCGATGCGCGCAACGTTGGCGAAGCCCGCGCCACCGGTGCGCGCCTGTTGCTCGAGCGCGGTGCCCGCTGGATCGCCTGCACCGACGCCGACAGCCGCGTCGCCGATGACTGGCTGGCGGCGCAACTGGGGCTGGAGGCTGATGCTGTGTGCGGCACGGTCACTGTCGAGCACTGGCACGAATCGATTGATGAGGCGGCGCAGATTCGCTATCACCGCCATTATCAGGCCCGCGATGGCCATCGACACATTCACGGCGCCAACCTCGGTGTCAGCGCCGAGGCTTATCGCCTGGCCGGCGGTTTCAAGCCGCTGACCTGTGACGAGGATGTGCAACTGGTGCGTGCGCTGGAGCGCAGCGGCGCCAATATCGCCTGGAGTCACCGACCGCAGGTGCACACCAGCGCCCGTCTCGACAGTCGGGCCAAGGGCGGGTTCGGTGACTTTCTGCGCAATCTGGCACAGCTGGAATAAAAAATTACGGATCAGATTGATCTGTGACGCGACGAATCGGCTGTCTTGAGCAATACTCTGCCTCGCAGTAATCCAAGGGTTGGAGCACTGCACCGTTGCTATTCATTTGCCTTCACGGGCCGCGATCAGCGTTGGCTGCTCACGACTGAGGGCGAGATACCACAAGGACGTCGCACTCATGAAATCGTCATTGCTCAACGAACACGGCCTGCCGGCACAGATCTGGAACAGCGCGCCGCAACTCGACAATATTCCCGTCATCAACACCCACAGCCTGGTACCCGCCGGCGCCCGCGCCGTGGTCATCGCCCCGCATCCGGGCGATGAAGTGGTCACTTGCGGCGGTCTGCTGCAACTGCTCTCCAGCCTTGGCCATCCCCTGCAATTGCTCTCGATTACCGACGGTAGCGCCAGCCACCCCGGCTCGCGCCAGTGGTCGGAACAACGTCTGAGCGTGTTCCGCCCGCAGGAAAGCGTCGAAGCCCTGCGCCGCCTCGGCCTGCCCATGCACAGCCTGAAGTGGGTGCGCGGCGGCTTTACCGACAACGCACTGAGTGATCAGCAAAGCCAACTCACCGAGTTCATCGGCCGTTACCTGCGACCGGGCGACGTAGTGTTCAGTACCTGGCGCAAGGATGGCCCGCCGGATCATGAAGTGGTCGGGCGCGCCAGTTTCGACGCGGCGCAAAAGGCCGGGGCGACCTATCACGATGTGCCGGTGTGGGCCTGGCACTGGCCGGAGCGCGAGCAGCAAATGATTCCCTGGGAACGCGCGCGCAAGCTGCGGCTCGACACCTGGACGGTCGCGCGCAAGAGCCACGCGACCCACGCCTATGCCAGCCAGCTCAAGGGCGAACCGGCCATCGGCATCGCCCCGCTGCTGCCGCCCGTGCTGCTGGAGCGGATGCGCTTGCCGTATGAAATCGTCTTCTTCTGAACGGCGGAAGCTCAACATACCTGTGGGAGCGAGCCTGCTCGCGAAAGCGGTGTGTCATGTGTCAGATGTATTGAATGTGATGAAGTCTTCGCGAGCAGGCTCGCTCCCACATTGGCCCAGCAGTGAATCATCGTAAGGAACTGCCACCCCCTCAAACCAGTCGCATGAACAGGCATGGCCCAATTCAGAGGAGTGAACGTGTCCAGCGATCCCAAGCGTCAAGCGGTCGACGCGCCAGTCATTCATCGCCTGCGGGTACTCACGGTCAACACCCACAAGGGCTTCACCGCGCTGAATCGGCGGTTCGTTCTACCGGAGCTGCGCGAAGCGATGCGCAGTACCTCGGCCGATCTGGTGTTTCTGCAGGAAGTGGTGGGTGAGCACGAACGCCATTCCAGTCGTTACAACGACTGGCCGCAGACGTCGCAGTACGAATTCCTCGCCGACAGCATGTGGAGCGATTTTGCCTACGGGCGCAACGCCGTTTACCCGGATGGCCACCACGGCAACGCGCTGCTGTCGAAATACCCGATCCGCGAATATCGCAACCTCGACGTGTCGATCACCGGGCCTGAACGGCGCGGGCTGTTGCACTGCATTCTTGATGTGCCTGGGCATGCCGAGGTGCATGCAATCTGTGTGCATTTGAGTCTGCTGGAAAGCCATCGGCAATTGCAGTTGCAGCTGCTCTGTCAGCTGCTTGAATCTCTACCCGACGATGCGCCGGTGATCATCGCCGGCGATTTCAATGACTGGCAGTTGCAAGGCAACGCCGCCCTCGCCCGTCGCGATTATCTGCATGAAGCCTTTGAGCGTCACCATGGGCGCCCGGCGAAAACCTATCCGGCGCGGTTTCCCTTGCTGAGGCTTGACCGGATTTATCTGCGCAATGCCAGCAGCCATGACCCACGCATTCTTGGCAACAAGCCGTGGACGCATCTTTCAGATCACTTGCCGTTAGCAGTTGAAGTACACCTGTAGCTGCGTTTTTGACAGCAATTAAATGACAGGCCTTCCCGGCAACTACCGCTAGGAAGGACCTTTCGTCGGCGGCAAAAAACCGTCAGCCGTCTGCTTCGCAAGCGTTTTTCCATGCAAACAAACACTTAGTTATGTGCAGAAAAACAAACGCTTGCGAAGGCCGATTTAAGTGCACCATTCATCGTGCATTTTCTTGACGCGCAGGCGTCGCTCTTCTTATCTCTACCTTACTACCCCCGGAATCACTACTGGGGCTGACCTTCCGGCACTCGCGAAATCGAGCAGCCGCGGTTCGCCCCGCTCTATTCGGTCGCCCCTCGTTCGGGGTAGGAGAGACGCCAAACACGAGATGACGCATGCGCTTGCAAGGTAGACCTCCATGAAAACTTCAATGACCTCAAACGAACTGAAAATCACTCTTTGCACAGTGTCAGGTTCACTGCTGCTGTGCTCGTCCATGGAGGCGCATGCGGGATCTGCGGCGGACGAACCCGCGTGGTATCACGCCGACGTACCGGTGCTGACCTTGCCAGTAACCGTGATAACACCCGGACCACTGCCATTGAGTCAGCAGAGTTCGCGCCTGATCACTGAGGATCTTGCCCCATCTGCTTGGGACGAGCTGTACGGCAAAAGCGCTCGGCAAGCACAGACCGACGCACTTTCATCCGGTTATGCGATGGCCGCTGGCGAGTTCAAAGGTCCGGCCGTGGTCACGTTGAAAAGCGCTAACGGGACCACTCAGACCCTTGGTCTTATAGGTGGCGACAATCAGGTCCAGCTGAATGCCGATGGTGCGCTGACCCGACGTGCCCTCGCCGACCGCAACACTGACAGCCTCAACCTGCAAGGCCAGAGCCTTGGCGCCTATTACAGTCTGGTGGGTGCGCAAGGCTGGCACGTCGACCTGTCGGCCAGCGGCGGTCGGGTCAGCGGCTTCAGTCGCACTGCGCAAGGTAATCGGCAAGCCACCGAAGGCAATGCGATGACCTTTTCCGTCGAAGGCGGTTACCCGATCGGCTTGAGTGAAAACTGGGTGGTCGAGCCGCAGGCACAACTGATCAACCAGCGCATCAGTCTCGACGCTCCGTACGCCGGCTCGGGCAATGCCTCTTCCACCGACCTGACCGCGTGGAGTGGCCGCGTCGGTGCGCGGTTGAAAGGCAGTTATGACTTGAACGGGTTGCCTGTCGAACCCTACGTGCGCACCAACCTTTGGCACACCGTTTACACCGGCAGCACGGTGACCCTCGATCAGGTCGACAAGATCAGCAGCAGCCGCAAGTCTTCAACAGTGGAATTGGGTTTGGGTCTGGTGGCGCGGGTCACACCGGCGGTAAGCCTGTACATGAGCGCCGATTACAGCAGCGATGTGGATGACAATGACCTGAACGGGATCATCGGCAGCCTCGGCGTGCGGATGCGCTGGTGATCTGCTGATCACTGAAAAACCCTGTGGGAGCTGGCTTGCCAGCGATGGCGGCATCTCAGTCAACAGAGATGCTGAATGTGACGGCCTCATCGCGGGCAAGCCCGCTCCCACAGTTTTACTGTTCCTGGATCAGCCCTGCGGCTTGAGAATCAACACCGCCAAAGGCGGTAGATTCAGTTCCAGCGACAAGGATTGACCATGACTCGGTACTTCATCGGTCAACGCTCCGCCGCCATTGCCATAGTTGGAGCCGGCATAAATGTCGGCGTCACTGTTGAACAGCTCGGTCCAGCGTCCGGCAAACGGCACGCCGACCCGATACGACTGGCGCGGTACCGGCGTGAAATTGGCGACGACCAAAACCGGCGAGCCGTCCTTGCTCCAGCGTAGCCATGCGTAAACGCTGTTGATCGCATCATCGCCAATCAACCACTGGAAGCCTTGCGGCGCGTCGTCCTGATCGTGCAGTGCCGGCTCTTCGCGATACAGCCGGTTGAGATCGCCCACCAGTTTCTGCACGCCTTTGTGCTCGGAATACTGCAGCAGGTACCAGTCCAGCTGCTGATCATGGTTCCACTCGCGCCATTGGCCAAACTCGCAGCCCATGAACAGCAGCTTCTTGCCCGGATGCGTCCACATGAAGCTCAGATAGGCGCGCAGGTTGGCAAATTTCTGCCAGCGGTCGCCGGGCATCTTGTCGATCAGCGAGTGTTTGCCATGCACCACTTCGTCGTGTGAAATCGGCAGGATGAAGCGCTCCGACCAGGCGTAGACCAGGCCAAAACTCAACTCGTTGTGGTGATGGGCGCGGTACACCGGGTCCTGCTGGATGTAGTGCAGCGAATCGTGCATCCAGCCCATGTTCCATTTGTAAGAAAAGCCCAAGCCGCCCTGCTGGGTGCTCTGGCTGACGCCCGGCCATGCGGTGGACTCTTCGGCGATCACCAGCGCACCCGGCGCTTCCAGTTCAACCACGTCGTTCAAATGACGCAGGAAGTCGATGGCCTCCAGGTTCTCCCGACCGCCGTGGCGGTTCGGCACCCATTCGCCAGCCTTGCGCGAATAATCGCGGTATAGCATCGAGGCCACGGCATCGACACGCAGGCCGTCGATGTGGAAGTGTTTCAGCCAGTGCAGCGCCGAGGCCAGCATGTAACCGTGCACTTCGGTGCGACCGAGGTTGTAGATCAGCGTGTCCCAATCCTGATGGAAGCCTTCCAGTGGGTTGCCGTATTCGTACAGCGCGGTGCCGTCGAACTGGGCCAGGCCGTGGGTATCGGTGGGGAAATGCGCCGGTACCCAGTCGAGGATCACACCGATGTCGGCCTGATGGCAGGCGTTGACGAACGCGGCGAACTGATCCGGCGTGCCGTAACGCGCACTCGGCGCGAATTGCGAAAGCAACTGATAGCCCCAGGAACCGCCGAACGGGTGCTCCATGATCGGCATCAGTTCGATGTGGGTGAATCCCAGCTCTTTGACATAAGGAATCAGCCGCTCGGCCAGTTCCGGCCAGGTGTACTGGCGCGCGACTTCGCCGAGATCATCCAGCTCGCACTGCCAGGAACCGGCGTGCAACTCATAGATCGACAGAGGCTTGGAGCGCTGCTGGCGATCCTGACGGGAGTTCATCCACTCGTGATCCTGCCAGTCGATCTGTAATGGCGAGGCGACTTTCGAGGCGGTGTCCGGTGGCAGGCTGGTGGCCAGCGCCATCGGGTCGGCCTTGAGCGGCAGAATGCCGTGGGCGCCGAGGATTTCGTACTTGTACAACTCCCCCGCTTGCAAACGCGGAATGAACAACTCCCACACGCCCGAAGGATGGCGCAGGCGCATCGGGTGACGACGACCGTCCCAGACGTTGAAATCGCCAACCACCGAGACACGGCGGGCATTCGGCGCCCACACGGCAAAGCGCACGCCGTCAACGCCATCGACGGTTTTCAACTGTGCACCGAGGCAAGCGCTGAGGTCACGGTGATTGCCTTCGGAGAACAGATACAAATCCATTTCGCCGAGCAGCTGACCAAAGCTGTACGGATCTTCGGCGACCTGCTCGCCACCGGCCCAACGCGTGCGCAACAGGTACGGTCGCGCCCGATCGAAATGGCCGACAAACAGCCCCGGCGTCTCGGTCATCTCCAGCGGGCCAAGCTCTTCGCCGCTGTCCTTGTCCAGCACCGCCACACTCAGCGCACCGGGCAGATAGGCGCGGATGAACTGCCCGCCAGCGCCATCGCCGTGCGGGCCGAGAATGGAAAACGGGTCCTGATGTTCAGCGCGCACCAAAGCATCAATGTCGCGTGCCGAGGGTAACAATGCTTCCTTTACCACACCCTGTTCCTTGTTCGAGAAACTCATGACTACTCTCCACCAAGATCGGAAAAGGGTTTAAGCCCTGTCAATAATCCATACAAGCCGTGCAATGGCACGGGCAGCCACGTTGGGCGGTTTTCCGCCTCGTAGGCCACTTCATAAGCGGCTTTTTCCAGGCCGAACAACGCCAGCGCGGCGTCGGCACCCTGAGGATCCTGCCAGGCATGCTCAAGACTAGCTGCTGCCTCGCGGTATGCCTGGACAAATGCCTCGCGTGCTTCGCGCAGATAACGCTCGGCGACCCGTTTACGCGCCGCTTCGGCTTCGGTGCTGTTATCAACGTTGTGTACGTTGATGGTCATCGCCGCTGCGTAATCGAACGAACGCAGTACGCCGCTGACATCCTTGTACGGGCTGTGCTTGCCGCGACGCTCACTCAACGGCCGCGCCGGTTCGCCCTCGAAGTCGATCAGGTAGGCATCGCCCTTGATCACCAGCACCTGACCCAAATGCAAGTCGCCATGCACCCGGATGCGCAAGCCGCCAGTGGCTTTCTTCGCCAGATCCTGCACATGGGCAAGAATGGTTTTCTTCTCGTCGAGCAGACGCTTGACCAGTTTCTGGTCCGCCGCGTTCAACTCGCCTTGATGCTGCTTGAGCAGTTTCAAGGCATGTTCGACCTGGGCAGTGACATCCTTGGCCGTCGTGGCCATGTCCTTGCTCGACGACACTTGCGGCGCAAAGTCCGCGTTGTCGGTTGGCGCAGCGAGCACCTGATGCATCTCGCCCAGACGCTGGCCGAGCATGCCGGCGAAGTCCTTCAGCTCGCCGAGCGCGTTGTAATGCTGCTCCTGCTCGGACATGGCGTCGGCCAGTTCATCGCGCAGCGCCCGTTCGAGGTTGTTCTGCGTCCATTCCCATGCATCGCCCTGATTGCTCAGATAACCCTGAGCGATCATCAGCAGATTGTCTTCACCCTGCGCGTCGCGGCGAATCACCGAACCGAGCAGTGGCGAGATATTGGCAAACCCGGCCTCGGTCAGGTAAGCGCTCATCTCCAGTTCCGGGTGTACGCCGGAAGCCACTTTGCGTATCAGCTTAAGCACCAGGCTGTTGCCGACAACCACGGAGCTGTTCGATTGCTCGGCCGACAGGTAGCGCACATCCGACTCGGCGCCGAGGCCGAGTTTTTCCAGATGATCTGTCTGTTCGAAGCGGATTTCGCCTTCGATCGACTCCAGTACGGTGTTGTTCTGCATGCCTTGCAGAACGGCGCGGACGAAGGTTTCCAGACTGAACGCATCGGTAATCAGGCCGACCTGACGCACACGGCGTACACGCGATAGCGCCAATTGCTGCGGCAACGGCGGGCCGACATGGTCTTCGGCAATAAAGCCGAACGGCAGTTGATAACGATTGGTCTGGCCACCGCTGGTGACCTCGATTTCGCTGAGCAGCACTGGATGCTGGGCGTCGCCGAAACGCACGCCATAAGCCAGATTGACCTTCTCGATCGCCGCGTCCTTGCCGGCGAACCAGCGACGGTTCTGCAGCCAGCTCGGCAGAATGCTTTGCTCCAGCGTCGTACGCGACGGCGCTTCGAGCAGCTCTTCCATGCGTTTTTTCAGTACCAGCGTGGTGAAGTCCGGCAGGCTCTGCGCCGGCTCGACGTGCCAGCTCGGCATCTGGTTCTCCGCTGCCAGCGCGAACCAATAGAAGCCGTACGGCGCCAGGGTCAGAAGGAAATTCAACTGACCGATCGGCGGGAACGCGTTACCGCCGAGCATTTCCACCCGCACCATGCCGACGTACGCCGACAGATCCAGCTCCACTGCTTGCGCACTGCGCGAGACGTTGGCCACGCACAGGATGATTTCGTGCTTGCCATCGACATCGGTGTATTCGCGGGTATAAGCCAGCACGCGACGGTTGGCCGGCGAGAGCATTTTCAACGTGCCACGGCCGAAGGCTTTCGATTGCTTGCGCACGGCCAGCAGGCGCCGCGTCCAGTTCAACAGCGAATGCGGATCGCCGGACTGGGTTTCGACGTTGACCGACTGATAGCCATACTGCGGGTCCATGATCGGCGGCAGTACCAGACTGGCCGGATCGGCGCGGGAGAAACCGCCGTTGCGGTCGATCGACCACTGCATCGGCGTACGCACGCCGTCGCGGTCGCCGAGGTAGATGTTGTCGCCCATACCGATTTCGTCGCCGTAATACAGAGTCGGCGTGCCGGGCATCGACAGCAGCAGACTGTTGAGCAGTTCGATGCGGCGACGGTCGCGTTCCATCAACGGTGCGAGACGGCGGCGAATACCGAGGTTAATCCGTGCGCGACGGTCAGCGGCGTAGTAGTTCCACAGGTAATCGCGCTCACGATCGGTGACCATTTCCAGGGTCAGCTCATCGTGGTTGCGCAGGAAAATCGCCCACTGGCAATTCGCCGGAATTTCCGGGGTCTGCCGGAGAATGTCGGTGATCGGGAAGCGATCTTCCTGCGCCAGCGCCATGTACATGCGCGGCATCAGCGGGAAGTGGAAGGCCATGTGGCATTCGTCGCCATTGACCCCAGCGGCATCGGTGTCACCGAAATACAGCTGGGTGTCTTCCGGCCACTGATTGGCCTCGGCCAGCAGCATGCGGTCGGGATAGTTGGCGTCGATCTCGGCACGGATCTGCTTGAGGACGTCGTGGGTCTCGGGCAGGTTTTCGTTGTTGGTGCCGTCGCGCTCGATCAGGTACGGAATTGCGTCGAGACGCAGGCCGTCGATGCCCATGTCCAACCAGTAGCGCATCACCGACAACACGGCTTTCATCACTTGCGGGTTATCGAAGTTCAGATCCGGCTGGTGCGAGTAGAAGCGGTGCCAGAAGTACTGACCGGCGACGGGGTCCCAAGTCCAGTTGGACTTCTCTGTGTCGAGAAAGATGATCCGCGTGCCGTCGTATTTCTGATCGTCATCGGACCAGACGTAGAAATCCCGCGCCGCCGAACCCGGCTTGGCTTTACGCGCACGCTGGAACCACGGGTGCTGGTCGGAGGTGTGGTTGATGACCAGCTCGGTGATCACCCGCAGCCCGCGCTTGTGCGCTTCGGCAATGAAGCGCTTGGCGTCGGCCATGGTCCCGTAGTCGCTGTGCACGCCACGGTATTCGGCGATGTCGTAGCCGTCGTCGCGACGTGGCGAGGGGTAGAACGGCAGCAGCCAGATGGTGTTGACGCCGAGGTCGGCAATGTAATCGAGTTTGGCGATAAGCCCGGGAAAGTCGCCGATCCCGTCATTGTTGGAGTCGAAAAACGATTTGACGTGAACCTGATAGATCACCGCGTCCTTGTACCAGAGCGGGTCTTTGATGAAGGCGGCTGCCTTGGGTTTCTTCGCCATGTGGAACTCCTGAAAAATTCTCTGATACACCGAGGGACTCGCATTGGTGAGCCCCTGTGGCGAGGGGATTTATCCCCGTTCGGCTGCGCAGCAGTCGCAAATTGTTAACGCGGTGCAGCTTGAAAAAAGGGGCCGCTGCGCGCCCCAACGGGGATAAATCCCCTCGCCACGGAGGCGGTGCAAATGTTACGAAGCTGAAATCCGCCAAATCCCGAACGGCTGATACGCCGGGTCAATACGCATGAACTGATACTTGCCGTGCCAGTCCCAGCGATGGCCATTCATCAAGTCTTCGCCATGGGTGGTGGCATCGTCCGGCAGGCCCATTTCCCACAGCGGCAGTTCGAAATTCGCTCCCTGCACGTTATGCGGATCGAGGCTGACCGCGACCAGAATGAAATTGCTGCCATCGGCGCTGCGCTTGCCGAAGTACAGAATGTTGTCGTTCCAGGCGTTGTAGATTTTCAGGCCCAGATGCGTGTGCAGCGCCGGATTCTGCCGGCGGATGCGGTTGAGCTGAGCGATTTCGGCAATGATGTTGCCGGGTGCAGTGAAATCACGGACGCGGATCTCGTATTTCTCCGAATCCAGATATTCCTCTTTGCCCGGTACTGGCGCCGATTCGCACAATTCGAAACCGGAATACATGCCCCACAGCCCCGAGCCCATAGTCGCCAGCGCCGCGCGAATGAGGAAACCGGGACGCCCCGACTCATGCAAAAACGCCGGGTTGATGTCCGGGGTGTTGACGAAGAAATTCGGCCGGTAGCATTCGCGCCACGGCGACTGATTGAGTTCGGTGAAATATTCCGCCAGCTCGGCCTTGGTATTGCGCCAGGTGAAATAGGTGTAGCTCTGCGAATACCCGACCTTGCCCAGACGCGCCATCATCGCCGGCGTGGTGAAGGCCTCGGCGAGGAAAATCACTTCCGGATACAGCGTGCGCACATCGGCGATCAGCCATTGCCAGAACGGCAGCGGTTTGGTGTGCGGGTTGTCAACGCGGAAGATCTTCACGCCTTCCTTGACCCAGCCGACGACGATGTCGCGCAACTCGACCCACAGGCTCGGAATCGCGTCCGGCGCATAGAAGTCGACGTTGACGATGTCCTGGTATTTCTTCGGCGGGTTTTCGGCGTATTTGATCGTGCCGTCCGGGCGCCAGTTGAACCAGCCCGGATGCTCCTTGAGCCACGGGTGATCCTGGGAGCACTGGATGGCGAAATCGAGAGCGATTTCCAGACCATGGTCGGCGGCGGCAGCCACCAGGCGGCGGAAATCTTCACGGGGGCCGAGGTGCGAGGGAATCGCTTCGGTGGCACCCTCTTCGCTGCCGATCGCGTACGGACTGCCGGGATCGTCCGGGCCGGCAGTCAGGGAATTGTTGCGGCCCTTGCGGTGGGCGCGGCCGATCGGGTGAATCGGCGTGAAATACAGCACGTCGAAGCCCATGTCCTGAATCATCGGCAGACGCGAATGCACATCGTTGAAAGTGCCGTGACGCTGGGGATCGTCGGTGATCGAGCGCGGAAACAGCTCATACCAACTGGCGAACTCGGCGAGTTCGCGCTCGACGTCCATGGGGAATTCGGCGCTGACGCTGAGGTAGGCGCGGTGATCGGCCTGAGCCATCAGCTCTGCACTGCGCGAGTGCAGAAACAGCGCAACCTGCTCGTTTCCGAGCAGGCCCGACAATTCATGGTGCAGCGCGGCGAGCTGCTCGCTGAGCTGGCCTTCGCTGCGTTCGGCGGCCTGTTGCACCATCGTGCGGCCTTCCTGCAACTCCAGAGAAACCGGCACCGCCGCGCTGTGCTTCTTTTCCAGTTCGTACTGGAAGCTGGCGAAATGGTCGATCCACGCTTCGATGCAATACAGGTAGCGGCCCTGCTCCTCAGGGCGGAACTGGCCTTGCCAAGTGTTGTTGCCCTGATCGGACATGACCTCGGTCTGCCAGGTTTCCTGGCCTTCCTCGCGCCAGCGAATACGCACGGCGAGCTTGTCATGGCCGTCGGCAAACACTTTGCTGGTCACCACCACTTCGCGCCCGGCAATCGATTTGGCGGCGAACTGGCCGCCGTCGAGAGTCGGCATGGTGTTTTCGATGACGATACGTGGCAGCAGCAACGCCTGCGACAGCGGCATGTGCGGGTTGTAACTCAGCTCTGAAGGTCTTTCAGCAGTCATTGAGCATCTCTCCTTAACGCCCCAAGGACGCTCTTGTGCCGGAACAGTATTCGCGACAAAGCGCCGGCCCTGTCATGAACTCACTTAGGTTCCGAGCAACCGGCGCGGGGAAAAGTTCAGATGAAATTAACAAGACAAACCTGCGGATCGAATTTGTCGTGGCCGGGTCAACTCACTTAAGCACGTCCCACGCCATGTGCCATACGGAGGTCACTTGATGAGCATCCCGATCCCGGCGGAAACGCCCGATCCGAACATCGACAAACCCACCCTGCCGGAGACCGAGCCGCCGGCGGTGCCCGAACAAGAGCCGCCAGGCACCACGCCACCACCGAAAGAAGAGCCACCGAGCACGATGCCGCCGGTGATCGTCTGACGCTTGCCCCCTGATCGTTCCCACGCTCCGCGTCTGATCTGATCGTTCCCACGCGCAGCAAAGGAATGCAGCCCGGGACGCTCTGCGTCCCATCCAGAGCCGAACGCGGAGCGTCCGTTGAGGCATTCCCACGCGGAGCGTGGGAACGATCATCAGCCGGCGAGGAGTCAGAGGTGGTCATTCTTGTCGACATCCTTTTCGAACACCCTCACCACGTACGGCATCACGCTGAAGATCGCCAGTGCCAGAATGGTACTGAGCAATGCCGTCGCTTCCTTGCCCAGCCCCGCCGCCACGCCGATCGCTGCCGTCATCCATAAACCCGCCGCCGTGGTCAGGCCTTTGACATGGGCCTCGTCGCCCTGTTGATTTTTCAGAATGGTGCCGGCGCCGAGAAAGCCGATCCCGGCAATCACGCCCTGCAATACGCGACTCATCGCATCGGATTCTGCGCCCGAGGTCTGCGGCACCAATACGAATAGCGCAGCACCCAATGCCACCAGCATGTGCGTGCGAACGCCCGCTGCCTTGCCTTTATGCTCGCGCTCAAATCCGAGAATCCCGCCGAGAATCGCCGCCATCACCAGACGTACGGTGATCCGGGTCATTTGCGAGGCATCGCCGATATCGGCAAATTCGGCTTGCATCGTGGCCCACACTTCATCCCACCAGTCTTCCATCGTGCTTCCCTTGTTATTGGCTTGATAAGCGATGGACAACAGCGACCATTAATCGGTTGCGCAGAACGATCGGCGCGCTGCGCTTCCTAATATGCAGACCTCCCTGGAACAAGGACTGCCGCCATGCCCGTTCGAATCGATGAATCCAACCCCGAGCAGAAAGTGTGTTTTTTTACCGTCGAGCATGGTGAGGAAATTCGCATCTGTGACACCCTGGAAGTCATGACCGATAGCGACAAAGCCATGTCGTTCGTGGAAATCGAAGGCAAACGCACTTACATCACCGAAGCAGAAGCCGATGCCTTGACCGTCGCCGGGGCCAAGGACGGGCGCAAACATCTGAAGGCCGATGACAGTGATTCGGTGGTTTGATTGGTCTCCATCAACACCCGACGCAGACGCCTGCAATAGGCGTTTGCGCCTTGCCTGGCAGGTTGCTTCAAGTTGTCGCAGGCATTGCGCCAAACCTCATCTGATCCGCTTTTTATTGCCAAACCTGAGTCTGTTCTGCAAACAGATCGGCGCTCATAGTGCATCGGCCTGATGGAGGCTGATGAGCGAACGAACATGAGCGAGCAAATCCCCGTCCGAACCGTAGAAGCATCGCCAACGATAAAAAGCGTACCCGCGCGCCCACTGAAAGCGACCGCCGGATCCACCGACAAGCAGATCCACACTCGCAGTTTCACCGGCCTGTTCCGCAACCTGCGTATGAGCGGTGCCGGCGTTCTGTTCGTGCTGTTTTTCGGCACCGTGTGGCTGAACTGGGGCGGTCGGCAGGCCGTACTTTGGGATCTGGCGGAAAGCAAATTCCACATCTTCGGCGCGACGTTCTGGCCGCAGGATTTCATTCTGCTCTCGGCGCTGTTGATCATTGCCGCGTTCGGACTCTTCGCCATCACCGTGTTTGCCGGTCGCGTCTGGTGCGGTTACACCTGCCCGCAGAGTTCGTGGACGTGGATCTTCATGTGGTGCGAGAAGATCACCGAAGGCGAGCGCAACCAGCGCATCAAACTGCAAGCGGCGCCATGGAGCCTGAACAAACTGGCGCGGCGTGCCGCCAAGCACACGCTGTGGCTGGCAATCAGCGTGATCACCGGCCTGACCTTCGTCGGCTATTTCACCCCGATCCGGCCGCTGGCCGAAGAACTGCTGACGCTGCAGATCGGTGGCGTCAGCCTGTTCTGGGTGCTGTTCTTCGCCGCCGCCACGTACATCAACGCCGGTTGGCTGCGTGAGGCAGTGTGCATGCACATGTGCCCGTATGCGCGGTTCCAGAGTGTGATGTTCGACAAGGACACGCTGACCATTGCCTACGACGCCGCCCGCGGCGAAAACCGGGGTCCGCGCAAGCGTGACGTGCGCCCGGTCGAAGCCGGCCTGGGTGATTGCATCGACTGCCAGCTGTGCGTGCAGGTCTGCCCGACCGGCATCGACATCCGCGATGGCTTGCAAATGGAATGCATCGGCTGCGCAGCGTGCATCGATGCCTGCGATTCGATCATGGACAAAATGCATTACCCGCGCGGCCTGATCCGCTACAGTTCCGAGCGCGAATTGCAGGGCGGCAAGACTCATCTGCTGCGTCCGCGCTTGATTGGCTATACGGCGGTGTTACTGGTGATGATTGGCGCGTTGGTGCTGGCATTGATCGAGCGACCGATGGTGTCGCTGGACGTGACCAAGGATCGCGGGTTGTTTCGTGAGAACGCCCAGGGGCAGATCGAGAATATTTATTCGCTGAAAGTGATCAACAAGACTCAGCAACGGCAGGATTACCGGTTGAGTCTGGTTGATGGCGACGGGTTTGAATTGCAGGGCAAAACGGCATTGAGCCTGGCGCCCGGGGAGATTGTCGATGTGCCGGTGTCGGTGGCGATGACCACCGAGCGCCCGGCGAGCAGTTCGCAGACGTTGAGTTTCAGGATTGAAGACAGTGACGAGCCGCAGGTATACAGCGTGGCGACGAGCCGGTTTGTGGCGCCGATGAATCGTTGAGCAGCTGGCATTGTTGCCCTCACCCCAGCCCTCTCCCGGAGGGAGAGGGAGCCGACCGAGGTGTCTGTCGCAATGCATCGACCTGAAAGACCGAGTCGATTATGGATTCGGCAAAGCACTGTCAGGTCGGCGTATTTCATCAGCATCCCCCAATCAGTCCCCTCTCCCTCTGGGAGAGGGCTAGGGTGAGGGCTCCTTCCCTGACACCCCACAAAATCAAGTCCACCAAGGCCCTTCGATGAAACGCTACGAAAAATTCGCCGACGACATCGCTGAACTGATCCGCTCCGGCGTCCTCGGCCCTGGCCAGCGGGTACCGTCGGTGCGCTATGCCAGCCAGGCTTACGGGGTCAGCCCGTCGACCGTGTTCCAGGCCTATTACCTGCTCGAACGCCGCGGCCTGATCCGCGCCCGGCCGCGCTCCGGTTACTTCGTCAACGCCCATACACCGAGCACATTTTCCGAGCCGGTGATCAGCAGCCAGGTCAACGAATCCACCGAAGTCGACGTCAGCGAACTGGTGTTCTCGGTGCTCGATTCGATCAAAGACCCCAACACCGTGCCCTTCGGCTCGGCCTTCCCCAGCCCGACGCTGTTCCCGCTGCAACGCCTGTCCCGCTCACTGGCCAGCGCCGCGCGGGAGATGGATCCGCGCATGGTCGTCACCGACATGTCGCCGGGCAATCCGCAATTGCGTCGACAGATTGCCCTGCGCTACATGGTCGGCGGGCTGATGCTGCCGATGGAAGAGCTACTGATCACCAACGGCGCCCTCGAAGCGCTGAACCTGTGCCTGCAAGCAGTGACCGAGCCCGGCGATCTGGTGGCCATCGAGGCCCCGGCGTTTTATGCCTGCCTGCAAGTGCTGGAGCGCCTGAAGCTCAAAGCCGTGGAAATCCCCGTGCATCCGCGTGACGGCATCGACCTCGGCGTGCTCGCGCAAACCCTCGAACGTCACCCGATCAAGGCCTGCTGGTGCATGACCAGTTTCCAGAACCCGATGGGCGCGACCGTGCCCGAGGCGAAGAAACAGGAACTGGTCGAACTGCTGCGTCAGCATCAGGTGCCATTGATCGAGGACGACGTCTACGCCGAGCTTTATTACGGGCAACAGGCGCCAAAACCGGCCAAGGCTTTTGATACCGAAGGACTGGTCATGCATTGCGGCTCGTTCGCCAAAAGCCTCGCGCCCGGTTACCGCATCGGCTGGGTGGCGGCCGGGCGTTTCGCGCAGAAAATCGAACGGCTGAAGCTGATGACCTCGCTGTGCGCTTCGATGCCGGCGCAAGCGGCGATTGCCGATTATCTGCAACACGGCGGCTACGATCGGCATCTGCGCAAACTGCGTTATGCCCTGGAAGAACAGCAGAGCGCGATGCTCGCGGCAATTGCTAGGTATTTTCCGGCGCAGACCCGCGTCAGCCAGCCGGCGGGCGGCTACTTTCTATGGCTGGAATTGCCGGAGCAGATGGATTCGCTGAAGCTGTTTCAAATGGCATTGGCGCAAGGCATCAGCATCGCGCCGGGGCCGATATTCTCGCCGACCCAGCGTTTCAGAAATTGCATTCGCTTGAATTACGGCAGCCCGTGGACCGAGGAATCGGAAAAGGCCATGGAGACGTTGGGGCGGATTGTGCGGTCGTTCTGAGGGATAGATGTTGTCTGGACTGGCCCCTTCGCGAGCAGGCTCGCTCCCACAGTTGATTTGTGAATACAGAACCAATGTGGGAGCGAGCCTGCTCGCGAAGAGGCCGGCTTTAACACTGCAAATCCACCGGTTTACCGCCCACCCCCCAAATCAACAAACGTCCCCGTCGCATACGAAGCCTTGTCCGACAGCAACCAGACAATCGCCTCCGCCACTTCATCCGGCCGCCCGCCCCGGGCCATGGGAATCGCCGATTCGAGCTTGCTGACCCGATCCGGGTCGCCGCTCAGGGCATGGAAGTCGGTGTAGATGTAGCCCGGACGCACGGCATTGACGCGAATGCCCTCACCCGCGACTTCTTTCGACAGACCGATGGTAAAGGTGTCGAGCGCGCCTTTGGATGCGGCGTAATCAACGTACTCGTTTGGCGAACCGAGGCGTGCCGCGACCGAGGAGACGTTGACGATGCTGCCGCCCTGCCCGCCGTGTTTGGGCGACATGCGCAGGATCGCGTGCTTGGCGCAGAGGATCGGCGCCAGCACGTTGGTTTTCATGATTTTGAGGATGCGGAATTCGGACATTTCATCGACTCGCGACTTCTGCCCGACGGTGCCGGCGTTGTTGACCAGCGCAGTAACCCGGCCCAGTTCGGCGTCGACGCGCTGAAACATAGCGATTACTTCGTCTTCGATGCTGACATCGGCGCGGACCGCGACGGCCTGTGCGCCCAAGGCGCGAACCTGCTCTAGTACGTTGTGTGCGGCCTGTTCATCCGACTGATAGTTGATGCAGATCCGGTAGCCCTGTTCGGCTGCCAACAATGCCGTAGCCGCGCCGATTCCGCGCCCGCCCCCGGTGATGACAATGACTTTATCCATGCTGGCCTTCCCCCACGTGCACACGTAACAGTCGGGGGAAGAATAACTGCGATTGGCGGGTTTTGCATGTGGCGCCTATCCGGGCGCCTTCGCGAGCAAGCTCGCTCCCACAGGGTCTCTCAGACCACCGCCAGCCGTTGCCCGCGCACGATGTCCTGCATGAAGCGCTCCGCCGGCATCGGGTGGCCAAGCAGATAGCCCTGCAGCGAATCACAGCCCAGTTTGGTCAGGAAATCCTGTTGCGCGCCGGTCTCGACGCCTTCGGCGACAATCCGCAGATCCAGGGCCTGCCCCAGCGCGACAATCGCCGAGACGATCGCCGCATCATCGCTGTCATGTTCCAGATCGCGGACGAAACCACGGTCGATCTTCAGCTCATTGGCCGGCAGGCGCTTGAGGTACATCAGGCTGGAATAACCGGTGCCGAAGTCGTCGATCGACAGGTCGACGCCCATGTCCGACAGCTCTTGCAGGACGGTCATGCTCGCGTCAGCGTCGCTCATCGCTGTGGTTTCGGTGATTTCCAGGGTCAGGCTGTTGGCCGGCAAGTGGTGGTTCGCCAGCGCCTTGGCCACGCTTTGCACCAGCCCGGCATGGCAGAACTGCAAGGCCGAGAGGTTCACGGCAATGCGCCAGTCGGTGTAACCGAGCACGTACCATTCGCGCATCTGCCGGCAGGCTTCATTAAGCACCCATTCGCCCATCGGAATGATCAGCCCGGTTTTCTCCGCCAGATCGATGAATTTATCCGGCATCAGCATGCCATGCAGCGGATGCTTCCAACGCAGCAGCGCTTCGGCACCGACGGGGCGACCGTTGGCGGCGTCGAATTTGGGTTGGTAATGCAGGCAGAACTGGTTGTGCTCGATGGCCGCGCGCAGGTCCTGCAACAGTTGCAGTTGTTTGCGCGCGTTGGTGTTCATCGACGCATCGAAGAAGCTGTAGCCGTTTTTGCCGCCGCCCTTGGCGTGGTACATCGCGGCGTCGGCGTTCATCAGCAGTTCCTGGGCGTTGGCGCCGTTGCCCGGATACAGGGCAATGCCGACGCTGGCGGAAATCTGCAGATCATGCTCGGCGACGCGGAACGTGCGACCGATCAGGCCGACCTGACGCGCAGCCAGGCTCAAGGCGTCATTGGGCTCGCTCAAGCGCACCAGCAAAACGAATTCATCGCCACCGATCCGCGCCAACGTGTCCTGGCTGCGCAGGTCTTCACGCAGACGCGCGCCGACCTCGCGCAGCAATTGGTCACCCATGTGATGGCCGAATGCGTCGTTGACCGGTTTGAAGCCGTCGAGGTCGATGAACATCAAGGCGAAGCAGCCGCCCTGCTCTTCAACTTTTCTGATTGCCTGATTGATGCGGTCGTCGAGCAACATGCGATTGGGCAGGCTGGTCAGCGGATCGTGCAAGGCCAATTGGGTGAGTTCGCGATTGGCCACCGTCAGCGAGTGCGCCAGATCAGCGGTGCGCGCTTCGAGGCGGGCATCGAGAATCGAGGTCAACAGGGCAATCGACAGCACCGCCAGCGTGGTGACCACGACCAGGCTGTCGAGGCCGTTGCCCTTCAAGCCATTGAGCGTCGCGCCGCAGAAACTGCCGTCAGGAAATTGCGCCGCCGCCATGCCGGTGTAGTGCATGCCGACAATCGCCACCCCCATGATCACCGCCGCGCCGGCACGAATCAGCCGCACATAGGGAGAATGCTGGCGCAGACGAAAGGCAATCCACAATGCCGCTGCCGAGGCGCCGACGGCAATCAGCAGGGAGGCGCTGAACAATGTCGGGTCGTAATCAATGCCCGGGGTCATGCGCAGCGCGGCCATGCCGGTGTAGTGCATGGCGCTGATGCCCGCTCCCATGATCAACGCACCGAAGGCCAGTTGCGCCAGTGGCAGTTTCGGTTGGCTGACCAGCCACAACGCAAAACCGCAGGACAGCACCGCGATCAGCAGCGACAGCGCAGTGAGGGCGAAGTCGTAGCCCAGGTCGATCGGCAATTTGAAGGCGAGCATGCCGATGAAGTGCATCGACCAGACGCCAACGCCCATCGCCAACGCCCCGCCCGCCGTCCAGAAATGCACGGCCCGGCCTTTCGCCGTGGCGATGCGCCCGGTGAGATCGAGCGCCGTGTAGGAAGCCAGAATGGCCACGCACAACGAAATGAAAACCAGGGTGAAGGAGTAGCTGCCGATGAGCATGGACGTTCTCGTGACAAGCCGAAACCGTACTGCTTCCATTCTCGGTCGGGCAAATGCGGCGATTGTACTGATTGCGCGGAAGAACGCACTGACAAAGTAACCAAATTGCCATCAAGCCGATGAAACGCTTGTTCGATCGTCCTACAAGGCTCTGCGGTGGGCTTTAAGCACACCTTGTGAAAGCGATCTCACGCCATACACTAATTCCCGTGGGAGCGAGCCTGCTCGCGAAGGCGTCAGCACTTTCAACATCTCGCTCGACTGACCCACCGCTTTCGCGAGCAGGCTCGCTCCCACAATTTTTCAGCGTCCAGCCACCCCTCACCATTCGAACGCGAATCCCTGTGGGAGCGAGCTTGCTCGCGAAGGCGTCGGCACAGCCACCATCGTAGTTGCCTGACCCACCGCTTTCGCGAGCAGGCTCGCTCCCACAATTTTCAGCGTCCGACCACCCTTCACCATTCGAACGCGAATCCCTGTGGGAGCGAGCTTGCTCGCGAAGGCGTCGGCACAGCCACCATCGTAGTTGCCTGACCCACCGCTTTCGCGAGCAAGCTCGCTCCCACAGGTTCAGCGGTTGTCGCTGACGTCCAGTTGGCCGTCCCAGCCGCCGCCCAGTGCGGCGATCAGTTGTACGCTGGCGATCAGTCGGTTCTGCAGAATATTCAGCACACTGCGTTCGTTGCTAAGCGCGGTGGCCTGCACCACTACCACATCGATATAGGCAATCAGGCCCGCCTTGTACTGGTTTTCCGTCAGGCGCAGGGAATCGCGGGCGGCGTCCAGCGCTTCCTGACGCACCGCAGCTTCGTCCTCATACACCTTGAGCTGGACCAGATAGTTTTCCACTTCACGGAAACCGTCGAGAACGGTCTGGCGGTAGCGGGCGACGGTTTCGTCATAGGCTGCCTCGCTGCGGTCAACCTCGGCCGAACGAATGCCACCGTCGAACAGCGGCAAAGAAAGCTGCGGGCCGACCGACCAGAAACGGTTCGGCAGGCTGATCAGGTTTTTCGAGGTACTGCTGCTGTAGCCGCCGCTCAGGCTCAGGGTCAGGTCCGGGTAATACGCGGCTTTCGCCACGCCGATGTTGGCATTGGCGGCAATCACCGAGCGTTCGGCCGAAGCGATGTCAGGACGGCGTTCCAGCAGTTGTGAAGGCAAGCTCAGCGGTACCTGCGGCAGATTCGGGATGCTCTGGCTTTCGGCAATGCTGAAGTTGGCCGGTGCTTCGCCGGTCAGTACGGCAATAGCGTTTTCGAACTGCGCGCGCTGCCAGATCAGATCAACCAGATCGGCCTGGGTGCTTTTCAGCTGGGTTTGCGCCTGCGCCACCGCATCGCGCCCGGAAACCCCGGCGCGGTACTGGTTCTGGGTCATTTTCAGCGAGCGTTCATAAGCGGCAACAGTGGCCTCGAGCAAACGCTTCTGCTGATCGATGACCCGCAGTTGCAGGTAGTTCTGCACCAGTTCCGATTGCTGACTCAGACGCATCGCTGCCAGATCGGCAAAGCTCGCCTGAGCGTTGGCCTCATCCGCCTCCAGGCCACGACGCAGTTTGCCCCAGACATCGGCTTCCCAACTGACGCCCAGTTGCGCGTTGTAGGTGTCGCGGATGCCGCTTGAGGAACTGCTCAGGCTCGAACTGCTGCTGCCGGTGCCCTGACTCGAGCGGGTCTTGCCCAGACTCAGGTCGACGCTGGGGTAAAACGCCCCACGCGCGCTGCGCACCAAGGCCTGCGCCTGACGAAACTGCGCTTCCGACTGGGCAACGGTCTGGTTGGAGCTGTTGAGTTTTTCGATCAAGGCGTTGAGCTGTTGGTCGCCGTACAACTCCCACCAGGCGCCACGGGCCAGCGAGTCGCTGGGGTTGGCCTGACGCCAGCCCTCGGCTTCCTTGAACTGAGCGATTTCGGCAGTTTGCGGGCGCTGGTAGTCCGGGCCGACTGCGCAAGCGCTGAGCAGCGCCACGCACAGCGACAGGCTCAACAGGCGCGAGCCGCGAACGGTGGCCAATTGGAGAAGCGAACGGTCAGTCATAGCGGAGTTTCCAGAGCGGCATCAGTGCGCACGCCACGCCATTTGTTGAAGCGATGGCGCAGCTTGTCGAGATAGAGGTAAACCACCGGGGTGGTGTAAAGGGTCAGGACCTGGCTGAACACCAGGCCGCCAATGATGGTCAGTCCCAGCGGCTGGCGCATTTCGGCACCCTCGGCGCGGCCGAGCAGCAACGGCAAGGCGCCGAGGATCGCCGCCAGCGTGGTCATCAGAATCGGTCGCAGGCGTTG
Source organism: Pseudomonas sp. Marseille-Q5117 (assembly GCF_946901175.1). Taxonomy (NCBI): domain Bacteria; kingdom Pseudomonadati; phylum Pseudomonadota; class Gammaproteobacteria; order Pseudomonadales; family Pseudomonadaceae; genus Pseudomonas; species Pseudomonas sp. Marseille-Q5117. The sequence continues at coordinate 21,103 of NZ_CAMPPP010000013.1, read as the reverse complement.
CAGACAGGCGCTGCGGATCGACTCCAGCGGCGACAGGCCCTGATGACGCTCCAATTGCAGCGCCAGATCGATCATCAGAATGGCGTTCTTTTTCACCACGCCGATCAGCAGGAATATCCCCAGCAGGGAAATCAGGCTGAACTCGCCCCCCAGTGCATAAATCGACAGCAGCGCGCCGACCCCGGCCGAGGGCAAAGTCGAAAGAATGGTCAGCGGGTGGATGTAGCTTTCATACAGCACGCCGAGCACCAGATACACCGCCAGCAACGCACCGAGGATCATGAACGGCTGGCTCTTCTGCGTGGCCGCGAAGGCGTCAGCGGTGCCGGCCATTTTCGCAATCACATCCTCCGGCAGGCCGACCTTGGCGATCGCCCGTTCGATGGCGGCGCTGCCCTGCTCCACCGTCACGCCTTCGGCCATGTCAAAGGAAATGCTTTCGGACGCGAACTGGCCTTCGTGACTGACCCGGTCGTTTTCCAGGCTGTTTTCGTAATGGGCGAACGTCGACAGCGGCACCCGCGCACCGTCAGCGGTAATCACCTCGACCTGCTTGAGCGTCACCGGATCCTGGGCGTATTTCGGATTGACCTCCATCACCACCTGGTACTGGTTGAGGCTGTCGTAGATCGTCGAAATCTGCCGCTGGCTGTAAGCGTTGTTGAGCACGGCGGTGACCATGTTCATGTCGACGCCCAGGCGCTTGGCCTGATCCCGGTCGACGATCAGTGTCACCTGCTGTGCCCCGGCACCTTCGCGGGCATCGATGGCGGTCAGCTCGGGCAAGGCACGCAACGCGGTGACCACTTTCGGGAACCACTTGCGCAGCTCGGCGAGGTCGCCGCTTTGCAGAATGTAGGTGTATTGCGAACTGGTCTGCTCGCGGCCGCCACCAAACTGCAGATCCTGGTCGGCCATCAGCATCAACTGCGCCCCGGGCACCTTGGGCATTTCCTTGCGCAGGCGTTCGATGACTTTCTGCGCCGACAGCTGGCGTTGCTTGATCGGCTTCAGGCGCACGATCATGAAGGCATTGTTGGTGCCGTTGTTGCCGCCGATGAACCCGGCCACGCTTTCCACCGCTTCATCCTTGAGTACGGCGCGGCGAAAGGTTTCCATTTTTGGCTGCATGACGTTGAAGGACAGACCGTCGTCGCCACGCACGAAACCGATCAACTGGCCGGTGTCCTGCTGCGGCAGGAAGGTTTTAGGCACCACTACATAGAGCGCAATGTTGACGCCCACGGTGAGCAGCAGACTGAACAAGGTCAGACGCCGATGACGCAATACCCAGTCGAGGCTGGTGGCGTATTTGCCAACCATCCAGTCGTTGGTCTTGTGGCTCCAGCGTTGCAAGCGGTTTTCCTGGCCCGGGGTGTGCGGCTTGAGCCAGCGCGCGCAGAGCATCGGTGTCAGCGTCAGGGACACCACCAGCGACACCACGATTGCCGCCGCCAGGGTGATGGAAAATTCGCGAAACAAGCTCTCGACCAGCCCGCCCATGAACAGGATCGACAGGAACACCGCCACCAGAGAGACGTTCATCGACAGCAGGGTAAAGCCGACTTCCTTGGCGCCGAGGTACGCGGCCTGCATCGGCTTGACGCCTTCGTCGATGTGCCGGGAAATGTTTTCCAGCACCACGATGGCGTCGTCCACCACCAGTCCGGTGGCGAGAATCAGCGCCATCAGCGACAGGTTGTTCAGCGAAAACCCGTACAGGTACATCACCGCAAAGGTACCGACCAGCGACACCGGCACCGCCAGGGTCGGGATCAGCGAGGCGCGGAAGTTACCGAGAAACAGGTACACCACCAACACCACCAGCGCGACGGCGATCAGCAAGGTCATCTCGGCTTCGTGCAGCGTGGCCTTGATCACTGGCGAGCGATCCATGGCCAGATTGAGTTTGACGCTGGCCGGCAGCACCGCTTGCAGCGCGGGCAACTGCGCCTTGATCTCGTTGACCGTTTCGATGATGTTGGCGCCTGCCTGGCGGTTGATCACCAGCAGCACCGCCGCGTCGTCGTTGAAGAAACCGCTGTTGTAACGGTCTTCGACGCCATCGCTGACTTTCGCCACATCCTTGAGACGCAATGCGGCGCCGTCGGCGTAGTGAATGATCAGCGACTCGTAATCCTTGGCTTTCTCCAACTGGTCGTTGGCCTGGATCTGCCACAGGCGCTCGCCGTCCTCGACCGAACCCTTGGGCCGGCGTACGTTGGCGTCGGCAATGGTCTTGCGCACATCGTCGAGGGCCACGCCGTACTGGTTCAGCGCCTGCGGTTCGAGCTCGATGCGCACCGCCGGCAGCGAACTGCCACCGATCTGCACTTCACCGACGCCCTGCACCTGCGACAGGCTTTGCGAGAGGATGGTCGAGGCCAGATCGTAGAGCTGGCCTTTTTCCAGCACATCCGAAGTCAGCGACAGCACCATGATCGGCGCCTGCGACGGATTGACCTTTTTATAGGTCGGCATGCTACGCATCCCGCTTGGCAGCAGATTGCGCGAAGCATTGATCGCCGCCTGCACTTCCCGCGCCGCGCCGTTGATGTCACGGTCGAGGTCAAATTGCAGAATGACCCGAGTCGAACCCTGACTGGAGCGGCTGCTCATGGTGTTGACGCCGGCAATCGCACCGAACGAACGCTCCAGCGGCGTGGCCACCGTTGAAGCCTCACCTCGGGACTGGCGCCCGGCAGACTGGCCTGGACGACGATCACCGGGAAATCCATCTGCGGCAGCGGCGATACCGGCAACAGACCGAAGCTGACCCCGCCGAGCAACATGATTGCCAGGGATAGCAGCATGGTTGCCACGGGGCGTTTGATGAAAGGGCCGGAGAGGTTCATCGACTCTTGTTCTCCCCGCATACTTCTGTGGGAGCGAGCCTGCTCGCGAATGCGCCCTTACCTTCAACTTTGGCAGTGACTGACCTACCGCTTTCGCGAGCAGGCTCGCTCCCACAGGGGAGATATATTCCGACCGTCATACCGCGACCTCTTCACCTTCGGCTTTGGCTTTGCCAAAGCGCCTTCCGAGGCGGTCGAAGTACAGGTAAATCACCGGCGTGGTGAACAGCGTCAACACCTGGCTCACCAACAAACCGCCGACCATCACCAGACCCAACGGCTGACGCAGTTCCGCGCCAGACCCCGTGGCAAGCATCAGCGGCACTGCGCCGAACAACGCTGCCAGTGTGGTCATCAGAATCGGCCGGAAGCGCAGCAGCGCCGCTTGATAGATCGCCTCGGCCGGGGCCATGCCCTGGGTGCGTTCGGCGTCGAGGGCGAAGTCGATCATCATGATCGCGTTCTTCTTGACGATACCGATCAGCAGGATGATGCCGATGATCGCGATCATGCCCAGGTCGTTGCCACTGAGCAGCAACGCCAGCAAGGCGCCGACCGCTGCCGACGGCAAGGTCGAGAGAATGGTGATCGGGTGGATGTAGCTCTCGTAGAGCACGCCCAGCACGATGTACATGGTCACCACCGCCGCCAGAATCAGCAGCAGGGTACTCGACAGCGAAGCCTGGAACGCTTGCGCCGCGCCCTGGAACTGAGTCTGCACGCCGACCGGCATGCCGATGTCCTGCTGCACTTGCTCGATGATGTCCACGGCATGCCCCAACGCCACGCCCGGCGCGAGGTTGAACGACATCATCACTGCCGGAAACTGGCCGATGTGAGTGATCGCCAATTGCGCCTGACGCTCTTCGACATGCGCCAGACTCGACAGACGCACCTGCGCGCCGTCGGTAGTCTTGACGTGAATCTGATCCAGGGCCTGCGGGCCGATCTTCTCCCCGGCCTGGGCTTGCAGCACCACGCGGTACTGGCTGGCCTGGGTGTAAATGGTCGAAATCTGCCGCTGGCCGAACGCGTCGTACAGCGCATCGGTGATATTCGCCACCGACACGCCGAGGCGCGATGCGGCGTCGCGGTCGATCACCAGATAGACCTGCAAGCCTTTGTCCTGCAGATCACTGGCCACGTCGGTCAACTCTGGACGCTGCGCCAGGGCTTCGACCAGACGTCCGCTCCACTGGCTGAGCAATTCGGAGTCCGGCGAAGACATGCTGAACTGATACTGGGTGCGGCTGACCCGATCCTCGATGGTCAGGTCCTGCACCGGCTGCATGAACAGCCGAATGCCGACCAGTTTGCCCAGTTGCGGTTGCAGGCGCGCGATCACTTCGCTGGCCGTCAGATCGCGCTCGCCGTGGGGCTTGAGGTTGATCAGCAAGCGGCCGCTGTTGAGCGTGGCGTTGTCGCCGTCGACGCCAATGTAGGACGACAGGCTCTGCACCGCCGGATCTTCAAGGATGATCTTCGCCAGTTGCTGCTGCCGATCTCCCATCGCCGCGAAGGAGATCGACTGCGGCGCTTCGGAAATACCCTGAATCACGCCGGTGTCCTGCACCGGAAAGAAACCCTTCGGCACGATCACGTACAGGAACACGGTCAACGCCAGTGTGCCGATGGCGACCAGCAAGGTCAGCGGCTGATGCTTGAGCACCCAGCGCAGCATCCGCCCGTATTCGTTGATCATCCAATCGATGAACGCACCGCTGGCGCGATAGAAACGGCCTTGCTCGTGTTCCTGCGGTTCACGCTTGAGCAGACGCGCGCACATCATCGGCGTCAGGGTCAGCGAGACGACCAGGGAAATCAGGATTGCCACGGCCAGGGTGATGGCGAATTCACGGAACAGGCGCCCCACCACGTCGGCCATGAACAGCAGCGGAATCAGGACGGCGATCAGCGACAGGGTCAGGGAAATCAGGGTGAAGCCGATCTGTTTCGCGCCCTTGAGCGCGGCCTGCATCGGGCTGTCACCCTCTTCGATGAAGCGCGAAATGTTCTCGAGCATGACGATGGCGTCGTCGACCACGAAGCCAGTGGCGATGGTCAGCGCCATCAACGTCAGGTTGTTCACCGAGAAACCGGCGAGGTACATCACGCCAAAGGTGCCGATCAACGACAGCGGCACGGCCACCGAGGGAATGATCGTTGCACTGGCGCGGCGCAGAAACAGGAACGTGACCATGACCACCAACGCGATAGCGATCAGCAGTTCGTGTTGCACGTCGGTGACCGAGGCGCGGATGGTCTGGGTGCGATCCGTCAGCACAGTGACATCGAGGCCGGCCGGCAGGTTGTCGGTGATACTCGGCAGCAAGGCCTTGATGCGGTCGACCACTTCGATAACGTTGGCGCCTGGCTGACGCTGGATATTCAGCAACACCGCCTGATTCTGGTTGGCCCACGCGGCCAGACGCTCGTTCTCGGCGCCATCGACGATTTCCGCGACGTCCTTGAGCCGCAACGGCGCGCCGTTCTTGTAGGTCAGGATCAGATTGGCGTAGTCCTCGGGCGAGGTCAGTTGGTCGTTGGCATCGAGCATCGACACCCGGGTCGGGCCATCGAAGTTGCCTTTCGGCTGGTTGACGTTGGAGGCGCCGATCAGCGTGCGCACGTCCGACAGGTTAAGGCTGTTGGCCGCGAGCGCTTCGGGGTTGACCTTGATTCGTACCGCCTGACGCTGGCCACCAGCGATGCTGACCATGCCGACGCCGCTGATCTGGGCGATCTTCTGCGCCATGCGCGTATCGACCAAGTCATTGAGCTTGGGCAGCAGCATGGTTTTCGAAGTGATGGCCAGGGTCAGCACCGGGGTGTCCGCCGGGTTGACCTTGTTGTACACCGGCGGCGCCGGCAGGTCGGTAGGCAGCAGGTTGGTCGCGGCGTTGATCGCGGCCTGCACCTGCTGCTCGGCGACGTCCATGTTGATGTCGAGGCTGAAACGCAGGGTCAGCACCGAAGCGCCGCCGGAGCTGGTCGAAGCCATTTGCGTCAGGCCCGGCATCTGCCCGAACTGGCGTTCAAGCGGCGCGGTGACGGCGCTGGTCATTACGTCCGGACTGGCGCCGGGGTACAGGGTCATGACGCGGATGGTCGGGTAATCGACCTGCGGCAGGGCCGAAACCGGCAGCAGGCGATAAGCGATCAGGCCGGCCAGGACAATGGCCAGCATGCTAAGGGTGGTGGCTACCGGACGGAGGATGAACAGCCGCGAAATGTTCATGCGCCCTTCTTGGCCTTGTCAGCGGTGGTCGCATCGGGATTGGCGGCGGATTTGCCTTGCAGGTGCTCGGTCGGCGAGGTCGGCACTTCGCTGCTGTCATTGACCACTTCGACTTCGCTGCCCTCTTTCAAGCGATCGGTGCCTTCAAGCACAACGCGATCACCCGCGACGAGGCCTTCGGTGACCACGGTGTTGTCACCGTCGCTGGCACCGATTTTCAGTTGGCGAATGGTGACTTTCTTGTCGCCGTCCAGCGCATAGACGAAGGTGCCGTTGGTACCGAACTGGATCGCTGCCGACGGTGCCAGCACTACACCTTTGAGCGTGTCGGCCAGCAGGTGGACGTTGACGAACTGGTTGGGGAACAGTGACTGGTCGCGGTTATCGTAACGGGCCTTGAACTTGAGGGTGCCGGTGGCCACGTCGATCTGGTTGTCGAGGCTTTGCAGCACGCCAGTGGCTTGCAGCTTGGTGTCGCCGCGATCCCACGCTTCGGCAGGCAACTTGGCGCCGCTGCGGTAACGGGCCAGGACGGTGTCGAGGCTGTTCTCCGGCAGGGTGAAGGCCACGCTGATCGGTTGCGTCTGGGTGATCACCGCGAGGAACGTGGTGTCGTTGGCGGCGACGAGGTTGCCGACGTCGACCTGACGCAGACCGACGCGACCGGCAATCGGCGCGCGGATCTTGGTGAATTCGAGATTGAGCTTGGCATCGTTGACCGCGGCCTGATTGGTCTTGACCGTGCCCAAGTATTGGCCGACCAGCGCTTCGGCGGTGTCGAGGGTCTGTTTGGCGATGCTGTCTTCTTTATACAGCCCACGATAACGCTCGACGTCGACTTGGGCGTTTTTCAGTTGCGCCTGATTCTGCAGCAACGTGCCTTCGGCCTGGAGCAAAGCATTCTGGTAAGGACGCGGATCGATCTCGGCCAACAGGTCGCCCGCCTTGACCATCTGGCCTTCTTCGAAATGAATCTTCACCAGTTCGCCGCCCACCCGGCTGCGCACGTTGATGGTATTGAGCGCGGTGACCGTGCCCAGTGCCTTGTAATACAGCGGGAAGTCGCCCTTCACCGCCGGCGCCACACGCACCGGAATCGGCCCGGTACCGCCGCCGAAGCCCGGCCGCATCATTCCCGAGCGCCCGGTATGCCCGGCGGCCGCTTTGTCGCCGCCCGCCTTGTCAGCAGAGCCAGCGGGCCAGAATTTCCAGCACAGGACGGCGATGACCAACAGGACCAGCAGGCTGATCAGCCAGCGACGGGATTTGCGGGGGGACGATTGCATGGAGTTATTGACCATTGGGCGCGTGGGCTTCTATTACGGGAGGCTGAACGATAAGCACTGAGTGGATTTAAGCAAAGCAGCTTTACCGGCAATTTACCTTCCACTTACGTTTCAAGGTGTGAGGCAAAACCCTGATACACAAATGAAAACGGCCTGGACAGGGCCAGGCCGTTAACAATTGTAAAAGCCTTACTTGAGAACGGACAGTGCCGCTTCGTAGTTAGGCTCTTCGGCGATTTCCTTGACCAGTTCGCTGTGCAGGACGGTGTCGTTTTCGTCCAGCACCACAACGGCGCGAGCGGTCAGGCCTTTCAGCGGGCCGTCAGCGATGGCCACGCCGTAGTTTTCGATGAACTCGCTGCCGCGCAGGGTCGACAGGTTCTGTACGTTTTCCAGACCTTCGGCGCCGCAGAAGCGCGCCTGGGCGAACGGCAGGTCAGCGGAGATGCACAGCACCACGGTGTTGCTGATGTCGTTGGCCTGGGCGTTGAACTTGCGCACGGAAGTGGCGCAGGTCGGGGTGTCGACGCTTGGGAAAATGTTCAGGACTTTGCGCTTGCCAGCGAAGTCTTTCAGGGTGACATCGGACAGATTGCCGGCTACCAGGGAAAAGGCTGGCGCCTTGGAACCGGCTTGTGGCAACTGGCCGTTGACTTGAACCGGATTGCCTTTGAGGGTGACTTGAGCCATGACTTGAGTCCTTCTGTTTTTTGATTGGAAAGCATGCAAGAGGCGGAAGTTAACCACGAAATCGGCTGACGACCTATGCCCCGTTGGAAATTGTTGGGCGCTCGGCTGCGAGATTGTATACAAGTCCTGTAGGAGCGAGCCTGCTCGCGAAATCAGGTATCGATATCAGAAACGTGTGTCAAATGGACTACCGCTTTCGCGAGCAGGCTCGCTCCCACAGAAGTTTGCAGTGCCGCCCCAGCCACCTTCGATTCAGCCCGGCTCCGACCATCAGAGGTGTGATGTGCACACCCCGCCGCCCGCACCAACGAATTAATTGCTTCGACTGGCTAACCCCCGATTAGCTGCTAGTTTCAGAAGGACGTGTCCTACAGGCTTGATAAGCAAAGGGATAACGCAGTAGCGGCGCGACATTGCTCAGTTGTCCGGAAAAACACCATGGAATCGGGAATGATCTGCAGTCGAGCCGGGAATAGAGGATTTCTGCCGGGGCCGGATGGCGCGGCGTTCGCCATGCACAAGCCACGCAGCGGGCGCCTCCTCCTCTTGCTGTGCCTGGGCGTCAGTCCATCGCTGTTCGCTGCGGAAGGTGGCGTCGGCCGGCCGATCACGGGCCAGCAAGTGTTCGCCAATGCTGGCATCGTGCCGCCGGAGCCGGGCTGGGTAATGTCGTTGACCAGCATCTGGTACGACGGCTCGCTCAAGGGCAGCGACGGCGCACCGATTTCCGGCGCGATCAGTGGCGGGATCGACGTGAAAGTCTCCTACACCATGGCCAACTTCACCCATGTCTGGAACACCGGCAAGGGCCGCTGGAATTTCGCCTCGGCAATGGGCCTGCCGGTGCAATACACCGACATCAAGGCGAGCATCACCGGCCCGCGCGGGCGCACTTTGGGTGACAGCGATTCCGGCACGCAGTTTGCCGATGCGCTGATCACCCCGATTGCCGCTGGTTATCACTTCGACGAACTCAATCATCTCTCGCTGTCGCTACCGATCTACGTGCCGACCGGCGCCTATAACAAGGACCGCCTGGCCAACCCCGGACAGAATAACTACACATTCATGCCAACCGTGGCCTTTACCCACCTCGACGGCAAGGGCGGCGAGTTCACCTTGTCCAGCGGGCTGGAGTTCTACACCGAGAACGACGCTACCGATTATCGCAACGGCAACATCTTCACCCTCGACGCCTTCTGGACTCACGGCTTGGGCAATGGCTGGAACGCCGGACTTGCCGCCGGCTACGTGCAGCAACTGACCGACGACAAAGGCCAGACCGCCGATGTCTTCAATGGCTATCGCGGCCGTTCGGTCGGCGCCGGCCCGGTGGTTGGCTGGGCCGGAAAGTTCGCCGATGCCCAGGCCAATATCAGCGCGCGCTGGGTGCCGGAGTTCGACACCAAAAACCGCCCCGAAGGCAACGGCTTCAGCGTCAATCTGACCCTGGCGTTTTTCTAGACCCGGACACAAAGGACTGCCCATGACAGCGCTCACCGACCTCAACGCCCTGCAAGCCAGCATCGCCGAAGCGGTGCTCGGCCAGGATCAAGTCATCCGGCAGATTCTGCTCGGGCTGTTGGCCAATGGTCATTTGCTCCTGGAGAGTCTGCCCGGGCTGGCCAAGACACGCACGGTCAAGGCACTGGCCAAACACCTTGATGCCAAGATGAGCCGCATCCAGTTCACCCCCGACCTGTTGCCCTCGGACATCACTGGCGCCGAGGTGCTGCACCAGGTCGACGGCAAAAACGAGATCCGATTCCAGCCCGGCCCGCTGTTCGGCAATCTGATCCTCGCCGACGAAATCAACCGCGCCCCGGCCAAGGTCCAGGCGGCGCTGCTCGAAGCCATGGAGGAACGCCAGATCACCGTCGCCGGCAACAGCCATGCGCTACCGGAGCTGTTCATCGTCGTTGCGACGCAGAACCCGATCGAGCAGGAAGGCACCTACCCACTGCCGGAAGCGCAGATGGACCGTTTTCTGATGAAGGTGCTGCTCGATTACCCCAGCGCCGAAAACGAAAGCCAGGTGCTGCGCCTGCTGCGCAACGAAGAGTTTGCCCAAGGTGCGAGCACCACGCCGGTGAAGAATTTCACTTTGCCGCAAGAGGTGATTTTTGCTGCGCGCAAGGAAGTCAGCGCCGTGCACGTTTCACCGGCCATCGACACTTACCTGATCGACCTGATCAACGCCACCCGCCACCCCGCCGACTACGACGAAGACCTCGCACGCTGGATCGCCATTGGTGCCAGTCCCCGTGGCGGCATTGGCCTGGACCGCTGCGCCCGCGCCGATGCGTGGCTGCAGGGGCAGGATTTCGTTTCGCCGGACAACGTCCGCGCCGTGGTCCATCCGGTGTTGCGCCATCGTTTGCAGCTGAGTTACGACGCGGTAGCCGATGGCGTCAGCGCCGATCAGGTGCTCGACCGGATTCTCGACAAAGTGGCGATTCCCGCATGAACGACGAAGGTCTGGTCTACGTCTCTCTCGCGCAATTGATGGCGCTGGAGTTCAAGGCCCGTGACCTGAGTTTTCTTGCCCGGCAGCCGCAGGGCAGCATCCTCGCCGGCAACCACGCTTCGCGGCTGCGCGGTCGCGGGCTGAATTTCGACGAGTTGCGCCGCTATCAACCGGGCGATGACCTGCGCCACCTCGACTGGCGCGCCTCGTTGCGTACCGGCAAACCGGTGGTGCGCACTTTCACCGAAGAACGCGACCGCCCGGCCCTGATCGTGGTCGACCAGCGCATGTCGATGTTCTTCGGCTCGCAGCGCAGCTTCAAATCGGCAGTCGCCGCCGAACTCGCCGCGCTGGCGGCGTGGATGGTTTTTCACGCCGGGGATCGGGTCGGCGGTCTGGTCTTCAACGATCAGCGCATCGACAGCATCGCGCCTTTGCGCAGCCGCAAGCGTGTCGAAGCACTGCTTAGCCGCGTAGTGCAGCAAAACCGCGCGCTGAACGCCGGTAATCCCGACGCCGAAGATGAAGACCAATTGGACAAAGCCTTGCAGCGCTGCCTCGGTGTGGCCGGGCACGACCACTTGATCTGCATTGTCAGCGACTTTGCTGGCGCCGGTGAACGCACCTTGCAATTGATGCGGCAGCTGTCGGCGCACAACGATGTGATTGCCTTGCAGGTCTATGATCCGCTGGCGCTGAAACTGCCGAACAACGGTCGGCTGCTCGTCACCCAGGGCGAGTTGCAGGTCGAACTGGCGATCGAGAAACGTAACGTGCATCAGCCGCTGGGGGATTTTTTCAGCGGGCGGCTCAAGGACGTCGCCACCCTGCTGCGCCGCAGTCAGGTGCCGCTGATGATGATCAGCACCGCCGAGGACGCCCATGGGCAACTGCGCGCCGAACTGGGCAAAAGCGCCGGGGGCGCGCGATGAACCCGAACATTCCCGGCATCGATCAGCTCAAGGAGCTGGCCCTGCCTGCGCCCGTCAGCTATGCGCCGCAAACCTGGGGCTGGTGGCTGTTGCTGGCGGTGCTGATATTCGCCGCGCTGTTGCTCGGCCTGCGCAGATACTGGCAATGGTGCCGCGACCGCTATCGCCGTGAAGCCCTTGCCCGACTGGCACAGTTGCGCGGCCGCAGTGACGATCTCAATGCCCTGCGCGAATTGCCAGAGCTGCTCAAACGCGTAGCCCTGTCCATGCCCACTCGATCGCGGCGCTGGAATGCATTCCCCGTGGGAGCGAGCCTGCTCGCGAAGACGTCAGCGCATGCAATACCTCGATCCACTGACACAGCGCTTTCGCCAGCAGGTTCGCTCCCACAAGGGCCGGCGGCGCTTGGCAAAGATGACTGGCAGGAATTTCTGCAACGGCATTGCAAAAACAGAATGCCCGCCGACTTCAGCACGCAACTGGCCCAACTCGCCTACGCGCCGGACCCCATATTGCGCGCCCTCCCCGCAGCGCAACGGCAAATGCTCTTCGACAGCTGCCAATACTGGGTGGAGCATCACCATGTGGCAGCTTGATTACCCCTGGCTGTTGCTCCTGCTGCCGCTGCCCTGGTTGGCTTACCGCTTTTTGCCTGCCTACAACGAAGCCCGCAGTGCCGTGCGCGTACCGTTTTTCGGCGCGATGAGCCGCGCGGTCGGCGAAGCGCCAGGCACCGCGGGCAGTCGGCGCAATCGCTGGCAACTGCTGCTCAATGTGCTGGTGTGGGCGCTGATCCTGCTGGCCGTGTCGCGCCCGGTGTACGTCGAAAAGCCGATCGAACGCCAGCAACCGGTGCGCGACCTGATGCTCGCCATCGACCTCTCGCAGTCGATGGAAACCGAGGATTTCACTAACGCCCAAGGCGAAAAAATCAATCGCCTGGCGGCGGTCAAAGGCGTGGTCCAAGGCTTCATCGACAAACGCAAGGACGACCGCATCGGCCTGATTGTATTTGGCAGCGGTGCCTATCCACAGGCTCCACTGACCCTCGATCACGCCAGCCTGTCGTTGTTGCTGGCCGATACCGGGATCGGCATGGCCGGCCCCAACACGGCGATCGGTGACGCGATCGGGCTCAGCCTGAAGTTGCTCGACAAGGCCCATGAGCAGGAAAAAGTCCTGATTCTGCTGACCGATGGCAACGACACCAGCAGCGCCATTACGCCGGATCACGCCGCCGAAATGGCGGCCAACAAAGGCGTGGTCATTCATACCATCGGCATCGGCGACCCCGACGCTTCCGGCGAAGCGAAGGTCAATCTGCAAGGCCTCGAACAGATCGCCAATACCACCGGCGGCCGCTTCTTCCGCGCCGAAGATCGCGCGGCACTGGATCAGGTCTACACCACCCTTGACCAGCTCACCCCGCATCAGGTGAAAACCCTTAGCCATCAACCGCAGCGAGAACTGTTCTACTGGCCGCTGGGTGCAGCATTGCTGTTGTTGGCGCTGTATCAGCTCGGCGCGTTGTTGAACCCGCGTCTGATGGATGCGCGGCAACGGCAGGAAGCCTGAGATGGAAATCAACCTCAGCGATTTCCACTTTCTGCGCCCGCTGTGGCTGTTGCTTGCGCTGTTCGGCGCAATGCTGCCACTGATCTGGCGTCGCAGCCGCGACCTGCAAAAACGCCTGCGCGGCAATATCGCCGAACACTTGCTGCCGCACTTGTTGATCACCCCGCAGGATCACCAGCGCTGGCGCCCGGTGCACCTGCTCTGTGCGCTGCTGATCCTCGGTGCACTCGCCGCGGCCGGGCCGACGTGGGAACAGGATCGCCCGGACTTTCTCGAGAACCGCGCACCACTGATCGTTGCCGTCGACCTTTCGCCGTCGATGGACGCCAACGACGTGCAGCCGACGCGGCTGGAGGCGGTCAAGCACAAGCTGCATGATCTGCTGCAACGTCGCGCCGCTGCGCGGACCGCACTGATCGCCTATGCCGGCAGCGCGCATCTGGTGTTGCCACCGACCGACGATCCGGCGCTGCTCGATAGTTTCATCCAGGCCCTGGGCACGGGCTTGATCGACAAACCGGGCAAGAACGTCGCCGCCGTGATCGATCAAGCGAAACGCTTGCTCAGCGCCGAGAACACCCCGGGCAGTCTGCTGCTGATGACTGATGGGGCCGATACCACGCAACTCGATGATCTGCAAAAACACCTCGACGGCAGTGCCTTGGAGGTTCTGGTTCTGGCGGTGGGCAGCGAAGACGCGGGCGTCATCACTAACGCCAGCGGCCAACCGAAAATCGACAGTAGCGGGCGACCGGTGCTCGGCAGCTTCGATCAAGCGGCCCTCAAGCAATTGGCCTCGGCCGTCGACGCGCCGCTCGGCAGCCTGACCCTCAATAACGATGACCTGGAGTGGATCGAGTTGCACGCCCGCCAACACTTCCAGAGCGCCAGCGCCGAACAGCGCGAATTGCACTGGAAGGACGCCGGTTACTGGCTCTGCTGGCCGTTGCTGTTACTGGCGCTGTTCAGCGTACGCAAAGGCTGGAGCGTCAACTGGATGCCGGCGCTGTTTTTGGCCGTAGGGTTGGGCTGGCCTGCGGCGCCGGCGCAGGCCAACGCCCTCACCGATGCGTTTTTCACCCGCGACCAACAGGGCCGCTGGGCGTTTGAGCATGATCGTTTGCCCGAAGCCGCGGCGCTGTTCGTCGACCCGTACTGGAAAGGCGTCGCGGCCTATCACGCTGCCGATTACGACTTGGCAATGGCGACCTTCGCCCGCCTGGACACGCCGCAGGCGTACTTCTACCTGGGCAACATTTATGTGCGCCGCTTCAAGTTCGATCAGGCGATTGCCGCCTACAGCCAGGCGTTGAAACTGCAGCCGCAATTTCCCCAAGCGAGCGCCAATCTGGCCTTGGCTCAGGCACTGCTCAAGGACACCGAAAGCGCCGAGAAAAACGCTCCGCAAACCAAACCCGATGAAGTCAAATTCGACAAGGCACCCGGTAAAGGTCAGAGCAAAAAGGTCGAGACCCAGCAGGCGGCGTCCGACGCGCTGTGGCTGGAGAACCTGACCACCTCGCCGGCGAAGTTTCTAAGGCAGAAGTTCAGCTTGCAGGATCAGCAGGGTGACCGGCCATGAACCGTGTTGCGGCCTTCGCGAGCAAGCTCGCTCCCACTGGAAAACCGTGGACTCCAAGTGGGCGCGAGCCTGCTCGCGAAGAGGCCCGGACCCTCACCGCAAAACTCAGCGCACTGCTGCTGACCAGCCTGCTGTCTCTGAATGTTATTGCCGCCCCAGCGCAACTGAAAGTCCAGGCTCACCTCAACCCTAGTGAAGGCGCGATGGTCGGCGGTCTGGTCGAACTGCAACTCGACGTGCTCACCGACACCTGGTTCACCAGCGCCGCCACTCTGCCCGATCTGCAACTCGACGGTGCGCTGGTGATGCCGCCGAACGGCCAGGCGCAGCATCTGAACCAGACCATCGATGGCCAATCGTTCAATGGCTTGCGCTATAGCTATCTGATCACGCCCAACGTCGCGCGCAGTTTCGATATCCCGGCGCTGACCTTACGCGCCAGACTGGGCCAGGCCACTGAAGAAATCAGCGCACAAAGCCAGCCGCTGAGTTTCAGCGCCGCCCAGCCGCCCGGTTTCGCGCCCGGGGAGACGCCTATGGTCGCCAGTGGGTTGCGCTTGAAACAGATCGTTACCAATTCGGCCACGCCGCTGAAAGTCGGCGACAGCATCACACGTGAGCTCACCCTGCAAGCCGATGGCGCGCTGGCGATGGCCCTGCCGATTCCGACCTTCAGTGATGTCGCCGGCTTGAGCCGGTACGCGAAGACGCCACAAGTCAAAGCGCTGGATGACGGTCGCGGCAATATCCTCGGCGGCCAACGTGTCGACAGCGCCAGCTATCGCATCGACAGCGCCGGTACTTACACGCTGCCAGCCATCCGCGTGAAATGGTGGGATTCCGCTGCGAAGCAGATCCGTAGCGCTGAGGTGCCGGCCGTGAGCTTCGAGGCCGCAGCCAACAACGCCTATAAACCGGTGTTTTCGCTCGCCGAAGACCTCAGGCAACTGCAACAGAAGCACTTGCACTTCTCCAGCCGCTGGCTCCTCTGGCTGGCGCTGGCGGTCGGCCTCGCCGTCGCTGTGTACTTGCTGCGGCCCGTCGCCGTTCGCGCCCATCAACGCTGGCTCGCACATAAACGGGCGAAGCAATTGGCCTGGCAGCATTCGCCCGCTTTCGCCTGGCAACAGATCGCCCCGCAACTGCAAGCCAGGCCGGCGCAACTGACCGCGCTGTACCTGTGGCTGCGGCGTAGTCGTCTGGGCTTGAAACTCACGGGCGCCGGTCCGCGCTTGCAGGGATTGTTACGCGGGCTTTACGGCCGTCAGTCTGCCGCCGATCAAACACTTGTTCAGCTTCGCCAATCGTTGTCTACGCTTCAAAGTCAGGTCGCCCGGCAACAGGCGAAACCCGCACCGGCCCTGCGCCCGCTCAACCCTGTGCATGAGAAGGACTTCACATGATCAACCCGTTGCTGCGTCGCCAACGTTTCGGTTTCGCCCTGCTGTTGACACTGGTTCTGCCCCTGCTGGCACAGGCGAATGAACCGCTGCCGTCATGGAACGAGGGCCCGGCCAAAAAGAGCATCATCGAGTTCGTCCAGGCCGTGACCGACCAGAGCAGCAAGGACTTCGTCAAACCGGCCGATCGCATCGCCGTGTTCGACAATGACGGCACCTTGTGGAGCGAACAACCGGCGTACTTCGAATTGCTGTTTGCCTTCGACGAGGTCAAGCGCACCGCCGCACAACACCCGGAATGGAAAACCACACAGCCGTTCAAAGCGGTGCTGGAAAATGATCACAAAGCCCTCGCCGCGTCGGGCATGGAGGGTTTGCTGAGATCGTCGGCGCCACCCACAGCGGCATGACCACCGAAGCCTTCGATGACTACGCGAAAACCTGGTTCAGCCAGGCCCGCCACCGAAAACCGGCAAGCCCTACACGGAAATGATCTTCCAGCCGATGCTGGAAATGCTCGACTACCTGCGCAGCCAGAACTTCAAGACCTACATCGTTTCCGGCGGCGATACCGGCTTCATGCGCGCCTTCGCCGAGAAGGTCTACGGCATCCCGCCGGAACAGGTGATCGGTACCACGTTCGTCACCTCTTACCAGTTCAAGGACGGCAAAGCGTCGATCGTGCGCACGCCGAAAGTTGCTCACAACGATGACGGTCCGGGCAAACCGGTCAGCATCGATGCGGTCATCGGTCGGCGGCCGATCCTCGCCTTTGGCAACTCCGACGGCGACCTGCAAATGCTGCAGTGGACCGCCGCCGGGCCGGGCAAGCGCCTGATGGGGCTGGTGCACCACACCGATGCCAAGCGCGAGTGGGCTTATGACCGGCAATCGAATATCGGCCGACTCGACAAGGCCCTCGATGAAGCGAATTCCCGTGGCTGGACGGTGGTGGACATGGCGTCGGAATGGCGCCGGATCTATCCGTTCGATCCGCCGGCAACCGAGCAAGTGCAATAAGAAAGCGTGATGCAGGAGAGCAGTAAACGTTTTTCGCAAAAAACGACCCCCGTGCAAAAGGAGCAAGTCAGATGACTCGCATACGCAAGTGGCTACCGAAACTCGCCCTGGTGGCAACCTCGGTGATGGCGCTGTCGGCAACCGCCACAGCGGCTGAAAAACCCAACATTCTCGTGATCTTCGGCGACGACATCGGCCAGACCAACATCAGTGCCTATTCCATGGGCGTGGTCGGATACAAGACGCCGAATATCGACCGTATCGCCAAAGAAGGCATGATCTTCACCGATTACTATGCCGAAAATAGTTGCACGGCCGGACGCTCGTCGTTCATCACCGGGCAGACGCCATTGCGGACCGGCTTGTCGAAAGTCGGCATGCCGGGGGTTCCGGTGGGCTTGCAGCCACGCGATGTGACCATTGCCCAAGCGCTGAAAGCCCAGGGCTATGCCACGGGTCAATTCGGCAAGAACCACTTGGGCGACAAAGACGAATATCTGCCGACCAACCATGGTTTCGACGAGTTTTTCGGCAACCTGTATCACCTCAACGCCGAAGAGGAACCGGAGCGTCCGTACTGGCCCAAGGATGATGCCGAGTTCGTCAAGGCCGCCTCGCCTCGTGGCGTGATCCACAGTTTTGCCGACGGCAAGATTGAAGACACCGGCGCGCTGACCAAGAAACGCATGGAGACCATCGACGACGAAACCACTGCGGCAGCGCAAGCGTTCATCGAGAAACAGGCCAAGGCGGACAAACCGTTCTTTGTCTGGATGAACACCACACGCATGCATGCCTTCACTCACGTGCGCGAATCCATGCAAGGCCAAAGCGGCATGGTCGGCAACGAATATGCCGATGGCATGCTCGAGCATGACGGCGACGTCGGCAAGCTGCTCAAGACACTGGATGACTTGAAGCTGACCGAGAACACCATCGTTGTCTACACCACCGACAACGGCCCGAACCAATGGTCGTGGCCTGACGCTGCAACGACGCCGTTCCGCAACGAGAAAAACTCGAACTGGGAAGGCGCATACCGGGTACCGGCGATGATTCGCTGGCCGGGCAAAGTCAAGGCAGGCGAAGTCTCCACGCAGATGTTCTCCGGTCTGGACTGGTTCCCGACACTGTTGGCCGCCGTGGGCGACACCGACATCAAGGACCGCTTGCTCAAGGGCGCCGACATCGGCGGCAAGAACTTCAAAGTGCACCTGGACGGCTATAACCAGCTGGACTACCTGACGGGTAAAACCGACAAGAGCGCGCGCAAGGAGTTCTACTACTTCAACGATGACGGTGCGTTGGTCAGCATGCGTTTCAATGATTGGAAACTGGTGTTCTGTGAGCAGCGCGCGCCCGGCGGACTGCAGGTGTGGAGCGAACCGTTCACCTGCCTGCGTGTGCCGAAAATGTTCAACCTGCGCATGGACCCGTACGAACGCGCCGATGTCGTGTCTGACCAGTACTATGACTGGCTGACGAAAAACGATTATCTGATTTTCGACGGTACCCGCCGCGCGGCGAAGTTCCTGCAGACCTTCGTCGACTATCCACCTAGCCAGCGTCCGGCGAGCTTCAGCATCGACCAGATCCGCGAGGATGTGGACCGCCGTATCGAAGAAAAAATGAAGAAAGCCCAGTAATAGCGCTGTACCGCCGCTCGCCTTCATCGGCGGGCGGCCCTGTTTTCAACAAGCGACCGGGTCGGTTTCGTTCGCAAGCAGGCTCGCTCCCACAAGGTTTTCTGCGATCGTTCCCACGCTCTGCGTCCAATGCCGAAGCGGACGCGGAGCGTCCAGTGAGGCATTCCCACGCAGAGCGTGGGAACGATCAACATCAGCCAATCCATAACAAGGCTCACCGCATGTCCTCACGTATCGCCAGCAAGCCGTCGGCCATACCCGTTCCGCAAGTCGCGTCCACCACCTCAATGATCCCTGCCCTGTTGCTATGCATCTCCGGCGCGGCAGCGTTGGTCTATCAGGTGTTGTGGATCAAACAGCTGTCGCTGGTGGTCGGCGTCGAGGTCTACGCAATCACCACCGGCATCAGCGCGTTTTTCGCCGGGCTCGCGCTCGGCGGCTGGCTGTTCGGGCGCTGGGCCGATCGCTTGCAACAGCCGGTTCTGCTCTACGCCGGGCTGGAAGTACTGGTGGCGATACTCGGGGTTGGCGCGACAGTGGCGATGAGTCTGGCGGCCGGTGCGTTTGCCTGGTTGCAAGGTCATGTCGGCGTGCTTGCGTGGTTGCTGCCGTTTGCGCTGGTGGGCATTCCGGCGGTGTTGATGGGCGGGACACTGCCGGTGCTGGTGCGCGCACTGGCGGCTGAGCCGGGCAAGGCCGGCGGTCAGTTGTATGCGGCGAATACGCTGGGCGCGATCATTGGCACTTTGCTCGCCGCGTTCGTACTGATCGCCAGCCTCGGCGTGCGCGGCAGTGCGCTGTTCGCCGCGATGCTCAACCTGCTCGCCGCGGCCGGTGCGCTGTGGTTGCAGCGCCAGCAGCCAGTAGCGCTGGCCACACCGGTCAAACACGGCAACGCCAAAGCAGCCGACCGCACTGCGCTGTGGCTTTACGCGATCGCCGGGGGTGTGGCGTTGGGTTACGAGGTGGTCTGGTCGCAATCGATCGTGCAGTTCATGAGCACGCGCACCTACGCGTTCGCCGTGGTGCTGGCGACCTACCTGACCGGGCTGTTTATCGGCAGCGCCATGCTCGCCCGTCGCGTCGAGCGCATTCGCGACCCATGGGGCGTATTCGGTTTGTTGATTGCCGGTGCAGGCCTGCTTGCGCTGCTGGAGATCGCCGTGCTCGGCCGCTGGCTGGTGCTCGCGCAGAGCCATGCGGAAACCTGGCTGCTGAGTCTGGGCGTCAGCGAGCTGGCCGGTATGAGCGCGCGCTTTGCCGTGGCGGCGCTGAGCATCGTGTTTGTGCCGACCCTGCAGCTCGGCGCGGCGTTTCCTCTGGCGTTGCGCCTGAGTGTCGGCAGCGAACGTGTGGGCCGCGATGTCGGCGCCGTTGTCGCGTTCAACACCCTGGGCGGGATCATCGGTGTGATGCTTTGCGGCTTCGTATTGATTCCCTTGCTGGGACTTGTCCGCACCCTCGGTCTACTGGCGCTCGTCGCAGCGACAATCGGTTATATGGCGGTGCGCAAGGGCCATGGCGTGGCGAAAGGTCGGCGCCAGGCCGTGGTCGCACTGGGTCTGGTTTGCGTAGCGGTGGCGGTACTGACCCCAGCCGACAAACTGGCCAGCCTGTTGCCCGGCGCACGCAACGGCACGCTGGCCTTCTACGAGGAAGGACGCGGCGGCACGGTCGCGGTGGTCACTCAGGGACGTGGCGAAAACACCTTCCACCGTTTGTACATCCAGGGCGTGTCGAACACTGGCGATGCCATGCCGTCGCTGCGCTACATGCGCATTCAGGCGCTGCTGCCGCTGCTGATCCACAACGGTGATCCGCGCTCGACCCTGGTGATCGGCTTCGGCACCGGCATCACCGCAGGCGCCATGCTGCGCTATCCGGGTCTGGAACATCGCGTGGTTGCCGAGTTGCTGCCATCGGTGGTGAAAGCAGCGCCGTTGTTCAAGGGCAACTTCAATGCCGCCAGCGATCCCGGCGTCGACGTACGCCTGCGCGACGGTCGCCAGGAACTGCTGCGCAGTGCACAGACCTACGACGTGATCACCCTGGAACCACCACCGCCCTCCGCTGCAGGCGTAGTCAATTTGTATTCGCGGGACTTCTACCAGCTGGCCGCCAGTCGCTTGCAGGACCAGGGCATCGTTGCCCAGTGGCTGCCGCTGCCGACGCAGAATATCGACGACTCGCGCTCACTGGTGCGCAGCTTCCTCGATGTCTTCCCGCATGCCTCGCTGTGGACCAGCGAGTTCCATGAAATGCTGCTGGTTGGCTCAATGAAACCGATGCAACTGGACGCCGCGAAAATCACCGCGCGCTTCCAACAGGACAGCGTACGCAACACCCTGCAGGACGTCGGCATCGGCTCGGCGGCCGCGCTGCTGGCCCCCCGGGTCACCGATCGCACCGGCC
>NZ_CAMPPP010000012.1:0-199036 GCF_946901175.1 Pseudomonas sp. Marseille-Q5117 | reverse complement strand
TTTTTTTGCTTCCTTTTTTGAGGCTTTTTTAAAAAAAGTGAGTCGCCGTAGGGGCAAACCCGCCAGCCGCCACACCCGCAGCAACGGATATTCACCCGAAACCCCACCAACACGGTCGGCCCAAAGGCCGCCGAGTTCACCCAGCCTCAACCCGAGGCTTGGGAAACAAATTATCGAGAGTCTCCAACAACCTGACGTGATAAATCGGCTTGCGAAAAAGATCCAGCACCTGCAACCGCAACATATCGCTGACATCCTCCATATCCGCATGTCCCGACATCACAATCACCGGCAAATGCGCCCGCGACGTATGCTCACGTAATCGCCTGATCAGCGACATGCCCGACTCCTCGGGCATACGCAGATCAGTAATCACCAAAGCAATATCCGGATGCCGGGTCAACAGATGCAACGCCAGCTTCACCGACGTCGCGGTATGACAGGTAAACCCCTCTCCCTCCAGCAACTCCGCCAACTCCAGCAACGCGTCTTCTTCATCATCAACCAGAAGCAGTTGTTGGCGGGACGACGAAGACGCGTTCATAGGCAATACCTGAATACTGAAAGGTAAATCCAGTGTAGTGCGATATCAGCCAGATGCAGTGTTCACAAGATCAAGGCGTTGGCCGAGTCACAGCCGTACCATCGAGCGAGGTCAGAATATTGTTGAAGATCGCCAAGACCCTGTCTCCAAGCGGAGTGACGAACGCCACAACCACCACCGCCACCATCGCCACCACAATCGCATACTCGATCGCCGAAGCACCCTCTTCACTGCGGGCAAACGCGCGAGCCTTGGCGATCACACAATCAAAAGTCATACGAAACATAGGTCCACTCCTTCGCGCCTCTGGCGCCGACATCACCACCGCGGCAAGGTTCCACCGTGCCACCTGAGCATTGTCAACAAACCCCCGCCCAACAACTGTAAGAACGCATTAATCACAAAGCATTAATCCCATCGTTTTTCCGCCGTTTCCGGCTGTCAGCTGGCCAGAGTCATACTTTGGTACGGTTATTTCGCCTGTCATTAATGGCGCTTTTGCTTGGATCAGCTAGCTTGGAAATAGCGAAATAGTTGCATGTTCATAGCTGCCGAAGCAGTCCGCCTTTCGCAAGCAAATGCAATCGGTTGTGCAGCAGGAAAGGGAGAGCCGTCATGAACAGTCGCGTCACCATGGGCCTAGCCGCGTTGCTGTTGCTCGGCGCGGTTTTTGTCGGTTACTGGGGGCTGGTGCTCAGTCGTCAGCCGGCCCCGGTCGCCGAGGCGCCCGTCGCCCCAGCGGTCAGCATTGAACAGACTGTCGCGATTGCCGAAGACCAGACCCGCCAACCGGTAGTAGTGCTGCTCCACGATGTAGCGCCGTTCACGCCGTTGACCGCCGCCGATGTGACCGTGGAAAAACTGCGCAGCGCGCCGGCCGGCAGCCTGACCAGCATTGAACAAGCAGTCGGCCGCACACCTTGGCGCCACCTCAGCGCCGGCACCTGGCTGAATGACGAAAGCTTCCAGGCTGGCGGTGCGCTGGCGCGGATGATTCGCCGCGACGAACGCGCGCTGACCGTGGCCGTCGATGAAGTGATCGGTGGCGCCGGGCAGTTGCTGCCGGGCGATTACGTTGATGTGCTGCTGTATCTGCGCGAGGACGCGAGCAATCTGCAGCAGTCGGCGCAGATCGCCGTTCCCGCCCTGCGCGTGCTCGGGGTCGGCGATCAGTACGGCCTGACCAACGACGGCCAACCGGCTTCCCCCAACCTCAGCGCCGAAGAAAAACTCAAACAGGACCAGCGCCGCATCGCCGCGCGGACTGCGGTGCTGGCGGTGCCGGAACAACTGCTCAGCCGCCTGATGCTCGCCACTCAAGTCGGCACCTTGCGTCTCGCGGTGCGCAGCAGTGAAGAACAGCGGCTGGCCAAATATTGGGCCGGCGAAGCGCAATCACCCGCGCACCTGGATCGCGCCAACAGTCAGCTTTTCCAGTTCACCCAACTCGCCCTGGGCAGCGCACAAAGAGCACCTGCCACCGCCAGTGCCGGCGCGGCGCCCAAGCCTGCGGTGGAAATCATTCGCGGCAACCAGATCAGCCAACAAACCCCATGACTGCGCAAGGATTCACGTGCATGCAGAGTCGACTCAGACCGACATTGAAACCGGCGCTCCGGGCCTTGCTGTTGTTGGGATTGACGATGGATACCGCCCTCGCGGCGGTGGGCAATTGCTCGGCACTGCCGCGCCTGCCCTCGGTGATCGAAATCGGTGAAGGCTTCCAGCAGGACATGCAGTCACCGGTGGCAATCACTCGGCTGGCAGTGGGCGATCCGAAAATTGCCGACGTGCATGCCAATGGCGGTTCGTCCTTTTTGCTCACGGGCGTCGGCCCCGGCGCGACCAGCCTGATGGTCTGGACTGCGTGTTCGGCGCAGCCGCAGCAAGCCATGGTCTTCGTCCAGGGTGCGGCGACCACGGCGCTGACCAGCAGCGTGCCATCGGACGATCCGACCCTGCCGTCGCAGGTGCAGACCGACATCCGCTTCGTCGAAGTCAGCCGCACCAAACTCAAGGAAGCCACCGCGTCGCTGATCGGCACGCGCGGCAATTTCCTGTTCGGTTCGCCCGGCACGCTGCCACCGATCGACGGCGTGCCGCAGCCGCGCCTGCCGGTGGATAACTCGCTGTTTAATTTCTCCTGGGTCGGCGGCAAGACCATGGCGATCATCAACGCCCTGGAAACCAGCGGCTTCGCCTACACCTTGGCGCGGCCGAGTTTGGTGGCGTTGAACGGGCAGAGTGCGAGCTTCCTGGCCGGCGGGGAAATCCCGATTCCGGTGCCCAGTTCCGGCAGCGACAGCGTGTTGATCGAGTACAAGGAATTCGGCATCCGCCTGACCCTGACGCCAACCATCATCGGCCGCGATCGCATCGCGCTGAAGGTCGCCCCGGAGGTCAGCGAACTGGATTTTGCCAACGCGGTGAACATCGCCGGCACCACCGTTCCGGCGTTGACCATCCGCCGGACCGACACCAGCGTGTCGCTGGGTGATGGCGAAAGTTTCGTCATCAGCGGTTTGATCAGCACCACCAACAGCTCGCAGGTGAACAAGTTTCCGGGCCTTGGCGACATTCCCATCCTCGGGGCTTTTTTCAAGGGCTCGCAGATCAAGCGCGAAGAGCGCGAACTGCTGATGATCGTCACCCCGCATCTGGTCCAGCCACTGGCGGCGGACGCGCGACTGCCGTCGTTGCCGGGGGAGAAACTGCGCAATTACGACCCGAATTTCTACCGCATGTTCTTCCTCGAGAACGGCAACTTCGACAAGCGCAGCGGGTTGTCGCAATGAACCAGAATCTCAGTCAGACCTTCCTCGCCATCACCCGCAACAGCACCGATCTGGAATGGCTGCAAAGCGCCCTCGCGCCACTCGGCCAGGTCATCAGCGCCGGTGCCGGCAGCCTCGACGAATTGCTCGCACTGGTCGATGTAACGTTCGCCAGTCTGGTCTTCGTCGGTCTCGACCGCGAGCACGTCGTGGCGCAGAGCGCGCTGATCGAAGGTGCGCTGGAAGCCAAGCCGATGCTGGCGATTGTTGCGCTCGGTGACGGCATGGACAATCAGCTTGTGCTCAATGCGATGCGCGCCGGTGCGCGGGATTTTGTCGCCTATGGCTCGCGTTCCAGCGAAGTCGCCGGGCTGGTGCGGCGCTTGGGCAAACGCCTGCCCGCCGTCACTCCCAACACCCAGCTCGGCGGGCTTACCGTTCTGTACGGTGTGCAAGGCGCGTCGGACGGCGCCTTGATCGCCAATCACATGGCCATGGTCGTGCAGAAAAGCGGCCAGCAAACCCTGCTGCTCGACCTCGGTCTGCCGCGTGGCGACAGTCTGGCGCTGTTGGGTCTGGAGAGTTCGTTTCACTTCGGCGACGCCCTGCGTCATTTGCGCCGGCTCGACGCGACGCTGATCGACAGCGCTTTCACCAGCGCCGAGCACGGCCTGCGAATTCTTGCTTACGCCAACAGCGACGAGCCGCTGGAATCCACCAGTGCCGCCGAGCTGTACATGCTCCTCAGCGCCCTGCGCCAGCACTTCCAGCACATTGTCGTGAACCTCACCGGGCAGGCCGACAGTGAGGCGTTGCGCACCTTCGTCAGCCATTGCGACAAACTGCTGTGGTACACCGACCAGAACGTCCTCAACTGCCGACGCAACCTCGCCGTGCTCAACCAGTGGCGCGAGAAAGGCATGAAACTCGAGCATGGGCGCTTGCTGATCGATCGCTACCTGAGCAACGTCGCGCCGGATGCCGAAACCCTGGGCAAGACCTTCAATCTGGAAGTCATCGCCGTGCTGGCCTTCAGTCCCGACGTGCGCCTGAACGCGAAAAACCAGGGCGTCAGCCTTTTCGAACTGGCGCCCCGGGAAAAACTCACCCAGAGCCTGCGCGCCCTCGGCGAGCGTCTGGCCAAGCGTTCCGAAGGCCTGAGCAAACCGAAAGTCACCTGGTTCGACCGTCTGCGAGGCCACTCATGAGCGCAGAAAAACTCTTTGGCGCGACGCCACGCGGAGCGATCGGCAACAGCGATCACGAAGGCCTGAAACTAGTCCTGCACCGCTACATCATCGACGCCATCGAGGAGTCAGGAAAAAATCTGCTGGAAGGTTCACGCCAGCAACTGGCGCAGTTCGTCACCGACAAGGTCGCCGAATACATCGCGCGCTTGCACCTGGCGATCTCGCGCTACGAGATGGAGCGCCTCGGCGAGGAAATCGTCGACGAACTCACCGGATTCGGCCCACTGGAAGTCCTGCTGCGCGACCCGTCGGTGACGGAGATTCTGGTCAACGGCCCGCACCGGGTGTTCATCGAGCGCGACGGCGTACTGCATCAGAGCGATCTGCGTTTTATCGATGCGCATCACGTCGAGCGGGTCATGCAGCGCATTCTTGCGCCGCTCGGGCGCCGCCTCGATGAGTCCTCGCCGATGGTTGATGCGCGCCTGCCCGATGGCAGCCGGGTCAACGCGATCATCCCGCCGATCGCCCTCGACGGCCCGTGCCTGTCGATCCGCAAGTTCCGCAAGGACATGCTCAAGAGCACCGACCTGATGGCGATGCAGACCATCGATCTGGCGATTTTCGAATTCCTGCAGAACGCCGTGGGCAGGCGCTGCAACATCCTCATCAGTGGCGGCACCGGCACCGGCAAGACCACGCTGCTGAACATCCTCAGCCAGTTGATCAACCCGCACGAACGGCTGGTGACCATCGAAGACGTCGCCGAGCTGCAACTCGGCCATCCGCATGTGGTGCGTCTGGAAACCCGTCCCCCCAACGCTGAGGGTCATGGCGAGGTCAAGGCCAGCGACCTGATTCGCAACGCCCTGCGCATGCGTCCCGACCGGATCATTCTTGGCGAGATCCGAGGCGTCGAAGTGGTCGACGTGCTCACCGCAATGAACACCGGCCACGACGGTTCGATGAGCACCGTGCACGCCAACAATGCCCAGGATGCGCTGCTGCGTCTGGAGACGCTGGTGGGCCTGACCGGGCGCTCGATTGCCGAACGCACCTTGCGCCAGATGATCTGCGCCGCCCTCGACGTGATTATTCAACTGACACGCATGCCCGATGGCCGGCGCTGCGTCAGCGAAGTGGTGGAAGTGGTCGGCATTCGCGAGGATGTCTACGTCACCAACACCCTGTTCCGCCTCGACCGTCGCACGGGCTTTGGCTTTGTGCGCGAAGCGGTCAACCCGGCCGGCGACAAGCTGCGCCACGACGCTCACCTGGGCTGACGGCGAGGAGCACGCAGATGCTGGGACCGATCATTCTTATCGCCATCTGCCTGATGCTGCTCGGGCTGTCGATCTATCTGTTCCTGCAAGGCCTGCGCAAGACCGCGACGGAAAAGGTTCTCAACCGACTCGCCGCCGGGCAACCGCAACTGGTCGTCGAGCAGACCAGATGGGTGGGACTGGAACGCATGTTTCTACGTGCGGGACTGGGTTGGCTGAGCGAACGTCTCGGACAATGGCTGAGCCTGTGGGCAGCAGCGATGGCAGCAGGATTTTTAACCGCGAGCTGGGGCGGGCTGGTGCTCATGCTGATTGCACCACCCGTTGCATTGCGGCTGTTCATCGCCGTCCGCTACCGCCGACGGATCCGCCGCATGATCGAACAACTGCCGCAACTGCTCGACTACACGGTGCGCAGTCTCAAGTCCGGGCGCACGCTGAGCGATGCGGTGCTGGGCGGCATCGAGGCCAGTGAAGACCCCTTGAAAGCGGCCATGGGCCGGGTGCAGCGCAACGTGCAACTGGGGGTGAACCTCCCCGATGCGGTCAACGATTTTGCCGAACTCTACGAGCAGGACGAACTGCGCATGTTCGCCCTCGGCCTGAAGGTCAATCATCGCTACGGCGGCAATGCCAGTGAGCTGCTGGAGAACCTGATCAAACTGATCCGCGAGCGCGACCAGGGCGCGCGGCAGTTGCGCGCGCTGACTGGGGAAACGCGCATGACCGCTTGGGTTTTGGGTTTGCTGCCGCTGATTCTGGTGAGCTACTTCATGCTGACCAACCCCGGCTACATGCTCGGCATGTGGCACGACGAAAGCGGCCAGACCATGCTGCTCAGCGCCGCCGCGTTGCAGGTGCTGGGCAGTCTGGCGCTGTGGCGCATGTTGCGGAGCGTTTGAGATGGTCTGGCTCGCGGCGTTGCTGTTGCTGCTCGGTTCGCTGTTATTGCTGGGCAATCACCTGCTCACCGAGCGCCGCCGCGTGCGACAGGTGCATCAGCGCTTGCACGGCCAATTGGTCCGGGAAAACCGCTTCGGCCACTGGCTGCGCGCGCTGGGCAACAGCCGTTTCGGCCGGGGCTCGGTGAGCATCGACAGCGAAACCCAGACCCTGCTCGGCCGCCTCGGCTGGCGCCGCGCCAACGAACGCGCGCTCTTCGCCGCCTGCCAGATCGGCACGCCGCTGCTCGCCCTGGGGCTGGCGATCTTTTTGCAGGAAGTGTTTTTTCCACAGACCAGCCACCGCTGGATGGCGCCGATGTTTGCTGCGGGCGGCGGTTATCTGCTGCCCAAACGCCTGCTCGCCTACGCCGCCGCCCGCCGGCAGAGAACCATCGCCGTGGAAATCTCCACGTTCATTCCGCTGCTGCGCATCCTCTTCGAATCCGGCATGGCGGTTGAACAAGCCCTGCGCGTGCTCAGCGTCGAAGCGCAGAAACTGCTGCCGGAGCTGACCAGCGAACTGCGCCTGATCCTCAGCCGCGTCGACTCCGGTCTGGAGCTGGGTCAGGAGCTGAACAAGACCGCGGTGATGCTCGCGGTGGACGAATTCACCGACACCTGCGTGATCCTCCAGCAACTGATCCATCAGGGCGGCGGCGCGATGAAATCACTGCTGGCGCTCAAGCAATTACTGGACGACCGACGCCTGACGCGGCTGCAGGAATACATCTCGAAAATGTCGGCGAAGATGTCGGTGGTGATGATGCTGTTTCTGTTTCCCGCCCTGCTGATCGTACTGGCCGGCCCGGGCTTCACCGCCATTGCCCGCGCGTTCGCAAACTGACCTTGGCTCATGGAGAGCGTTTGATGAAAGTACTGATAGTCATGGCAAGTCTGTTGCTGCTCAGCGGCTGCGCCACGGATGGCCAGGCGCCGTGGACCTCGCTGCTGTCGCCGTCCAGCTGCAGCAAACTCACGTCGGAGCAGGAGCTGTCGCTGAACCTCGCCGATGATCTGGCCAGCGACGGCAAGCTCCACGCCAGCCTCGCCAACCTGCAAAGCCTGCCGGACAACCTCAGCGAAGTGCGCCTGCGCAAAGCCAAGGTCTATCGCCTGCTCGGTCGCAGCGAAGCCGAGCCGCTCTACCGCAGCCTGCTCGGCGGCTGCCTCACCGCCCAGGCCGAACATGGCTTGGGCCAGGTCTACGCCGCCCGTGGCGACAACGGCCAGGCCCAGGCCCACCTGCAACGCGCCGCGCGCCTGGCGCCCACCGACGAAAAAATCCGCAATGACCTCGGCGTGGTCTACCTCAACCAACTGCGCCTCAACGAAGCGAAATTCGAATTCCTCACCGCCATCGAGCTGAGCCAGAACAATCAACTGGCGACGCTGAACATGGTCACCCTGCTGCTCTACCAGAACGACTGGCCGCAAGCTGCGGAAATCGTCAGCCGCTCGAAACTGACCCCGGAACAATTCACCGAAGCGCAGCAACGCGCAGAAAAGCTCAAAGCCCCGGCCCACGCCAAAGCCGCACCCGGCGACCGCGTCGCCGCCTTCATCGACCCCCTACCGCCGACGCTCGAATAGGAGACAGCCATGACCATCCGCAAAGGCCTGTGCTACCTGCCCCTGCTCACCCTGCCCCTCACCGCCCACGCCATCGACACCGGCCCTGCTTCAGCGCAACAACAGGAAACCGAAGGCTGGCTGGTCCTGCAAAGCCGCAACAAAGCCGCCTCGCCCAAACCGCAAAGCGCCACAGCCACCGAACGCGAACTGGCGATGCAGCGCTGGCTGAAAAAATACCAATACGAGATCCCGGATTTTTACGATCCGGATGCGGGCGGGAAGATCGAGAGCAAGAATTAGTTTGGTGGAGCCCTTGAAGGCCCCTTCGCGAGCAGGCTCGCTCCCACAGTTTGCAATGCATTTCCCCTGTGGGAGCGAGCCTGCTCGCGAAGAACGATAACGCCGTCGCAGGTCAGGTCTGCGGATCAACCCGATCCAGCGCTCGATTCACGGCTAGCTCGGCCAGCATGACAATCTGCTGAATCGCCAACGCCGTGCTGCGCTGAAACCCGCTCAACTCGCCAGCGAAATTACTCGCCATCGCACTCGCTGACGCCAGCGACTCACAGGCATGCGCCAACAAGCTTTCGGTATCGACATTGGGCACCACCATGAACAGCGCGCTGGGCGGGTGCGGTTTTGCGGGTTCGGGGCAGAGATAGAAATCGAGCGCGCGTTTTATCGCTTCGCGGTTTTTCACAAGATCGTCGGCGCGCATGGCGTCTTCGAGCGGGGTGGCGGGGGATGGGGGTGGGTCTGGGATCAGTTTGTCCATTGAAACGGCTCTCCAAAATCTGCGGTGCGACCCAATGCCATTCTCACGGGGCAAATGGTGGCAACTGTATGCGGGGTGAGAATACCGGTTATGGACACCCGGCCAGACCGAAGTCTGCCCGCACACAGCCGCCATGACACATTGCAGACAGCGGACAAGCTGGCGGCGATTATGCGTGCACAGATACTGGATGACCATAAGTAGCAGGGTTCTCACACCCGATCGCCGAAGATTCGACGACAGCCAGAGACTAGTGACCCGACGTCCGACGGACAACCTGAAAACCTTGTGGGAAGGTTCTGGCAAATCAGACACAGATTTAAACAATCAAAACCAAAAGCACCCTCACCCTAGCCCTCTCCCAGAGGGAGAGGGGACCGACCGAGTTGTTTGGGCGAAGTACACCGACCTGAAATACCGAGTCGAATACAGATTTTGAAGCAGATCAAAAGCACCCTCACCCTAGCCCTCTCCCAGGGGCGAGGGGACCGACCGAGTTGTTTGGGCGAAGTACACCGACCTGAAATACCGAGTCGAATACAGATTTTGAAGCAGATCAAAAGCACTCTCACCCTAGCCTTCTCCCAGGGGCGAGGGGACCGACCGAGTTGTTTGGGCGAAGTACACCGACCTGAAATACCGAGTCGAACACAAATTTTGAACAACCCGCAAATCGGCTCCCTCTCCCTCGGGAGAGGGCTGGGCGGGCGGCGTTCCGATGAGGGGCGAATCCAGCGCATAACAAAAGCCAGACACCGCATGCTTTTCACCACTCAACAATGAGCGCAAGCTCGAGTAGCTTTTGATCTTGATCTGGGAGCCCGTCGGCAGGCTGAGTGGAGGGATTGATCCGGGAGTGGGAGCGCAGCGACCGTCTGGCGCAGCCAGACACAGCGGAAGGAGGTGCAGCGAAGCAAACCGTAGCCGCTGCGCCAGGATCGATCCCGGAGCGAAGGAACACCGAGCCCCAGCGAGGGGCCGAACGTCAGGGCGCAGACCTTTTGGTTCCTTTTGGGGCGTTTGCCAAAAGGGACTCGCCGTAAGGGCGAAACCCTAAGAAGCCGTTACCGCAGCAACGGATATTCACCGATTAATGCGCCGTAACCCGCTGCCGCCCAGCAGACCCACTGGGCGACAAAGCCAAAGCCAACTGCGTCCGATTATGCATATGCGTCAACCGCAACACCTGCGACACATACAACTTCACCGTGTTCTCGGTAATCCCCAACTCACAGGCAATCTGATAATTGGTCTGCCCCTTGCCCACCAACCGCGCCACGTCCAACTGCCTGGGCGACAACTGACTGAACACCGCCGGCATCTCCACGGACTCAGGCTCACCATCGGCCAGCACCGGCACGGGCGAGCGCCGCACCTTGTCCAGATCCTGATAAAGGTCATCAATCGACTCGGACAAAAACTGCAACTTCTGATTCAAATGCCCCAGATGCAGATTCTTCTGCCGCTCCTGCAAAGCCAGTTCCTGGCGCTGCACACCCTCAAGCAACTCTGCCAGATCGATCGGCTTCTGATAGTAATCGGCAATCCCCGCGCGCAACGCCTTGATCACATCCTGCTTGTCGGCGCGCCCGGTGAGCATGATCGCTTCGAACACCCGCTGCTTGCCGGCCAGCCGCTGCAACGCCTGGATCAACTCGATGCCGTCCATGTCCGGCATGTGCAAATCACTCAGCACCAGACCGATGCCCGGGTCCGCCCTGAACAGCTCGATGGCTTCAAGACTCGAGTCGCACGGCACGCAACGGTAGCCACTGCTCTCGAGAAACTCACAGAGTTCTTCGACGATCAGCGGCTGATCATCGACCACGAGGATTTTTACCGGATTAGGCTTGTTCACGAACCACTCCATTTGCTCGGCCAACGCTGACGATTCCTGCACTTTGGTGGCGTATTCGCCTGAATTGAAAGTAGACCCACTTTCCGACTATGTACATAGGACTAGTGGCACCCCGCGATCAGGTGATCCAGTACAGCGAAAGCACTACCCCTACCCACACGAACGGCGCAAATGGCAGCTTTTTTGACTTGTCCGGGGCCAGATGACGCACATGCTCTCTAACCCCTTGAGCCATATAAGGCCAGACTTTTGGCGCGAGCAGCAGCCACAGCACGCTGGCCACGCCCGCGCCGATAAACGCGCCAAGAACGAATATGCCGTTCGTCGCAAGACCCAGGGCTGTCATTAATTTCACATCGCCGGCGCCCATGCGGCCCAAGAAATAACCCGGCAGCGTCAGCAGCAGAGCGATCAGGCAGGCCCAGCCGCCCTGCCCCGCGTCGGCGCCCAGCCAAGTAGTGCCAGTCGCCAACAACCAGACCAACGCCAGCGCGCCGACGCCTAACGTCAAAGCATTGGAAATTCGCCGCTGCCCGGCATCTTGCGCGGCGCAGATCGCCAGCCAGATCAGAACAAGGGAAATCTGCATCCGCTGAAAGCCGTCCGTTTTGCCTGATTGATTCTATGCTGATACTACGCAGTGACTGTCAGGGTAGACGCACGCATGAAAAACGGCTTTCGCAGGTCGCAAAAAGGTGCGGTGGCGATCGAATTCGCCTTGGTGTTCATCATCTTTTTCGCAGTGTTTTACGGGCTGGTCAGCTACGGCCTGCCCTTCGTGATGATGCAATCGTTCAACCAGGCCACTGCCGAGGCGGTGCGCCGCAGCGTTGCGGTGGACCCGACCACGCCGAACTATTCGACGGTGGTGGTCAACACCGCCAATGCCGCGCTGACCCAACAACTGCAATGGCTGCCCTCGGCCTTGAATCTGGTGGTCGGCACCGACACCAGTGCAGCGTACGACGCGGGGACTGGCACCCTGACCGTCAGCGTCAATTACCCGGTGAGCAAGCTCAATCAGATCATGCCGTTTCTGGTGCTGCCCGGGATCGGCACGGTGCCCAATCTGCCCACGCACCTCACCGCTCGCTCGAGCCTGCAATTTTGACCGCCGGCGATAAGTTTTTCGGGCGCTTGCTCATGCGCGCCCCCACCGCAGCCCACGACTTGCCGGACCATCTCGGCGCGCCGCCGATCGGCCTGCATTTTTATCTGGACGGCAACGGCGATGTGTTGCAGATCGCCGGCCCGCTGCGGCATTTGCTCGCCCAGCACAAACCCCAGGGTCAGCCGCTGCCGCTCAGCGCCTATCTGCTGCCGCACAGTCTGCTGACCATCGAAGGTCAGCCGAGGGACTGGCAGGGGCAACTCCTCGATCTCGACTTTTCCGGGCTCAATGGTCAGCCCCTGCACCTTCGCGGCTGGGTGCAGCCACTAAACGATGGCTGGCAACTGCAGATGCTCGACATCGCCGACCTGTTGCTCGAACGTCAGCAAGCGCGCGATCGCGACGCCTGCCAGACCCTCGCCGCGCAGGTCAGCGATCGTCTGCGCACGTGCAGTCTGACGCGTCTGCCGACGGTGCTTGGTGAACAATTGCAGGCCATCGCCCAGCGCTGGCACATCCCCTGTCTGGCAGTGGCGCTGCTCGATGAACAGGCCCAGGGCTGGCAGATTCATCAACAGTTTCGCGGCCACGATGCCCCGCAACTGTGGGAGGAAGGCCAGCTGCTGGGCACGCCGCTGGACAGCCTCAACGGCAGCGCGCCGCAACGTCTCGCCGGCCCGCAGGGCCGCTATGAACATTCGCGATTGCAGGCCACGTTCGGCAACGCCAACGGTTTCGCCGTGCCCTACAGCAATGACCAGGGCGTGGTCGCCTGGCTGCTCTGCGGGTTTTATACGGTGGACAACGTGGCGCCATGGCTGACCGATCGTGACTGGCTGACCCTGGCCGGCGCGCTGGCCGGGCCGCTGCTCAGCCGCTTGCGCGAGCAGCGCCATGTGCAATCGATGGAGCGCCTGGACTCGCTGCAAAACCTGCTCGGCACTGGCTGGTGGGAAATCACTGCCGAAGAGCAGATTGCGCTGGCGCCGACGCTGGCCTTGGCACTGAATCTCAGCGATCGCCTGCTGCCGGTAGAAGACTGGCTGTCGCTGTTTCATCCCGCCGACCGCGACGAGTTGCGCAGCCGTTTGCGCGCCCTGCAACTGCAAGGAGAAGCGCTGACCCTGAGCGTGCGTCTGCACCGCGCGGAGGTCGGCGCAGCAGCGACGTGGTACCGGATTCAGGGCCAGGTCAGCGGCACCGGTGAGCATCGGCGTCTGGTCGGGTTCATGCTCGACATCAGCGACATCCAGAATCAACAACAGCGCGCCGCCGCCGCCCATGCGCGGCTGGATAATCTGATTGCCAGTTCACCGGCGGTGATCTACGTGCAGCGCTATGCAGAAGGCGCACTGGTTCCGGATTTTTTCAGCGCCAGCCTGCAACCCTTGCTGGGCTGGACGCTGGAAGATTGCGATGCAGCAACACTGGTCGAGCACGTCCATCCCGACGACCGTGAACTGTATTTCCAGCGCAACCGCCAGTTGCTGCGCGAAGGTTC
Organism: Pseudomonas sp. Marseille-Q5117; assembly: GCF_946901175.1. NCBI lineage: Bacteria > Pseudomonadati > Pseudomonadota > Gammaproteobacteria > Pseudomonadales > Pseudomonadaceae > Pseudomonas > Pseudomonas sp. Marseille-Q5117. The sequence goes on along the minus strand of NZ_CAMPPP010000012.1, from coordinate 185,484 downwards.
GGTGCGTGCGCGTTATCGCCTGCGCGACAGCCGTGGCGACTATCACTGGCTGCTCGATGAGGCAAAACTGCTGCGCAATGATCTCGGCCTGCCGGTCGAGGCGGTGGGCCTGTGGCTGGACGTCACCGAAGCGACGCTTGCCGCCGAGCAGGTGCGGCAGAGCGAGGAGCGCTACCGGATTCTGGTCGAGGACTCGCCGGCGATGATCTGCCGTTATCGCCCGGACCTGACACTGATCTTTGGCAACCGACCGTTGGCGACTTATCTGGAATGCACCCCGGAACAACTGCCCGGGGTTGATCTGGGTGGCTGGATGTCCGAAGAACAGCGCGGCGCTTTTGTGCAGCGCCTGAGCCAACTGACACCGCAACAGCCAGTGAGTACAGCGGAAATCAGCCTGCAATTGCCCGGACGCGAACACGCCTGGTGGGTCTGGTCGGATCGCGGCGTGTTCGATGAGCAGGGACAGTTGATCGAAGTGCAAGCGGTGGGCCGCGACAACACCGAGGTGCGCCGCTCGCAACAGCAACTCACCCAAAGCGCGAAAATGGCCACCCTCGGCGAAATGGCCACCGGCCTTGCCCACGAGATCAATCAACCGCTGAACGTCATGCGCATGGCCATCGTCAACGTGCTCAAGCGCCTCGGCAACGGTGATGTGCAGGTCGATTACCTGACCGACAAACTCAACCGCATCGACGCTCAGGTTCAACGCGCGGCTAAGGTGGTCGACCACATGCGTGTGTTCGGCCGGCGCTCGGAAATCGAACAACAGTTGTTCAATCCGGCCCAGGCCATCGAAGGCACCCTGTCGCTACTGGCCGAAGGCATGCGCGGCAAAGGTGTCGATCTGCGCATCAGCGAGACCGGTTTCGAGGCGCAGGTGCGCGGCTACGTCGATCAGTTGGAGCAGGTGCTGATCAACCTGATGGTCAACGCCCGCGACGCCCTGCTTGGCAAACGCGATAACGACACAGCGTTCAAACCGTGGATTTCGATCTACGCCGAGCGCGACGAGGAAAGCGTGCGGCTGTGGGTCGAGGACAATGGCGGCGGTATCGATCCGCGTTTGCTGGAGCGGATCTTCGAGCCGTTCTTCACCACCAAGCCGATCGGCGTCGGCACCGGCCTGGGCCTGTCGGTGAGCTACGGCATCATCGCCAACATGGGCGGGCAATTGAGCGTGCGCAACTCCACGGAGGGCGCACGGTTCTGCATCGAATTGCCGATTGCCACGGATGATCAGATCACCAGATAGGCCTTGCCGGTCTGCCCGCAGGTCATATTGGCGCCCACCTCGGTGTTCATCAGATTGATGCCCAGGCCTTTGAGCAGATTATTCAACAACGGGTCGAGCAATGGGCTGATCAAACCGGTGACCACTGGCAACAAGCGGTTGCTGACGTCGCTGATCAACGAAGCCACCCCGGTGACGATAGCGCCCAGCGGATTGCTGCCCACGGGTTTGTAGACGATCAGGTTGATGCCCGACAGGGTGTTCGCCAGGCTGCCGACGATGTTGCTGGTCGGCGCGGCCGGCAGCAGGCTCGGCGGCAGTTTCAGATTGGCCGGGGTGGCGAAGGGTGTGGTGCTGGAGAACAGCAGATTCTGCGTGGTCTGCGCGACGCTGGTGTCGAGTTTGAGGGCGATGCCGCCCGCGCCGTATTGCACGTGGGAGGCGGCATCGCAACTGCCGATGCCGAGAATCCTGTGGCAGGTGATGATGCCGAGATCGACCAGCGGCAACGGCGCCACCGTTGGTTCGGCGACTGAGGAAAACGCCGCGACGGGATCGATCTTGCCGAGCTTGAGATCAGCGAGAGAGGTCGTGGTGGTGGCGGTCAGGCTTTTGCTGCCGCTGTCGCCGGTCGGGCAGCGGTAATCGGTGACATAGCTTTTCGCCCCGCCGGCATCCAGCGCGATGTCGATCTGCGGTGAGGGCAGCAGCTTCGGATCGAGCTGTTGGCAACCGGCACCCAACAGGCAGAACACTGAATTGATTGTGTCCACCAGATTCAGGCTCAACAGCGCGTTGAGCGTCGGCGTCAGCGTACCGACCAGGCCCAGCACCGCATTGGTCAGACCCGTCACCCCCGAGAGCACCGGCAGATTCACCGACAGCAGCGTGCGCACCTGCGCAGTGCGCACATAAATCCGGTCCGGTCCCAACGGATCGGCCTTGGCCCGCGCCGGATCACCAATCGCCGAGAACTGCGGCGGCTCGATCACCTTCACCCGCACCGTGACACCGGCCAGCCCCAGCACGTTGACCGGCAAGGTCGCCGCCACCGCGCTCTTGCTGTTGGCCAGTTGCACCACGCCCTGCACCAGTTGCAGCAATTGCAGATTGGCATCCAGCCCCGCCGCCGTGGTGCCGGTTTGCAGCTGCAGGATCTCGCCGAGTCTGACCGGCGCCGCATTGATGGCGGCGGCCTGCAACTGGCCCAGCGCGGTGACCACTTGCGCGGTCGCGCCGTTGAGTTGCACCACTGTCGCGGCGGCCTGGATCAACTGCGTCACCGTCGCCTGGGTGTTGAGCAATTGCGTGTAGTTGCCGGCGCCGACGTTGAGGTCGATGGCCAGTTGATCGAGGTATTTGAGCAGGTTGATATCGGTGTGCAGCAAGCCGTCCCAGCCCACCGCCGAGAGGTTGACGTTGCCGCCGAGCACCCCGGAAAACAGCGGATTGAGGATGTTCGACTGCGCCGTGTCGATGCTGGCGAGGGTGCTGCGAATATTCAGTTGGGCGACGGTCGGCTGCGGTTTCGCGGCAACTGCCGACGCATTGAGTGTGGTATTGAGGCTGACCGGCGTGGCACTGAACAGCGCCTGCACACCACCAGCAAAACTGCTGGTGACCGTACGACTGGCAGCGACTTTGACTGCGCTTGATTGCGTGGCATCGACAGTGAAACTGCGCACACCGCTGGCAGCGGTGGCCAGGGTGCCGCAGGTGGTCGCGAGCGTATTGGCGGCATCCACCACGTAGCCATTGCGCAGCGCACTTTGCCCGGCATAACTGGCGGCGGTCAGCCCGGGCAGGCAATTGCCACCGCGACTGACCGCTTCGAGGGCGGCGGTATCCACCACCCGCTGTAATTTGCGCTGTTCCATGTACAGGCGACCGCTGTCGACCACCAGCAACATCATCACCAGCGCCAGACTCAGGGTGGCGGCTGCCATCAAGCCGATCGCCCCGCGTTGCCGGGCCGGGCCGTTGCCTTGCGATCCTGGCGACATGGCGCACTCCTTTGCCGGCGCAGTGCCGAGCGCTACCTCCGTTAATGAAAAAGAGTGTAGACGCGGTCGGTCGAGAGTGCCGGCGTCGCGCCATTCCTGTCACCACCGCCACTGTGGGAGCGAGCCTGCTCGCGAAAGCGTCGTGCCAGAGGATTCAATGCTGAATGACATACCGCCTTCGCGAGCAGGCTCGCTCCCACAGGGACGGTGCCCGCTTCAGAGCGGTTCAGCGCGGTGGATAGTTGGCCAGAATCCGTACGACGGTCTCGCGAATGGCATTGCTGCGGTCAGCCGGATTCGGGTGGTTGCTGAGCATTTGCTCATCGCTGCCACGCCAGACCAGTTTGCCGTCCTTGCCGTCGAGCAGGTCGATCTGAATGGTCGCGACCTTGTAGGTGATGTTGCGCGTTTCGTTGTACATCGGCGCGCCCCAGTAGCCGTTCCACGGGCCACCCCAACCGCCGCCGTAATTGGTCGTCACCTGCTGCTGCCGGTCCTCGACGATCAGGTAGGTCTGCACGCTCAGATCACCTTTGCCGCCGCCGGCAGCCGGGCGCAAACCGCGCTGATCGAGTTGATCGGACACCGCCTGGCGGATGCGCTGTTCGGTGAGGTCGCTTTTGATGCGCGGATCATCGGGGCGATATTGCAGGGCCGGGTCTTTCCAGCTCCAGCTGCGATAAGCGGCAAAGTCGCGGCTGGCGTCGAAATCGTGATTGACCTGATTGGCGGCGCAGGCACTGAGCAGCGCGGCAACAGCGAGTAGAGCGAGACGGCGGAACATGATTTTTCTCCGGGTGAAGACATGAACCTGCTGACACGACGTCAGCTGGGAGGATACGCCGCCATGGCTTTTTCCACAGCCTCGCGGATCGCATCGGCGCGTTCGATCTGATTGCCCTGGGTGCCGGTCTCGGCGCTGGCGCTCCACACTGGCTGACCATTGCCGGCATCGAACAGATCGACCCGCACCACCACGACCTGCTCCTGATAAGTGCGCGTGACCGGCACGCTGTTGTACATGCCGTAACCGCGACCATAACGATCATAGCCGCCGTATCCGCCGTAGTAGCCGTAATCATCGCGCACCTGACGCAAACGGGTTTCCAGACGCAGGTCGGCGCTGACCAGCAGGTCGGCCGGGCGGTTGTCGCGCATCGGCCGCAAGCCGCGTTGGTCGAGGGCGTTGCTGACCGCCTCGGCCACTTGCGCCGAGTCAGCCCACGCCGTGCCCGGCGGCAACTGCCCGTCGCGCCAGGCCCAATTGCGGTAGCGTCCGTAATCCCGCGGCGGCGCCGGGTAGGCGCTGCGGTCGAAGGTGGTGGCGGCTTGCGGCGGTGCCGGCGGCAACGGCCGTGACTGGGCCACGTAGGGGTTGCTGCCTTGGCAAGCGGCCAACCCCAGACTTATCAGCAATAACCCGCATCGAGCTTTCATGTCGCGCTCCGCTCAGATCGGCCGGCAGATCCAGTGCAAGTAACGCCCAAGCCCGGCGAAGCCTGGGTGACGACGGTGCGCGAGCTCCATTTCCAGCAAGTCCGCCAGTTCGGCGCGGGCCTGGAATTCCACCGGCATGTAATCGTGAAATACCCGTACGCCGCTCTGACTTTCGACCTGCCACATTCCAGCGAGTTGCGTTGCCAATTCCCGAGGGTCGAGAGGCTGCTGCGGGGTCAGGCTCTGCTTCTCGCCGGCCATGACGTTCTTGCGCATTTTCTTGAAATGGCCCTTGAGCAGATTGCGATAAATCAGCGCATCACGGTTGTAGAACGCCAGCGACAGCCAGCCGCCGGGCTTGGTCAACTGGTGCAGCACCGGCAGGATCGCGTGGGGCTCGGCGAGCCATTCCAGCACGGCGTGGCAGATCACCAGATCGTAGGGCTCGGTGAGCTGACCGGGCAGTTCCTGCCACGGCGCCTGAATGAACGTAGCGGTGTGTCCGGCTTCGGCAAAACGCTGGCGCGCACCCTCGAGCATCGGTTCGGCCGGCTCGGTGAAGGTGACGTCATGGCCGCGCTCGGCCAGCCACAGCGACATGTGCCCAAGGCCCCCGCCGATATCCAGCACGCGCAGCGGACGATCCGGCAAAGCCTCGGTCAGATCGGCCTGCAATACCGCGAGGCGAATCGCGCCTTTGGCGCCGCCGTAGATTTTTTCCGCGAAGCGCGTGGCCAACTGATCGAAATGACGGTCGCTCATCAGCTGAACCGCCGTTCGCTGTCGGCGAGCTTGGCGCGCACCACTTCATTCATGTCCAGACCCAGTTCGCTGCACAGCAGCAACAAGTACAAGACGATATCGCCGACTTCCTGCCCGGCATGCGCGAGTTTTTCAGCCGACAACTGGCGCGACTGGTCTTCTGTCAGCCACTGGAAGATTTCCACCAGCTCGGCCATTTCCACGCTGGCGGCCATGGCGAGGTTTTTCGGGCTGTGAAATTGCCGCCAGTCATTGCGGTCGCGAATGGCGTGCAGGCGTTCGGTCAGTTCTACAAGGTTCATCGGGCTCTCCTGAAGACGCATAGCTTCGGGGGGATGCGGGCTGAAGGCAAGCAGCGCAGATGATCAATTGTGGAGCGAGCCTGCTCGCGAAGGCGGTGGATCATCCAGACCGGATTTGCCTGACACGCCCCCTTCGCGAGCAGGCTCGCTCCCACACATGATCCGGGCAAACCTTCTATCATGCAGGGAACTCGGCCGCCCTCGGCGTGGCCCAAGGCTCAGCTCTTTCATCGGGATGCACACATGCGCGTAGAAAGCTTTTTCGAATGGCTCGGCCAGGCACTCGGTTCGGTCATCCGCTTTATCGTCGATGGCCTCAGCGGCCTGTTCAATATGCTCAGCAATGCCGGCAGCAACTTTGTCGACGGCCTGGCGCAAACGCTGGGGATGGATACTTCGATCATCAGCATCATCGCCCTGATCGTTGGCCTGATGCTGCTGTGGTCGGCGATCCGGGCGTTCATGAACGCGTCGATCATTGCCGGGATCATCTGGTTGCTGCTGGGGTTGTGGTTGTTGAGCTGGATTATTCACTAGCGCTTCAAAAGCCCCTCACCCCAGCCCTCTCCCGGAGGGAGAGGGAGCTGACCGCGTTGCTTTGAAATTCTCCACCGACCTGGAATATCGAGTCGAACTCACGCTTGAGAGCGACGAAGATCGGCCCCCTCTCCCTCTGGGAGAGGGCTGGGCGGGCGGCGTTCCGATGAGGGTGTTTCTGCCGCTACAATCCCCGCTCCCCCAAGGAGCCTGCATGTCCTCTCTGATTACCGACTGGCGCGACCGCCCGACTCACCGCAAGGTCTGGGCACTCGCCGCGCCGATGATTCTTTCCAATATTTCCGTGCCGCTGGTGGCGCTGGTCGACAGCACTGTCATTGGCCACTTGCCGCATGCCCATCAGTTGGGCGCGGTGGCGGTCGGCGCGAGTCTGTACACCTTCCTGGCCTGGGCGATGGGTTTTCTGCGCATGGGTACCACCGGTTTCGCCGCCCAGGCTGCCGGGCGCAGCGATGGCGCGGCGTTGCGGCAGATTCTCTTGCAGGGCCTGCTGCTGGCGATGGGGCTGGCCGTCGTGCTCGGCACTCTTGGCGTGCCGCTCAGCGGCGTTGCCCTGCACTTCATGCAGCCGTCGACGGAGCTGGAGCTACTGACCCGGGAGTTTTTCCACACGCGCCTGTTCGGGCTGCCCGCCGCGCTGGCGACGTATGCGCTGGTCGGCTGGTTCCTCGGCACGCAGAACGCCCGAGCGCCGCTGGCGATTCTGCTGAGCACCAACCTGATCAACATTGTGCTCAATCTGTGGTTTGTCATCGGCCTGGACTGGGGCGTGGTCGGCTCGGCACGCGCTTCGGTAATCGCCGAATGGAGCGGCGCCCTGCTCGGCCTGTGGCTGACGCGCACGGCGTTACGCGCCTATCCGGGGCAGATCATCTGGTCGGCGCTGAAAATCTGGCAGAGCTGGCGCCCGCTGCTGGCGGTCAACCGTGACATCTTCATCCGCAGCCTCGCCCTGCAATCGGTGTTTTTCCTGATCACCGTGCAAGGCGCGCGGCTCGGCGATGCGACCGTTGCAGCGAATGCGCTGCTGCTCAACGGCCTGCTGCTGACGGCCCATGCCCTCGATGGCCTGGCACACGCCGTTGAAGCGTTGTGCGGGCATGCCATCGGCGCGCGGGATCGCCTGGCCTTGCGTCGATCGCTGGTGGTGGCGGGCGGCTGGTCGCTGATCGCCAGCCTCGGGTTCGCCGTGCTGTTTCTGCTCGCGGGGCACCTGTTCATCGAGATGCAGACCGATATCCAGAGCGTGCGCGACACGGCGTTCGTCTATCTGCCCTACCTCGCCGTGCTGCCGTTGATTGCGGTCTGGAGCTACCTGCTCGACGGTTTGTTCATCGGCGCCACCCGCGCGCGGGAAATGCGCAACGGCATGCTGCTGACGGTGCTGCTGTTGCTGCCATTCGCCTGGTTCTTGCAGGCCTTGGGTAATCACGGCCTGTGGATATCTTTTCTGCTGTTCATGGTCTTGCGCAGCGTGACCCTAGGCGCGCAAGCCCTGTGGCTGAAACGCAGCGATGGCTGGTTCAGCGGCAAGGCTCACTGACGGCGTCAATCACTCCGCCGCGCCCCACTGCCGACGCAGAAAGTCGAGCCGTTCCGGCTGGGTCAGACCGGCCGGCGGCACGACCAGCACCGCGCGCGGATTGAGCAGGCGCAGCCACAGCCAGCCATCCAGCACGGCGCGATCACTGAAACCCAGTGCCAGGCCTTGTTGCACATGCACAGAAATCGTCTGGTAATCGACGCTCAGGGACTGGCACCAGCGCCAGATATGTTGTTCCAGCAGACAGGTTTGCAGGCGTTCGCGCTGGCGCCGGGTCAGGCTTTCTTCGATGCCCAGCGGTTCGACGAGCAGGCCGGGATTGCGCAGCTGTTGCCAGCCCTGACTGCCGATGGCGCGGTCGGCCCAGGTGCCGCCAAACCAGCGCAACTGACGGATCGGCCCGAGCCAGCGGCTCAGTTGCGTGGCGTCACAGGCATCGAAGAAGTAGCTGGCGGTCTGGCGGTTGTAATAGCTGAGCAAGGCCCGGTGATTCAAACCGAACGAGACGGTAAGCATGCGCTGCAAGTGGCTGAGCAGCTGCTGCGCCGGTATCTCGCAGCTCAGCAACAGGCCGCGCCAGGTGTCCGGATCGCGCAGACACAGGGCGGTCAATGCCGGGCTCTCGCGCAAATCGACGAGAACCGGTCCGTGCTCACTGACCGGTTGAAATTCGGTGCCGTCGAACAACCGGTGACGCTGCACATCGGCGAAGCCCTGGCGCAAGGTCAGCAGGGCGCGTGCCGCGTCCGGGGTATCGAGCAACAGCCATTGCGCCATCGGCTCAAGCGCCGCGCCGCTCATCGTGCGCTGCTCTGATCGAGCGCGGTGAGCAGCCGGCAACTGCACACGGACTCGGCGCAGTGGTTGAAGCTGCCACCGCCCGGCATCAGGCACAGCAACAGCAACGGCTCGCCAGACTGCAACGATTGCTGCAACCCATCGCTCACCAGCAGTTCTGGGAGCGATACCGGTTCATCGTCCTCGACCGCAGCCTCTGGCAACACCGAGGGCTGGAGCACGCCACTGACCACCGGCTGATCGGGATCGCCCTCAAGAAAACTCACCACCACTTCCACGCCATCGGCGAGTGCCGCCGAGGGCAGCTCGTTCAGGTCAGGCGCGAGGGGCAGCCAGCAATGGCTCGGCGCTGCGCCTTCGCCCTGGTAGAGCCAGTCGAATTGCACCGCCACCGGCCGCGCGCGATCCGGCTGCGGCTCATCGACGCTGACCACCCAGGCTCGCTGCAAGCTGTGCATGCGCTGCTTGGACTGCGCAGCGGCGGGCACACAGACGGGTACCCGCGCGGCCGCGAACAGGCGATTGCAATAGGGCGATTCGAGAGACTGATCGGCCCGATGCTCGATGCGGGTCAGCAACCATGGGCGGTTGCATTCGAGGAAAGGATGGCCGTCCAGCGGCAACCACTGACCACTGCGCAAGGCTGGCAGATCACTGTGGCCTTCGGCATCGGGGCCTCGCTGGCTGGCCTGCGAGTCTTCCCGCAGTCGCCATTGGCGGACGGCTGGAGCGACGCCATGCTGGTCATGCTCGCCCTGATAGTGCGCGACGTCTGCATGGGGCATCCGCGTCGGATCATCGCCGAACACCAGGCAGTGCCTGTCGCGGTGATGTTCGAAGTAGTAGTGAATGCGCGCCTCTGCGCACAGACGCTGAAGCAGTTGCAGATCGGATTCGCGGTATTGCGTGCAGAAGGTGCGGGCCGGGTAGTCGCGGTGCAACTCGTAACGTCGTTGCAGGCCGACGATGCCATGTTCGCGCAGCACCTGTTCGATGATCTGCGGCACGCAGCGGCCGCTGAAGATGCGCTGGCTCAAACGCAGGTCGAGGCAGTCGAGCCTCGGCCCGAGACGTACTCGGCACAAACGCAAGCCATGGCCGTGCTCGTGCTGGACAAGGCTGTGCAATTGCCCGTGCACACCCTGGTCGGGCGCGCCGAAACACAGGAACGCGGAACGGTGCAGCAGGCCGGCGAGATCCAGATGCGGATCGTCGATCACCACATCGATCTCGAAGGCGAAGGGTTCGCTGAGCGCTTCCCTTCCGGTAAAGGCGAGAACTTCGAAGGGGTCGGACAGGCCCGCTACATCGAGACGAAACGACGGCTCGTTGACTGGATCGAACATGGGCGGATCTCTACAGGAGGGGCGGCCGGGGATTCTCGCCGAGAGGCATGGCCGAGTAGAGAGGCGAAGTACAACTTAGGAAATGACCTACGCGAAAAGCAGACCAGATGAGTTTGCTGACCGTGATAGCACAGGTTTTCGAGAAAAAATCAGGAGATGTCCCACCGGGTTGTCCGACTTTTCCACAGCTTGCGGAAAAAAATCGGACAACCCGGGCGGAACGCTATCGGGTCTCAGGAAGACAGATAGGAGGAGCGGGTCAGGCCCAGACGCAAGGCATCGAGGAACTGCGTGCGCTCGCTGGCACTGATGCGGGCACTGGCGCACTTGTCGCGGTAATGGGTCATCAGTTCTTCCGGCGACAAGTGCACGTAACGCAGCATGTCTTCGATGGTGTCGTGGGTCTCGATACCGGCGTGGTACACGCTGCCGTCGGCGTTCTGGTAGATGTTCACCGAATCGGTGTCACCGAACAGGTTGTGCATGTCGCCGAGGATTTCCTGGTAGGCGCCGACCAGGAACACGCCCAGCAGGTAATCTTCGCCTTCATTCAACGCGTGCACCGGCAGGCTGGTTTCGATGCTCTGCTCGTCGACGTACTGGTTGATCTTGCCATCGGAGTCGCAGGTCAGATCCTGCAGCACCGCGCGGCGCAGCGGCTCTTCGTCGAGGCGATGCAGCGGGATGATCGGCAACACCTGATCGATCGCCCAGGTGTCCGGCAGGCTCTGGAACACCGAGAAGTTGCAGATGTACTTGTCGGCCAGCTTGTCGTTGAGTTCGTCGAGCACCTGGCGGTGCGAACGCTGACGCGCCTTCAACGAGTTGTGCAGGCGCCGGCAAACAGCGAAGTAGCATTGCTCGGCCAGGGCCTTTTCCGCCAGGGTCAGCTTGCCGTCGGCGTACTGCGCGGCGACGTCGCTCATGTAGTGGGTGGCGCGCCAGTAGGTTTCGGTGACCATTTCGATGTCGGTCGGGCCGAGCAGATCGACCAGCCACTGCACGGTTTCCGGCAGGCTTTCCTTGTTCTCGATCAGCGGGATTTCGTCGTTGTGTTTCTCGACGTCGGTGACCTGCACCACCAGCATTGCGTGGTGCGCCGTCAGCGAACGACCACTCTCGGAGAAAATGTGCGGATGCGGCAGGCTCTGCGCGTCGCAGAATTCCTTGAGCATGCCGACCACGACACCGGCGTAGTCGTCCATGTCGTAGTTGATCGAACTGGCGTTGCGCGAGTGGGTACCGTCGTAGTCGACACCGAGGCCGCCGCCGACGTCGATGTGATCGACCGGCAGACCGAGGTTGCGCAATTCGCCGTAGTAACGGATCGCTTCCTTGAAGCCGTGCTGGTAGTCAGCGAGGTTGGCGATCTGCGAACCCATGTGGAAGTGCAGCAGGCGGATGCCCTGATCCAGGCCGGCGCCACGGAAACGCTCGACCACCGACAGCAGCTGTGCCGCCGACAGACCGAATTTGGATTTCTCGCCACCGGTGTCCGCCCATTTCGACGAGGCCAGCGACGACAGGCGCACGCGCAGACCCACCTGCGGCTTGACCTTGAGCGAGGCGGCTTCTTCGATCACCAGGCCGACTTCGGATTCTTTCTCGATGACGATGAACACGTTATGGCCGAGCTTCTGGCCCATCAGCGCCAGCCGGATGAACTCGCGGTCCTTGTAACCGTTGCAGACGATGGTGCCGCCCTTCGGCGCCAGCGCCAGCACGGCCAGCAGCTCAGGCTTGGAGCCGGCTTCCAGACCGATGGAGACGTTCTGGGTGGCGATGATGTTCTCGATCACCGCTTCCTGCTGGTTGACCTTGATCGGGTACAGCGCGGTGTATTTGCTCTGGTATTCCAGGCGCTCGATGTTCGAATCGAAAGCGCCGGTCAACTGACGGACACGGTCTTGCAGGATGTCGGGGAACCGCACCAGCAGCGGCAAGGACAAACCGCTCTTGCGCAGTTGGTCGACTTGTTCGAACAGGTCGATAGGCGAGCTGCTCGGGCCGTTCGGACGTACTTCGACGCGACCGGCTTCATTGATCGCGAAATACCCGGCCCCCCAATGGCGAATCCCGTAAACGCTGCGGCTGTCCGCAACTGTCCATTGGCTGCCATCGTCTTTACGTGTGCGTCGTACGGACATCGAAGTCCCCTATAAAGAAGTCAGAGTGCGTCGCCTGACGTTCAGGCCGGCGCAGTCTAAAGAATGAAAATGACGGTTCGTCAGTGCGGCGGTAGACCGCACTGACTGCGTGGAGTTTAGAAACCGGTCATGAACAGGCTCTGTGAAAACCATGGCGACGACGCCGGATCCGAGAACACTCGAAGCCGGATCAAGCCGCCGGAGGGTTTCACAGAGGCTGCTAGCCGCCGGACTTCTTCGCTTTGAAACCGTGCTTGATCAGCTCTGCCAAGAGTAGCTCGACGTGATCGCCCTGGATTTCGATGATGCCGTCCTTCAGCGCCCCGCCGGTGCCACAACGTTTCTTCAACGTCGTCGCCAGCTCCTTGAGCGCGTCTTCGGCCAGGGGCACGCCGGTGATGGTGGTCACCGTCTTGCCGCCACGCCCTTTGCTTTCGCGACGCACGCGGGCAATGCCGTCACCGGCCGGGATCACGGTTTGTTTGCAGATACAGGCGTCCACCGGCTTGCTGCATTCCGGGCAATGACGACCTGCGTCGGTGGAAAATACCAGGCCGCCCAGGGCGGCGAAGGATGCGGCTTTCTTGGCCACCGGCAATCCTCTCGGGAGGACAAAGACTGATCGCAACCTTGGGCAAGGTCAGCGACCGCGAAGCCCCACTCAGGCAGGGGCAGCGCTACTGCATCGGCGCTTTTTGGGAAGCGTTCGGTGCAGTTTGAAAAGGTCGCGCAGTGTAACGGCAAAAATCGCGATTGCTAAGTGCCAATCGGCGCCAATTCATGTGTTCTTTGCGACGTTGCTTTGCTGCGCCTTGAGATAGCGCTTCAGCGCGGCCAGAGAGTCCGGGCAATAAGGCTTTTCGCTGATTTCGCGCATGACCTGTTCGATGGGGATGAATCGCGCTTCGAGGACTTCTTCCGGCTGCAATTTCAGCGGCCCGTCCCACACGGCGGAAAACGCCGAACACCACAGACGGTTGCCGGTGTCTTCGAAGTAGAAGTGATCGTGAGCGGTGAGTTCGACGCCGCTGACGCCCAGCTCTTCCGCAAGCTCGCGCGCCGCCGACTCGGCGTAGCTTTCGTCAGCCTGGACCATGCCGCCTGCGGCAACATCCCAGTAACCGGGGTAAATCGCCTTGCTCAACGTGCGCCGGTGCACGCACAGCTCACCGGCGGAATTGAACAGCATGATGTAGGTGCCACGGCCAATCAGCCCGCGCTCGCGCAAATCGGAGCGCACCAGCGCGCCGAGCAAATTGTCCTGCTCGTCGACCCAGGCGATCTGTTCGGCGTCCGAGGCGGCGCGGTGGGCCGCCTCTCTTGTGCTCTGGCTCACCTATCAGCCCTGATTGAGCAGTTGACGCAAGTCGATCACCGCAGCGTTGGCCCGGGAAATGTAGTTGGCCATGACCAGCGAGTGGTTGGCCAATACGCCGAAACCGCTGCCATTGAGGATCATCGGACTCCACACCGGCTCTTGCGAAGCCTCCAGCTCACGGATGATCTGGCGCACGCTGACGGTGGCGTTCTTCTTCGCCAGCACATCGGCGAAGTCGACTTCGATGGCGCGCAGCAGATGGGACAGTGCCCAGGCCTGACCGCGTGCTTCGTAGAACACGTTGTCGATCTGCATCCATGGGGTTTCCACGACTTCTTCGTCAACCTGCGGCACTTCGCCGACTGCCGGAACTTCGGTCTTCAGCGCAGTATTGAGCTTGACCCGACCGACACTGGCCGACAGGCGTTGCGACAACGAGCCGAGACGGGTACCGACATCGCCCAGCCAGTTGTTGAGGTTGTCCGCGCGGGCGTAGAACAGCGCGTTTTTCTGATTCGGATCCGACAAGCGCGACTGATAGCGGCTCAGGGAGTTGATGCCTTCCTGGTATTCCGACTCGCTGGACGGCAGCACCCAGCTCTTGTTGTCGAAGTTGAAGCGTGGTTCGGCCTTGGCCAGATCGGCGTCTTCGGCGGACTGTGATTGCGAACGGGCAAAATCCTTGCGCAGGGCGCGGGTCAGGTCACGCACCTGCACCAGCACGCCGTATTCCCAGCTCGGCGTGTTGTCCATCCACAGCCCCGGCGGGAAACGATCGTTGGAAATGTAACCGCCCGGCTTGTTGAGCAAGGTGCCGGCAACGGTCTTCAGGGTCTCGACCGTGGTGTAGCCGACCACCATTTGCTTGCCCTCTTTCTCGGCAGCGACCTGGGCGTTCTGCGCCACCGGAAACAGCTCCGGTTCCTGGCTCCAGTACCAGCCCAGCGCGATGGTGACCAGCAAATACAGACCGACCACTGTGGCCAGCGCCCGGCTGAACAGCAGCCCGCCGACATAGCTGCGGGTGGCCGACTTGGGCTCGGCGGCACGTTCAGGCGCGCTGCCCGCGCGGTTTTTCCAGTCCAGCATGGCGATATCCTTTCAATCACTTGGGTTCAACGGTTCGACCACAACCATACAACAACGTGCCAAGGCCGGGCACCCGTCGCTAACGATAAGCCGCAAATGGTGCGGCCCGATGACGCTTCGCGACACACTAAGGGATTCCCTGATAGGGCAACGCCAGCAACGCAGTGAACTCTGATCTGGATTCGGCCCGAGCAGCGATGTACAAATTCCCGACTGTTCTGCCCTGCCCTTCAAGGCAAGCGTCCGGATTTCGGGCATCTGACTGACCTGCAAGTGCATGAGAAAACCACCCGGTCAGAAACTGAATCGTGTCGTCCAGCAGATTATTGACGTACGACACTCGTCTAAGGGAAAAGAGGTGCTAGCATAGAGCCACCAGTCGATCTCAGCATGCACCCTAACTAGTAGTCAGGATATGACCGAGCCAGAAGACCCCAGCCGTGAGCGTCTCAAGCACCACTTTGCCCAGCGGGTAATTCATCAGGCACGTCAGATTCTTGAGATATGGCAGCGCCTGCAACGCAGTGAGTGGTCCACCGTCGATCTCGCCGAACTGAGCGAGGCGAATCTGCGTCTGCTGCGTTTTGCCGAGCGTTTCGAACAGCCTGAACACACTCAGTTGGCGCACCACATCAGCCAGTCGTTGCAAGCGGTGGATGCCAACCGTGGGCGCCTCAGCAGCGGCCTGATCACTGATCTGAATCGCTTGATGCAGCGCCTGTCGCGCACCGGCCTGCGCCATGGCGACCAGCTCGACCAGACGTTCCTGCCGCCGCTGCGCAAGCCGATCTACGTAATGTTGCAGGATCACGACCGCGCTGAACGACTGGCAAAGCAACTGGAGTTTTTCGGCTTGAGCGCGCAGGCACTGGACAGTGTCGCGGCGTTTCGCTCGTCGATGGTCGAGCGCTTGCCCGCGGCGATTGTCATGGACGTGGATTTCAGTGGCCCCGGCATCGGCCTGAAACTCGCCGCCGAAGCTCAGGTCGGCCTCGAAGAACCGCTGCCGCTGCTGTTCTTCAGCCTGCACGAAACCGACACTCCGACCCGCCTCGCCGCCGTGCGCGCCGGTGGCCAGGAATTCCTCACCGGCACCCTTGAAGCCTCGAGCCTGCTGGAAAAAATCGAAGTGCTGACCTGCGTCGCCCAGTACGAACCTTATAAAGTGCTAGTCATCGACGACTCGCGCGCCCAGGCCCTGCACACCGAGCGCCTGCTCAACAGCGCCGGGATTGTCACCCGCACCCTGATCGAACCGATTCAGGCAATGGCCGAACTGGCGGATTTCCAGCCGGACCTGATCATCCTCGACATGTACATGCCGGCCTGCACCGGCACCGAGCTGGCGAAAGTCATCCGTCACAACGACCGCTACGTCAGCGTGCCGATCATTTACCTGTCGGCCGAGGATGATCTGGACAAGCAGCTCGACGCCATGAGCGAGGGCGGCGATGACTTCCTGACCAAGCCGATCAAACCGCGACACCTGATCACTACCGTGCGCAACCGCGCCGCGCGGGCGCGCAATCTCAAGGCGCGGATGGTTCGCGACAGCCTCACCGGCCTGTACAACCACACGCACATCCTGCAATTGCTCGAAGACTGCTCGTTCCGCGCCCGCCGCGAGAACAAGCCGCTGAGCTTTGCCATGCTCGACATCGATCACTTCAAACGGGTCAACGACAGCCACGGCCACCCGATGGGCGACCGTGTGATCAAGAGCCTGGCGCTGTTTCTCAAGCAGCGGTTGCGCAAGACCGACTTCATCGGTCGTTACGGCGGCGAAGAGTTCGCCATCGTCATGCCCGACACCGATATCGACGCGGCGCATAAAGTCCTCGACGAAATTCGTCAGCGCTTCGCCGAGATTCATTACCCGGCGCAGCCGCAGGATCTCTGGTGCACGTTCAGCGCCGGCGTGGTGGAAATGTGCGATGACTCCGACAGCCTGATGATGGCCAGCCAGGCCGACGAAGCGCTGTACCGCGCCAAAGGTGCCGGACGCAATCGGGTGCAGACCGCGCGGCAGTCAAAGCAAAGTGCCACTTTTTCATCGGAATCCACTGATTCGGTCATAACCTTGTAATGGAACCGCAATAAATTCAGGCGCTTACCATTCCTGCCGTTGGTAGCCGTCATGCGCCTGAAGTTGCTCACCAATCTCAACACTCTGCTGCTGGTCGCCGTCTGCGTGGCCCTTGGCGCCACGCTGTGGTGGTCGCAAAAAGCCCTCGAACGCCCCTATCTGTTGATGGAGCGTTACCTGGGGCTGTCGCAACAATTTCAGAATGAAGTGGCGCGCAACGTCGAGGATTATCTGGCCAGCGGTGACGCGCTGCGCCTGAGCAGCGCCGCCCAGGCTATCGACAGCGTGCACAAGCAACTGGGTGAGCTGCCCCCGACGCTGGCCGACGCCGTGCAGCCAAGCCTGTCGAGCCTTGATGAGTTCAGCAAAACCGACCTGCTCGCCGCCGGCAAACTGGCCGGCGATCCGCAGGCGCTGCTGGTGCAGGCCGAACGCGAACTCAGCGCCAGCCTCGACCAGCTCAACACCTACGCCAATGGCAACGCCGCCTACCTCGCGCCACTGCTTGCCGCATCGCAGCATCTGGGCAAACTGTCGCTGGCGCGGGACAAACTGGTCAGCAGCGGGCGCAGTGAACTGGCTGCCGATGTCGAGCGCGAAGTGAGCAACATGCGCGCCCAGGCCGAAGCCATTGATGCCCTGCCCTTGCTCGGTGTGGTCGCCAGCAACGAATCGAGCAGTGACGATTTCGCCGCGTTGATGGGCATCGAAAACACCGACAAAGCCGCCGCTGAAGATGCCGGTATCGCCCTTAAGCGCGAACTGAACAGCTTGCTTGGCCGCTATCCGGCGGAACTGGCGCGCACCCGCGAACAGATCCAGAAACGCGCCGATCTCAGCGCCGCCACCCACGAAAAAATCACCAGCGTGCAACTCGCCATTGCCGGCCTCGAACCGGTGGTGCGCGCGCAACACGGGCAGATCCAGGGCGAAGTGCGCCTGATGCAAGGCGTGATGATCGGCTTGATTCTGCTGATCGCCCTGCTCATCGACACCTTGCAGCGGCGCCTCGCCCGCACCCTGACCAACCTCGCCCCGGCGCTGTCGACCTGGGCCGAGGGCGATTTCAGTCGCGACATCCAACTGGGCAAGACCAATCGTGAACTGCGCGACATAGAAGCGTCGCTCAATCGCTTGCGCGCCTATCTGGTGGACCTGGTCGGCACGATTCGCGGCAACGCCGAGCAAGTCGCCGGCAGCAGCCGCACCCTCGCCGAACTGAGCAATGACCTGCACAGCGGCGCAGAGCATCAGGCGGGCGATACCGCACTGATTCGCGACTCGCTGGGTGAACTCGAGGCAACCATTCAGCAAGTGGCCGGCGATGCCCGTCAGGCTGCGGACGCCAGCCGTCATGCCGGTCTGGCCGTCGAACATGGCCAGACGGTGATCGGCCAGAGCCTTACCGGGCTGCATGCGCTGGTCGGTGAGGTTCAAGGCAATGCGCAGATGATCGAACATCTGGCAGAAGAATCAGCAACCATCGGCGGCGTGCTGACGGTGATTCGTTCGATTGCGGATCAGACCAATCTGCTCGCCCTGAATGCAGCGATCGAGGCGGCCCGCGCCGGGGAGATGGGCCGTGGTTTCGCCGTGGTCGCCGAGGAAGTGCGCTCGCTGGCACAACGCACCGCCGGGGCCACGGCAGAAATCCAGACGCTGATCGCCGGCCTGCAGACCGCCGCGCGGCAATCGGTCGAAGGCATGCGCGCGCAGGTCGAACACGCCGAAGCCACGGCCAGTCAGGCGCAAGCGGCGGACGGTGCACTGGACAAAATCGTCGGCGCGATCCAGACCATCGCCGACACCGCCGTGCGCATCGCCGATGTCACTGCGCAGCAAAGTGGCGCGGTCAGCGAGATCCGCGATCACAGCGAGCGCATTCATCAATTGGGTGGGGATAACCTGCTGCGCATAGGCCAAGGGCGCGAACAGGGCGAGAACCTGTTGATTCTCGGCGGCCAATTGCATACGGCCGTTCAGGCCTTTCGCGTCTGACACACCGCCTTCGCGAGCAGGCTCGCTACCACATTGGAATGCATACCCCTGTGGGAGCGAGCCTCGCGATGAGGCCCTTGCCAACACCGCGAATGACCGGATCAGCTCACTCGGTCACAAATTTCGCGCAAACATCGCCCATCGTGCCGCCTATTGCATGGAACTGGACAGTCACAAAGGCTTTGCGGCATAGTCGCCGGGTTCTGACGACTGCTCATTGATAACAAGGACAACGCAGATGGCAACGCTATTGGTGCTGCACGGCCCCAACCTGAACCTGCTCGGCACCCGGGAACCGGGGACCTACGGGTCGACGACCCTGGCGCAGATCAATCAGGATCTGGAGCGGCGAGCCCGCGAAGCCGGCCATCATCTGCTGCATCTGCAAAGCAACGCCGAGTACGAATTGATCGATCGCATCCACGCTGCGCGCGGTGAAGGCGTGGACTTCATTCTGATCAATCCGGCGGCTTTTACGCACACAAGTGTCGCATTACGTGACGCGCTGCTGGGAGTGAGCATCCCATTCATCGAAGTGCATTTGTCCAACGTGCACAAGCGCGAACCTTTCCGCCATCACTCCTACTTCTCCGATGTAGCGGTAGGAGTGATCTGCGGCCTTGGCGCCAGCGGTTACCGACTGGCCCTGGAGGCCGCACTAGAGCAGCTTGAACACCAAGCTATACGCCCCTGACCGACCCTTGGGAGTTGATGATTCATGGATATCCGTAAAGTTAAGAAACTGATCGAATTGCTGGAAGAGTCCGGCATCGACGAGCTCGAGATCAAGGAAGGCGAAGAGTCCGTACGCATCAGCCGTCACAGCAAGACCCCGGCGCAGCAGTACTACGCGCCAGCCCCGATGCAGGCTCCGGCCGCTGCCCCTGCTGCCGCGCCAGTCGCTGCCGCTGCTCCGGCTGCCGCTGCTGCACCCGCGCTGAACGGCACCGTTGCCCGTTCGCCGATGGTCGGCACCTTCTACCGTAAATCTTCGCCAACCTCGCCAGCCTTCGTTGAAGTCGGCCAGACCGTGAAGAAAGGCGACACCCTGTGCATCGTCGAAGCCATGAAGATGATGAACCACATCGAAGCTGAAACCAGCGGTGTGATCGAATCCATCCTCGTCGAAGACGGCCAGCCGGTTGAGTACGACCAACCGCTGTTCACCATCGTTTGAACCGCGGAGAGCCTTTGATGACTGCGAAGTTGGAAAAAGTTCTGATCGCTAACCGCGGTGAGATCGCCCTGCGGATTCTGCGTGCCTGCAAAGAGATGGGCATCAAGACCGTCGCCGTTTACTCCAAGGCCGACAAAGAGCTGATGCACCTGGGTCTGGCAGACGAATCCGTCTGCATCGGCCCGGCGTCCGCCGCTCAGTCTTACCTGCACATTCCGGCCATCATCGCTGCCGCAGAAGTGACCGGCGCTACCGCCATTCACCCAGGCTACGGTTTCCTCGCGGAAAACGCCGATTTTGCCGAGCAGGTCGAGAACTCCGGCTTCGCCTTCATCGGCCCGAAAGCCGACACCATTCGCCTGATGGGCGACAAGGTATCGGCCAAGCACGCGATGATCGAAGCAGGCGTACCGACCGTTCCAGGTTCTGACGGCCCGCTGCCGGAAGACGAAGAAACGGCGCTGCGCATCGGTCGTGAAGTCGGCTACCCGGTGATCATCAAGGCCGCCGGCGGCGGTGGTGGTCGCGGCATGCGTGTGGTGCACAAGGAAGAAGACCTGATCGCCTCGGCGAAACTGACCCGCTCCGAAGCAGGTGCGGCGTTCGGCAACCCGATGGTCTATCTGGAAAAATTCCTCACCAACCCGCGCCACGTCGAAGTGCAGGTACTGTCCGACGGCCAGGGCCACGCCATCCACCTGGGCGACCGCGACTGCTCGCTGCAGCGTCGGCACCAGAAGGTTCTCGAAGAAGCACCGGCACCGGGCATCGACGAGAAGGCGCGCCAGGAAGTATTGGCTCGCTGCGTCAAGGCATGCATCGACATCGGCTACCGTGGCGCCGGTACTTTCGAGTTCCTCTACGAGAACGGCCGTTTCTACTTCATCGAAATGAACACCCGTGTTCAGGTGGAGCACCCGGTTTCGGAGATGGTCACCGGTATCGACATCGTCAAGGAGATGCTCAGCATCGCCGCTGGCAACAAGCTGTCGTTCACTCAGGATGACGTGGTCATCCGCGGTCACTCGCTGGAGTGCCGGATCAACGCTGAAGATCCGAAGACCTTCATGCCGAGCCCGGGCACGGTCAAGCATTTCCACGCTCCAGGCGGCAACGGCGTTCGCGTCGATTCGCACCTGTACAGCGGTTATGCCGTGCCACCGAACTACGACTCGCTGATCGGCAAGCTGATCACTTACGGCGCAACCCGCGACGAAGCCATGGCACGCATGCGCAATGCCCTGGACGAAATCGTGGTCGACGGGATCAAGACCAACATCCCGCTGCACCGTGACCTGGTTCGTGACGAAGGCTTCTGCAAGGGCGGTGTGAACATTCACTACCTCGAGCACAAGCTGGCCAAACAGTCGTAAGGCTGAAGCGGCATGGAAAACCCGATCCCTGCGGATCGGGTTTTTTTATGTCTGCAACAGACACATCAGACCAGGATGGTGGAGAGAGCCTGCTGCGCGATCTTTTCGGCAGATGCCCACACACCATCAGCATTGACCACCACGCCTGCTGCGTTTTCATGTAGCGGCGGGCTGCGGAAACGCCTCTTGAAGGTTTCGGCACGTGTCAACAGCGCGGCGGAGACGTTGCCCGATCCGTCGAAAAGTGGGTTGTACAACCCGCCAAGCTGACGAGAGGAATGCTTGAACACTCTCGAGACTCCATTGTTCAGATTCAGCACCACGCCATAGCTGTTGCCCAGGCACGACGAGAATGACCAGTAATCCCAGGTCGGCTGCAGGCCCTGTTCGCGCAAAACGCGCCTGACCGGACCGCCGATGTCAGCGCCCGCTGACAGCCAGTCGCCACCCACCAGCGTGGCGCGAATGTTCTGCGGTGCTCCCCCCAGACGCTCCAGTACCTGCGTGACACTTCGTTCGATCAACGGGCGAATATTGTGATCAAAATGAATGACCGCCCCCATTCTCGTCGTCGGGTTATAAAGCGAGGCGATGACGCAACTCTGCGCATTCAACGAAAACAGGTAATTATCTGGCGATCCGGGACGGAAAGCCGCCACCACCGCTTCGCCCTGCATCGCGCCGCGGTTCAACACTGGTTCGACACCTCTGGGAAAAGCATCATTCAGATTGTTCACGCGCCCAAGGTTGCGCACGTTGCCACCTCTGAGCCCGACCCTGTCGTGTGTCCACTTACCGTTCGGAGCAAGGCGTATCGGTTGCTGATAGATGGCGGTCGGGCGACGGGCATCGACCAGGCTCAGCCCACCGAAATGCGGATTTTCCCTGACCAGGTAATACTTGCCCTTGTCGCGAATGTAATAGGCCGGTTGCGGCTGTGCGGTGCTGGGCGGACTGCGCCATGTGCCGAAAAAGACGCCTTCTTCGGTCACCCTTTGCAAACGCTCGGGCGCCTTGCTGACCGCCTGCCTGACATGGAAGCGGACTTCCCGGATCGCCGGCAGCGCTTCCTTGCGCAGCGGAGCCACGGTGTTCAGACGCTCTGACAACAACGAGGCCGGCCGCATGGTGTGCTTCAGACTTCTGGCCGCACCGCCCAGCCACTTGATCGCACTGCCGGCGCCGACCATAGCGAACAACGCGCCCCACGACGCCTCCAGCCAGTGGCCGAGCGCGCCATCGACGTCACCCTCCAGATGCGCAGCGACCGCCTGACCGGCGCTGACGGCGATGAACACGACATCGAGCAGCAAGGCAAACGGAGGGACCACCATGCAGAACGGTGCAGCTGCAAACATCAGCCCCTTGACCACTTGGCGTTCGATCATTTGCGCGCGGCTGGTGGTGATGTCCTGCACATCCGTGACCGCGCGCTCAATGTACGCATTGAACTCGCTGCGCGCGTCAATCAGGCGCTGCGCTTCGTACAGCGTATCGACGCGTTGTTTTTTTGCCGCAATCGCATACAGGGTGCGCGACACGATGCTGCGCGCGGCGACCGGCGTACGCGCCATCAAGTAGTCATGCAAAGCGCCGGCGATGTCGCCGAACAGTGACTGATAAGCACGCACCACAATGCCGTCGGGCGCATCAGGCGTGTACAGCCACCAGGACGGCTCGGGGTTGAACGAGGTCAGGACATAAACCCCGAGCACGACGTGATGGCGCACGGCGAACCTGAACACGCCGTCACTTTCAACCATGCTCGCGCCGGGAAAATGCGTATCCGGCGCTGGCACCTGGCTCAACAGAGAAACCTGACGGACCAGCGCTGAATACACCGCGTCGCTCAATCGCGCCTGAATTCTGGCCACGCGTAAATCACGGTCCATCTTTGACAGCAGCACGTTGCGGTAGGCAAAGCGACGCGGTTCGTAGGCAGCATCACGCGGGTCGAGATATTTGCCACGGATCTCGCTGGCGTATTTTTCACCCAGCCAGGCCCGGCGCAGATACAGCGCCAGATCCGCGCTGCGCACAAGGCTCAAATCCTGCCCGACCGACGAGCGCACGCCTTTTTTCGGGTGCTCGATGCCGGAGTTGTCATCGTAGCCGTGAATCGCCAAGTCAAGCAGTGTGGCTACCTGCTGCTTCCTGCGGTCGGCAACGCCGGGGTTGTAATCGATCAACACAGTGGCCGGATCGACCGGTTCCAGCACGTTCTTGCTGCGCATGTAGGGCGTGATCGCTGCGGCAACCGTGCGCCGGGCGAAATCGACAAAAACCTCGAAACCGCCCATCTGCTCGTTGAAAACCTGCTGATGAACCATCAGTTCCTGATTCAGACTGCTGATGCGCCGGCGGGCATCCAGACCGAGCGTCGTGTACCAGCGCAGCGAGTTATCCAGCTCGACCCGCTGCAGGTTTTTTGCCAGGCCCATCATCACAGCTGCTTCGACGCACTCGGCGAACGGCAGGGCCGCACGTCGAATGTCGCTTTTCATGCCCCAGAGAGCGGGGCTGGCCGCCGCGGCCAAAAGATAGTCACGTGCAGCGTGATGTGCAGTGGGTGAAAGCTGTTGCAACAGATACTCGCGACCGGATTCGTTTTGCGTCCAGCTCCATACTTCGCCGGTCAACGCCGCAATCGAAGTCAACCGGACCCACTCCTGACCGTCCGGCTTGTTCGGTGCGTACAGGACCAGGTTATTCACCGCCTGCTCAGTCTCTGCATGGTAGAACACCAGAAGATCGGCGCATTGCATGCCGTTGGGCAGCGTCAGTGCGGCCACTTGCAACGGTTTCTTTGTGACTTGCCCAGACCACGTCTGCTCGAGACGCGCATGGTCGGAATCCGACAGATGAGCTGCGCAGCGCGCGACGAATGCACTCTGCCTGAGCCGCGCGGTGAACCAGTCGATGAGCGCCTCTTGCACTTCTGTGCGCTCGTATTGCTCGGCGAGGACTCGCAGGTAATCTGCCGGATAATCCTGTCCCGCCAACATATCGGCAACGAATGTCGGCTTGAGTGACTGGTTGCGCAATGGCGCCGTACTGGTGATCTCCAGTACCGCTGCGAAGTCCTGACCGATCGGCCCGCATGCGAGCAGGTCGCTCAGGCGTCGACTTTGTGTCGGCTCTCCGACCGCCGAGCGCCATCTGAGCCGCACGTCGATCCTGTCCGGTTCAACCGTCATGTCGAGCTTGAGCTGAATGTATTCGATGGCCTGCTGGCGGGCAAAGTCGCGCAATGAGCCGTAGCCCTGCAGCAGATCATCGAGCGCTGTCTGGGCCAGTGACGTCTGCTCCTGATAATGACGCAACAAGGCGCGATCCGGCTCCTTCAGCGCTTTCATCCATGACGGCAGTTGCGCGAAGGAATGCGCCTCGAGAATCTTTTTCTCTGCACCGGTCGCCAATGCGGTCAACCGGTACCGACGAGTGCTTCGGGCCTGAACTCTGTCGATTTTTCTGCGCAATTGATTCAGTGTCAGGCCCGCCAGTTGGTCACGGCGCAACAGCAACTCGATGTCCTTGATATAGCGCCGCAGCTTGCGTTTGATCAGGCGATCGAACAACGCCTCCTGTCCTTTTGTCGCCCAGTGCTCTCGCAGGTATTTTTGGTACTGGTCAAGGAAGTGCAGCGAAACGGTATCCACCGTCCGGATAACATGCTCATGACGGCTGGAAGGCAATCCGGGGTCGGCCCCCCCAGGCCAGCGAAATGGAGCGTCCTGGATCGCCAGGAACATGACGGGCCTGCCGTCGAGAAGCTTTTGCAGAATGGCGTCAAGCAGGGCAACCACAAAGCCCGGGGCGAAATGGCCGTCCGGGTAATGCCTGCGCAGTTCAGTCAATGCGAAGTGCTCCAGCGCCTCGAGCAACGTCATCTGGCTGTTCAAGCGCTTGTCGATCATCACCTGCCAGCGCGTGATGCGCAGGAGGATTTCCTGCACCGACCCCGTAGACGCAGCGGCTATCGGTGGTTTTTCTTCTACAGTTCCTTGTTGATCCGCCATGTCGTCCAGCCTTTTGTTGCGTAGAGATGAGCGCTCACTCTATTTGCCGACAAAAGTGCTCAGGCCATACATATGTATATCGCGGGCTCGAATGTGTAACAGCAAAGCGGCGTGTCCACTTTGCCGGCGACCTGGCGTAAACTGCGCGTTTTTGCAGCTTCGGGCTGCCCCACAGATTTTCAAAGGTGCCCGCCATGCCTTGGCTGCAAGTCCGTCTCGCCATCACCCCGGAACAAGCCGAAACCTACGAGGACGCATTCCTCGAAGTCGGCGCCGTGTCGGTGACTTTCATGGACGCCGAAGACCAGCCGATCTTCGAACCGGAACTCAACACCACGCCGCTGTGGTCGCACACTCATTTGCTGGCCCTGTTCGAGGGCGGTACCGAACCGGAACCGGTGCTGGCTCATCTGGAGCTGCTGACCGGCAGCCCGTTGCCCGAACATCACAGCGAAGTGATCGAGGACCAGGACTGGGAACGCAGCTGGATGGACGGTTTCGAGCCGATGCGTTTCGGCCAGCGCCTGTGGATCGTGCCGAGCTGGCACGCCGCACCCGAGCCTGAGGCGGTCAATCTGCTGCTGGACCCGGGCCTGGCGTTTGGCACCGGCACCCACCCGACCACCGCACTGTGCCTGGAGTGGCTCGACGGTCAGGATCTGAAAGACTGCCACGTGCTCGACTTCGGCTGTGGCTCGGGGATTCTGGCGATTGCCGCCCTGCTGCTCGGCGCCAAGGAAGCCGTGGGCACCGACATCGACGTACAGGCACTGGAAGCCTCGCGCGACAACGCCGGGCGCAACAACATTGCCGATGAGCTGTTCCCGCTGTACCTGCCCGAGGATCTGCCGCAGGTTCCGGCCGACGTACTGGTGGCCAACATTCTCGCCGGCCCGCTGGTGTCGCTGGCACCGCAACTGTCCAGCCTGGTCAAGAGCGGTGGGCGCCTGGCGCTGTCGGGCATCCTCGCCGAGCAGGGCGAAGAAGTAGCGGCAGCTTATGCGCAGGACTTCGAGCTCGACCCGATCGCCAATCGCGACGGCTGGGTGCGCATCACCGGGCGTCGGCGCTAAAATGACCGCTTGCCTGAACCGGATCGCCGCATGACCGACAGTTTCGTCACCCAATGCCCGCATTGCCAGACCAGTTTCCGCGTCAACCATGCTCAGTTGAGCGTGGCGCGCGGCGTGGTTCGTTGCGGCTCCTGCCTGCAAGTGTTCAATGCCGCCAAGCAGCTGCTCGAGCAACATTCTGGCAAGGACACGGTGACGCCGCTCGCACCAGCGCTGCCTGAGACGCCTGCGCCTGTCAGCGATTCTGCGGTCGTCGAACAGATCCCCGCACCGCGCGCCATCAGCCAGAAGCAATGGAGCGCGTCGGAACTGGATCTGGACAGCCTCGATCTGGACGAAGAACTCGCCCGCCTCGAACAGCGCGAAATCCAGCCGGCCGCCGAATTCGGCCGTACCCGCGAAGAATCCTTGAGCGCCCGGCGCGACAGCCCGGAACCGGACGAAGGCACATGGCCCGACAGCCTGTTCAGCGAACCTGCCGATGAGCGCAGCGCAGCGCCGAATGTCGAACCAGATATCGAACCGTATATCGAGGGCGTCGAAACCCTCGAACCCGAGCGCACCGAACCCTCGTTATCACTGGAACCGGTGGATCTGGATGACGAGCCGCCGATCCCGCAACTGCGCCTGCACGATCCGATTGACCCGGCCGCCCGCCGCGAACGCTTCTCGGCCAGCGACGACAGCGATGACGACGATCTGCCATTGATCACTTCGCCGCGCAAAAAACGCGAACGGGCCGAGCCCGGCGTGCGCGCCGAGGTCCTGCAGGATCTGACCGACGACCCGCTGCAACTGGACTGGCAGCAACGCCGTTCGCCCTGGGGCCGGCGCCTGCTGTGGCTGGCGCTGGTGGTGTTGGCGGCCGGCGGTCTTGCCGCTCAGTACGTTGCCTATCACTTCGAGGAACTGGCGCGGCAGGATCAATACCGACCGTGGTTCCAGCAGATCTGCCCGCAGATCGGCTGCACCGTGCCGTCCAAGGTCGATATCGGCAAAATCAAGAGCAGCAACCTGGTGGTGCGCAGCCATCCCGATTTCAGCGGGGCACTGGTGGTCGATGCGATCATTTACAACCGGGCGACGTTTTCCCAGCCGTTCCCCTTGCTCGAGCTGCGTTTTGCCGACCTCAACGGTCATCTGATCGCCAGTCGTCGCTTCAAACCCGGCGAGTACCTGAGCGGCGATCTCGAGGGCCTGGCGGAAATGCCGCCGCAGACGCCGATCCACATCGCCCTGGATATTCTCGATCCGGGGCCGAAAGCGGTGAATTACAGCCTGAACTTCCACTCGCCGGAATGAACCGCTTCAGCGTTTCCCGATTGACGGCATTTTTCTGACTGATCACGGCCGACCAAACCGTTGGCGATAACAGAATAACTGTTCAGATTTTGTTCAATTCAGCCTTTAACCAGTCATCGAGAGCGGGTATCATGCCCACCCTTTTTCGAACTCTCATGATCCGGCCCCACTTCAGGGAAGTCCTATGTCGGCGGTACGCATCGGCCCATATACATTGCAGAACGGTTTGATTCTCGCCCCGATGGCGGGCGTCACCGACCAGCCCTTTCGTCAGCTGTGCAAGCGTCTGGGCGCAGGGCTTGTAGTCTCGGAAATGGTCACCAGCGACATGAGCCTGTGGAATACCCGCAAGTCGCGCATGCGCATGATCCACGAAGGCGATCCCGAGCCGCGCTCGGTGCAGATTGCCGGTGGCGATGCGCAGATGCTGGCCGATGCGGCACGGGCCAACGTCGAACTGGGCGCACAGATTATCGATATCAACATGGGTTGCCCGGCCAAGAAGGTCTGCAACAAGGCCGCCGGCTCCGCGTTGCTGAAAGACGAAGCACTGGTGACCGAGATCCTGCAGGCCGTTGTGGGCGCGGTTGATGTGCCGGTCACCCTGAAGATCCGCACCGGCTGGGATCGCGAAAACAAGAATGGCCTGAACGTGGCGAAGATCGCCGAACAGGCCGGGATCACTGCGCTGGCCGTGCATGGCCGTACGCGCGCCGATCTGTACACAGGGGAAGCCGAGTACGACACGATTGCCGCGATCAAGCAGGCAGTGTCGATCCCGGTGTTTGCCAATGGCGATATCGATTCGCCGGAAAAGGCCCGATACGTGCTTGATGCGACCGGTGCCGATGGCCTGCTGATAGGCCGTGCCGCTCAAGGGCGGCCATGGATTTTTCGCGAGATCGATCATTTCCTGCGTACCGGCGAGAAATTGCCCGCGCCGGAACTGAGCGAAGTGGAACGCATCCTGCTGGAGCATCTGGCTGCCCTTCACGCCTTCTATGGCGACGTGATGGGCGTGCGCATTGCCCGCAAGCATGTGGGCTGGTATCTCGCAACCTTGCCGGGCGCCAGGGAGTTTCGCGCCCGTTTCAATCGTTTGGATGGTACGGAAACACAATGCGCCGACGTTCGGGAGTTCTTCGCCGAGCGTTACAAGAGCCTGACAGGGGACGAAGAAGGGGTGGCCGCATGACGATGATGACCGAGACTTTAGTGAGTGGAACAACACCCGTGAGCGACAACGTGAATTTGAAACAGCACCTCAACACGCCGAGCGAAGAAGGCCAGACCCTTCGCGGGAGTGTCGAGAAGGCGCTGCACAATTATTTCGCCCACCTTGAGGGCGCGTCCGTCACGGATGTGTACAACCTGGTGCTGTCCGAAGTCGAGGCGCCCCTGCTCGAAAGCGTGATGAACTACGTCAAGGGCAACCAGACCAAGGCCAGTGAGCTGCTGGGACTGAACCGCGGCACGCTGCGCAAGAAACTCAAGCAGTACGATCTGCTGTAAGCATTCAATCAAACCAGAAAGGCGCCCGCGTAAAAAACGGTCGCCTTTTTTGCTGACTTCCTTTGCTTTTGATGGAAATTGAGATGACCGACCAGACTACCCGCCTGCCGATCCGCCGCGCCTTGATCAGCGTTTCCGACAAGACCGGGATCCTCGAATTCGCCAAGGAGCTTGAAGCTCTGGGCGTCGAGATCCTCTCCACCGGCGGAACGTTCAAGCTGCTGCGTGACAACGGCGTTGCCGCAGTGGAAGTCGCGGATTACACCGGTTTCGCCGAGATGATGGACGGTCGGGTGAAAACCCTGCACCCGAAAATCCATGGCGGCATCCTCGGTCGTCGCGGTATCGACGACGCGATCATGAACGAGCACGGCATCAAGCCGATCGATCTGGTAGCGGTCAACCTGTACCCGTTCGAAGCGACCATCAACAAGCCAGGCTGCGACCTGCCGACCGCCATCGAGAACATCGATATCGGCGGGCCGACCATGGTCCGTTCCGCAGCGAAAAACCACAAAGACGTAGCCATCGTGGTAAATGCCAGCGATTACGCCAACGTCCTGGAAAACCTCAAGGCCGGCGGCCTGACCTCCGCTCAGCGTTTCGACCTGATGCTCAAGGCCTTCGAACACACCGCCGCCTACGACGGCATGATCGCCAACTACATGGGCACCGTGAACCAGGCCGCTGAAACCTTGAGCACTGAAGGTCGCAGCGATTTCCCGCGCACCTTCAACAGCCAGTTCATCAAGGCTCAGGAAATGCGCTACGGCGAGAACCCGCACCAGAGCGCGGCGTTCTACGTGGAAGCCAAGCCCGCCGAAGTCGGCATCGCCACCGCGACCCAGCTGCAAGGCAAAGAACTGTCGTACAACAACGTCGCCGACACCGACGCTGCGCTGGAATGCGTGAAGAGCTTCGTCAAGCCAGCCTGCGTGATCGTCAAGCACGCCAACCCGTGCGGCGTGGCGGTCAGCCCGGACGCTGAGGGCGGCATTCGTCAGGCTTACGAACTGGCCTACGCCACCGACACCGAATCGGCGTTCGGCGGCATCATCGCCTTCAACCGTGAACTGGATGCCGAGACCGCCAAGGCGATCGTCGAGCGCCAGTTCGTTGAAGTGATCATTGCCCCATCGGTCAGCGAAGAAGCCCGCGCCATTGTTGCCGCGAAAGCCAACGTACGCCTGCTGGCCTGCGGCGAGTGGTCGGCTGAGCGCGCCGCTGCCTGGGACTACAAACGCGTCAACGGTGGCCTGCTGGTGCAGAGCCGCGATATCGGCATGATCAGCGCCGATGACCTGAAAGTGGTGACCAAACGCGCGCCGACCGAACAGGAAATCCACGACCTGATCTTCGCCTGGAAAGTCGCCAAGTACGTCAAATCCAACGCCATCGTCTACGCCAAGAACCGCCAGACCATCGGTGTCGGCGCCGGCCAGATGAGCCGAGTCAACTCGGCGCGTATCGCTGCGATCAAGGCTGAGCACGCCGGTTTGCAGGTGGCCGGTTCGGTCATGGCGTCCGATGCATTCTTCCCGTTCCGCGACGGTCTGGACAATGCGGCCAAGGTCGGCATCACTGCGGTGATCCAGCCGGGCGGCTCGATGCGTGACAACGAAGTGATTGCTGCTGCTGATGAAGCCGGCATCGCAATGGTATTCACCGGCATGCGCCACTTCCGTCACTGATCCAACCCGATCGGAATGTGGGAGCGAGCCTGCTCGCGAATGCGATCTGTCAGCGACATTGATGTTGACTGAGACACCGTCTTCGCGAGCAGGCTCGCTCCCACATGAAACGCTTTTGCGGCGTCTACAGAATTTGAGGTTTTTGAAATGAATGTTTTGATCATTGGCAGCGGTGGCCGTGAACATGCTCTGGCCTGGAAAGTGGCTCAGGATCCGCGTGTGCAGAAGGTTTTCGTTGCACCGGGCAACGCTGGCACCGCTATTGAAGCCAAGTGCGAGAACGTCGCCATCGACGTGCTGGCGCTGGAGCAACTGGCTGACTTCGCCGAGAAAAACGTTTCCCTGACCATCGTCGGCCCGGAAGTGCCGCTGGTGGCTGGCGTGGTCGATCTGTTCCGCTCCCGTGGCCTGGATTGCTTCGGTCCGACTGCCGGTGCTGCGCAACTGGAAGGCTCGAAAGCCTTCACCAAGGACTTCCTCGCCCGCCACAAGATCCCGACCGCCGATTACCAGAACTTCACCGAGATCGAGCCGGCCGTGGCTTATCTGCATGAAAAAGGCGCGCCGATCGTGATCAAGGCCGATGGCCTCGCTGCCGGCAAAGGCGTGATCGTCGCCATGACCCTGGCCGAAGCCGAAGACGCCGTGCGTGACATGCTCGCCGGCAACTCGTTTGGCGACGCCGGTTCGCGCGTGGTGATCGAAGAGTTCCTCGACGGCGAAGAAGCTTCGTTCATCGTCATGGTCGACGGCAAGAACGTGCTGCCGATGGCTACCAGCCAGGACCACAAACGCGTCGGCGACGGCGACAGTGGCCCGAACACCGGCGGCATGGGCGCCTACTCCCCTGCCCCGGTGGTCACCGCCGAGGTGCATCAGCGCGTGATGGACCAGGTGATCTGGCCAACCGTGCGCGGCATGGCCGACGAAGGCAACGTCTACACTGGTTTCCTCTATGCCGGTCTGATGATCGACAAGGCCGGTAACCCGAAAGTCATCGAGTTCAACTGCCGCTTCGGCGATCCGGAAACCCAACCGGTGATGCTGCGTCTGCAATCGAGCCTGGTGCTGCTGGTTGAAGCCGCATTGGCGCAAGCGCTGGACAAGATTGAAGCGCAATGGGATCCGCGTCCGAGCGTTGGCATCGTGCTGGCCGCTGGCGGCTACCCGGGCGACTACGCCAAAGGCGCAGCGATCAACGGTCTGGACGCGGCGGCATCTCTGGAAGGTAAAGTCTTCCACGCCGGCACCGCGCTGAAAGACGGACAGGTCGTTACTGCCGGTGGTCGTGTACTGTGTGCAACGGCCATGGGCGCCACCGTCGGTGAAGCTCAGCAGCAAGCCTACAAACTGGCCGCTGCCATCGACTGGGAAGGCCGCTTCTATCGCAAGGACATCGGCTACCGCGCCATTGCCCGTGAACGCGGCGAAACCCAGGAGTAAGCGATCCATCAGGCCCGGCGCGGGATGCCATTCCTCGCCGGGCTGTTCGGTCGTCGCGCATCGTTATATTCTGGCATCAACCTACGAAGGGATTTCGCCGTGCGCTGGCTCAGGATTGCCATAAGCTTCACCGTCACGCTGATGACCTTGCTCTGCATGCTCCCGGCCCAGGCCGCGCAAGGCAGTGGCTGGTCGGTATTGCTTGACGATCAGGGCATCCTGCAACTGAGCGACATCCGCTCCGCTCGCTACACCAATCAATTCAGTCCCATCGAGCTTGACCGCCTGACCGCGGCCGAACCCGAAGGCGCCCTGTGGCTGCGCTTCAAACTGGCGCCGGGCAAGCACGAACAAGTGCTGCGCATCTTTGCCCCCGACCTGTCACAACTCAATCTCTACGTGCTCGACGGCGACCGGCTGATCGAGCAACGCAATACCGGCAACGAACGGCCGCAGGCCGAACATCCGTTGCCGAGCAGCGATTTCATGCTGCCGCTGCCCCAGGCTGACAAGCCGCTGGACGTCTACGTACGCATGGTTTCCGGCCATCAGCTGCGCCCGCACATCACCCTGCAAGCGGCAATCGAAGGCGCCGCCGATCAGAAGCAGACGCTGATTTTCGGCCTGCTGTTCGGCTGCCTCGCCATGCTCCTGCTGCACAACCTGGTGCGCTACGCTTACTCGCGCTCGCGCAGCAGTCTGTGGCTGGCGATCTGTGAAGGCCTGCTGGGGCTGAGTCTGTTCCTGTTGCTCAATCTCGCCGGTCCGTGGCTGCCGAACTGGCAAGCCATTCAGACGCCGGGCGCTTATCTGGCACTGCTGCTGACCGCCCCAGCCGGGTTGATGTTCGCCCTGCGCTTCTTTGCGCCACTGGGCCAGCACGCGCTGAACAAACTGCTGTGGGGCGACATTCTGTTGATCGTCACGTGCAGCCTGTTGCTGCTGTTCGTCAACACCTTGCCGCTGAACATCATCACCTACGCACTGGTCGCACTGGCCGGCCTGAGCATGTTGCTGGTGGGCTTCTATCACTGGCAGAAGGGCTATCGCCCGGCGCGTCTGTTCGTCGCCGCCATGGTCGTGTTCAACATCGGCACGCTGGTTATCCTGCCGGCGCTGCTGGGGCTGACACTGGTCACGCCGCAAGGCCTGATCATGACGCTGATGGTGTTCATCTGCATCAGCGGCCTGCTGATGAGCATTGCCTTGGGCGAGCGACAGCGCAGCATCACCGAAAGCCGTTTCAGCATCAGCCGCGACCTGGCGGCAAGCAACGCCGAAATCAACGCCAAAGCCGAATTCCTCGCCAAGATCAGCCACGAAATCCGCACACCGATGAACGGTGTACTGGGCATGACCGAGCTGCTGCTGGGCACGCCGCTGTCGGTCAAGCAACGCGATTACGTGCAGACCATCCACAGCGCCGGCAACGAACTGCTGACGCTGATCAACGAGATCCTCGACATCTCCAAGCTCGAATCCGGGCAGATCGAACTCGATGACGTGCAGTTCGACCTCAACGCGCTGATCGATGATTGTCTGAGCATCTACCGGGCCAAGGCCGAGCAACAGAACGTCGAGCTGATCAGCTTCATCCAGCCGCAAGTGCCACGGGTGATCAGCGGCGATCCGACGCGCCTGCGCCAGACCTTGCTGAGCCTGCTGGAAAATGCCCTGAAGAAAACCGAAGAAGGCGAAGTGCTGATCGTCGTTGCACTGGACGAGCGCAGCAGCAAACCGCGCCTGCGCATTGCCGTGCAGGACAGCGGCGTGCCGATGGAGCCGGAAGAACGCGAGGCGCTGCTGCACGCCGAATTGCACAGCAAGCACTTCCTCTCGGCCAATCGCCTGGGCGGCAATCTCGGCCTGGTGATCGCGCGCCAACTGATTCGTCTGATGCAAGGCGAGTTCGGCATCAAGAGCGGTGCCACTCAGGGCAGCACTTTGTGGCTGACCTTGCCGCTGGACCCGGATCGCCTCGAACATCCGACCTCCGATCTGGACAGTCCGCTGCAAGGCGCACGGGTACTGGTAGTCGACGATAACGACACCTGTCGCAAAGTGCTGGTACAGCAATGCAGCGCCTGGGGCCTGAATGTCAGCGCCGTGCCGTCGGGCAAGGAAGCGCTGGCGCTGCTGCGCACCAAGGCGCACCTGCGCGATTACTTCGACGTGGTTCTGCTCGACCAGAACATGCCCGGCATGACCGGCATGCAACTGGCCGCGAAGATCAAGGAAGACCCGAGCCTGAACCACGACATTCTGCTGATCATGCTCACCGGCATCAGCAACGCGCCGAGCAAGATCATTGCGCGCAATTCGGGGATCAAACGGATTCTGGCCAAACCGGTGGCCGGTTATACGCTCAAGACCACGCTGGCGGACGAACTCAATCAGCGCAACAAGGGCCAGGTGGTGTTCCAGCCGCAAGTCGTTACGGCAGCCACTGCTGCGAAAGTGCCGAGCGACTTCCGCATCCTCGTCGCCGAAGACAACACCATCTCGACCAAAGTGATCCGTGGCATGCTCGGCAAGCTCAATCTGCAACCGGACACCGCGAGCAATGGCGAAGAAGCGCTGCAAGCGATGAAGGCCCAGCGTTACGACCTGGTGCTGATGGACTGCGAAATGCCGATCCTCGATGGCTTCTCCGCGACGCAGCAACTGCGCGCCTGGGAAGTCAGCAATCAGCGCATCCGCACACCGATCGTCGCCCTCACCGCGCACATTCTCGCTGAACATAAAGAACGCGCCCGCCAGGCCGGCATGGACGGGCACATGTCCAAACCGGTGGAGCTGTCGCAACTGCGTGAACTGATCGAGCATTGGGTCGCCGAACGCGATCAGCAGAACCGGGCCACGACCCAGCCGTCGTAAACCGACAGATTGTCCGGTGCCTGATAGACTCCCCCCGACTCCATCGCCAGTGAGCTTGCATCATGCTCCATGTGTTGTTCAGCGTTTATCTGAAGATGCTGGTGCTCTACAGCCCGTTCTTCGTGTTGTCCTGCTTTATCAGCCTGACCCGTGGCTATTCGCGCAAGGAACAGCGGCGTCTGGCGTGGAAGGTCGCCCTCGCCACACTGATTTCCAGTGTTCTGCTGTATTTGTTCGGGCGGGTGATTTTCGATGTCTTCGGCATCACCGTGGACGCCTTCCGTATCGGTGCCGGCAGCGTGTTGTTCATTTCCGCGCTGGGCATGGCTCAGGGCAAACCGGCGGTGCAGGCCGATAACGTGCAGCAGGACGTGACCATCGTGCCGCTGACCATCCCGCTGACGGTCGGCCCCGGCACCATCGGCGCCTTGCTGGTAATGGGCGTCAGCCAGCCGCACTGGGACGACAAGCTCACCGCAATCATGAGTATTGCGCTCGCCAGTTTCACTGTCGGCGTGGTGTTGTATCTGTCGAATCGCATCGAGCGGATTCTTGGCGATCAGGGCTTGCAGATTGTCAGCCGCTTGATGGGATTGTTTGTCTGCGCGCTCGCGGCGCAGATTATCTTTACCGGCGTGAAAGGATACCTGGTGCCCTGAACGATAGTGAAAGCCAGCGCAAAAAACGCCGCGGACGGCAACGTCCGCGGCGTTTTGTTGTGCAGAAAGTTAGAATTCAGCGCAGCGCTTCAATCACGGCGGCAAGGCTGACAATCGATTCGCCATCCCGCACTCTGGCAAAAGCGTGCAGTCCGGCAGCAAGTGCGAAGGTGGATTTCCCACTTGCAATGCCAACCGTCAGCTCCAGCAAACATTGCTCGTTAAAATTGCGCACGACCAGACTGCGACCTGTATCCGAATCGCTCAGCACCACATCTGCAGCGACCTGCGACATCAACCAGTGTCCACATTCATCGACGTCCAGATCAAGCAGCCAGGGTTCGGCTGCCTCAGTATCAAAGCTGCGACGCACATCGACCACAATGCAATCCAGGCGCTGCCAGGCTTCTTGCGATACGCGATATCCCGAGGTTTGCGGCCCGTAGGTCAGCAGCAGCCTAGCGACGCCATCGGGCAACAATGCCGAGATATCAGTCATGTCATCGCGCACCTCCAGCGCCATGACTTCCTCGTCGCGGCTGGCGTAGCTTGCGGGCAGCCAGACGCCGTTAATCGGCCCGGCACTGAAAATCAATTGATCAACCGGATCGAACAGCAGCGGTTGGCTTGCCTCGCGAGTGCCAAGAAAGACCGCCCACTGACCATCGCTGCGCCCTGACAGATCAAACAGCCGATCCAGCTCCGGCAGGTAATATTTGTAGCGATTCGGGAGGCTTTCGACATGCAGAACCGGGGCATGGGCCTGCCCGCTCAACAGCGTTTTCAAGCGTGTCCGTAGTTGCTCCTCAGTCTGACCATAAAGATAAGACCAGCGGTTTTCCACACCCATTATCTTTGCCGGCTGGCGATCCTCCAGCAGCATATTCACACCTTCGCGAGTTTGCCCCACCAGCGCTTCGCCTTGCCGATGCACTTGAGCGAAGGCCCATTGCGACCAGACCTTTTCGGTACTGGCCAACGGCTCAGGGCTGATTAACCGATGCCCCGATGCAAAGGCCCCGCGCAGCGTATCGAGCTCAATGAGCGGCTGACGATAAAGCTGCCCCGCTGCGACATCGAGCAACCAGACGGCTTGCTTGTCAGGGGTCAGCCCGAGCAGCGCCAGCTCTTTCCCGGGACCGATATCGGTCAGCACGACTTTCTCATCCACGCACCACGCTGCCATCAATGCATGACCGGCCAGACCGCGCAGACCAATGATCGGGAACGGCAATCCTTTGGAATCTTTCGCCAGCGCAGGCAAAGCACTGAGCCAATCAGGGTTTTGCCGTAGCCAGTGCTCACCGAGGCCGGCAAAACCGAGAATCCCGGGTTTGTCCTTCTGATTACGCCATTGCTCATCGCTTCTGTTAGTCAGGGGAGGCACGTCGATGATCGCGACTTCATACAGTCGACCATCACTTTTGGTCGCAATGCACTGCTTGTCGGTCTGGGTAACGTCAACCACGTCGCGCTCGATCACTATATTTTCAAAATGACCGATGCTCGGCTCGATGCCGCGACTGATGGTCTGCTCCTGCTGGCTGTAGAACAGCACCGCATTGTTGTCAGCAGCGGGCGGCATCAGCAGCAACAGGTCCTCAGGCCAGGACAGATTCTGCGCTGCCTGGCAGCGTTTGCCCGTCTTCTTGTTGATCCAGGCGCGATCTTGCAAGCGCAGCCCCGCATAACCTTCGACGACGATGAACGGAGCAAAGGCGAACTCGCTGATACCGGCGGCCATGGCCGGCGTGTCGTCCTGAAAAGGGATATCGATTTGTCGCAAGGCTTCATCCGGCTGAAACCGGTAATCCTCAGCGGAAAAGGTGATTCTGCAGCGGGTCAGTTCCACGGTCTGATCGGTGATCCGGTATTCGATGGTGGTCACGCCAAAGGACTGCTCCTCAGCCAGCCTCTGCGATACGCGCAGAGAGCCATCGCTTTGTTGCCGGCATTCGATGATGGTTGAACCGATCCGGGGATTCTTCAAACGGTAGCGATGCATAACGCTGCCGGTGAGGATATCGACCCG
The DNA here is from genome assembly GCF_946901175.1 of Pseudomonas sp. Marseille-Q5117. Classification (NCBI taxonomy): domain Bacteria; kingdom Pseudomonadati; phylum Pseudomonadota; class Gammaproteobacteria; order Pseudomonadales; family Pseudomonadaceae; genus Pseudomonas; species Pseudomonas sp. Marseille-Q5117. Next base: position 147,702 of record NZ_CAMPPP010000012.1, on the reverse strand, counting down.
CCACAGCGTTGCATGATCGGGGTGGTAGAACCATGCGTGGCGAGCACTGACGCCACCGAGTATCAGGCCGTCGTTGACCTCATGCGGAACATTGCGCGCATATAGAACGCGATCGCGCGCGGTATCGTAATAGCCTGTGGTAAAGACCGGCTCGCTCCCTGAGCTGAACGGCACACGGAACTTGCGCAACGGCACAAAGGCCGCCGTTAATTGCTTGTCTTTGACCTCTTTGCGCAGGTAGCTCAGAACCCGCGACGGGATCGCACTGCTCTGCGCGCCGGCATCCTTTTCATAATCGAGGGTGATAGCCACCAAATGCAGACTGCGGCTCGACCAGTCAATCCGGAACAGCCCTTCGGCCAGCTCGATAACACCGTCGAACTTGTTCAAGGTGATGCCATCGACGAGCATTTCAGGCGCGCTGTCGATGCTTTCGCGAAAGCTCACTTGGGCAAAATCTGCCCACGCCGCATGCACCGTCCAGACGACCTTTTCCCAGCCCTTCGCTTGTTCGAAGTTCACTGCCAACAGACCTGGCGCGAGCCGAATCTGATACTGCCCCTGGGGCGCCGTGATCCGGTAACTGATTTTCTTCTGCCACGCCTGGGGTAGATCCGGGACGACCAACTGGCGCACTTGCACGGTCAATTGCACCTTGACCGATGTGGCGGTATAGACCGGGTGAAGTTTGAACAGGATGTGCGGCAGAAAAGGCGTGCTGAACAGATAGAAGGTCCGATTGCCGTCAGCGTCATATTCCAACCCATGCGCCAGGCGATCATGCAACTGCGGATAGCGGGTGGTGGAAAACGGCACGGCCCCGGCACTGCCCAACTGATATTCGTAGCCGTAATGGCAGATTGGCGAACACGGCAACACGACAGTCTCGGGCAGAGAACCCCAGACACTGGCGGCGGCAGGACGCTCGAATGCTCTCGGGATGTTGATCGATTTGTGTCGATTACGCGGATCATCATCGTACTGCGGCAACTCCAGATCACTGCCCGTCCAGGGGTAGAATTTCTGCCCCTCGAACCCGATCCTTCTGCTCTGCAAATTCACTTCGGTAATCACCGCCATCGGCGGAAACTGCAGTACTCCAGCTTTGGCCTCATAAGTGTTCTGATAGGCATCATGCAGCTCGGACAGATGCATCCCGACCGCCGCAGCCTTGTCCATGATCTGCCCCAGATTGCTGGCAATTGCGGTAACACCTATGCCGATCCCCAGCAGTGGCACAGACAGCGCTGCTGCCACGACGCCGACCCCGCCGCCCACGGTCAGGGCAACCAGATCCAGACCCAGCGCTGCGACGTTGAACGCCAGTGACGTGGAAAACCGCGAACGCTGTTCAGCGTTTTCCGCCAGCGACAGGTTGTAGATATCAAAGCCGATATTGGCCACGGAAAAGGCGATGCCGAGCCCGGTTGCGGCTTGACCTGCAAGGCGACCGGACAGCGATGCCTGACGAATTGCCTGTTCGCTCGCTGCTACCTGTCTGACCAGACGGGCGATCTGTACGACATCGCTGACAACACCAAAACCCAACTGTGCATAGCTGACATAGACCTGCACCTGCAGGGCGATGGTCAGCCCCGGAAGTTGCTCGTCGGCCTGGTAATCGCGCCGGCGCATTTCGCTGATGAGCGTCTGGATCGCAAAGGCGAAACTCAGACGACTGCCGCCATCGGATTCAGCGGCCGGGCCTGGCTTGCCGGCCCCGGCACGGACCAGTTGATCGACGTATTTTTTAACCTTGGCGAAACGAGAGTCCTGGGTAATGACCTCCACGGTTCTTTGCGGATGGCGCGAATCGACCAAGGTCATGCGGTAGCCGTCATCGGCGCTGTCGCTGAGGCTATCGAGTACCGGCGAATACTCGCGCCCGAGCTTGTGTTCGCTGCGTAACCGCTGGCTCGCCTGCTCGAGTTCCCCGGCCCAGAAGCGCGCATCCAATTGAGCCAGGCCGGCGCCCATCCGCGCGTTTTCCGTCAGCGAACGCGAGCGAGCCACCGCTTGCTTCGCCCAGATCGCCGCAACGTGGTGATCCGCCCCCGCCGCTTTGTGCCAGAAACCATCCACGCGTAAATCCGACGACAGCATGCGTGCGGCGATCATCGCGGTATCCAGTTCGACTACATTGAATCGCGCCGTGGCCATATCGCCCAAGCCGTAAAGCCTGGCCAGCGCATTGTCGCCCGCACTCAGATAATGCTCCACGCCCTGCTTCATGTGCTCACCATCGGCGAACCCGTAGAGCGCAAAGTTTGGATCGTAAAAGCGATAGACGGTTTGTTCCGCCACCTGCACTTTAGCCAACAGCAACGCATGATCACCGGTATCGAGCAGCAGGACCGCGGGCACCGCGCTAGCGTCGAGCACACGCAGTGCGCCGTCAAAATCGTGCGCGCCTCGAGCGGTGCCGACATCGCGGGAGGGCAAGGCGCGCAGTTCATCCAATGCGCTGAGTAATGCCCGCGAGCTGACGTCTTCCGGACTCGCGTTGGCGGTAGCGACATGTCCCACCAACGCTCGCTCGGCCGTTTCGCCAGCAGCCAGCGCCGCGCCCATCAGGAGCGCCAGCGGATAGCAACGCCGGCCCGGCTCGCCCGCGTTGCGCATCAGCAGGTCCTGCGGCAACTGCCGGGCCGAGACCGCACCGGCCTTGAAGAACGCATCACGCACCTGCCCGCTGCGCTGGAGAATCTGCGTGCGAAATTCCAGTTGCGCGGTGCGGTTGATCTGTTCGATACGTTCACCCCACTGGCGCAACGTCAATGGTTCGGCCAGCGCTCGAACCTTGAGCTCGCGCGCCGCCTGCGTCGACGACGGCAGATGGCGCGCAGGCCCGCTCTCGGATACCAGCGACAGACGTTGGCGCACGGCTTTTTCGATCGCATCGTAGCGGGCGAACGTGCCGTCGTTGTCCGTTTCAATGGCGAGTTTGCGCACGTTCTGCCAGGTATCGGCGAACCCGGCATCGTCCAGACTCGTCGCGCCGAAAATGCCACCGAGCATGACCCGCGTCGAAGGGCTCAGTTGCTCCAGCAGCAGCGAGCCGTGGGCGATGCGGCTGAACAGTTCGTTGAGGTGCCCGGTAGAGTCGGCGCCGAGGGATGTCGGCAACTGGGTCTCCGGTTGCGCGATGATGCGCTGGCGGCTGTCGAAGTCGATGGTAAACGCCTTGTCGAAGGCAATGTCATCACTCTTGTCGCGCATGGCCTGAATGAACGGCTCACCCAGATCATCCATCAACTGCTGCAGGACCGACGTCAGCAGAACCGGTTTTCCCTCGATAACGGGCCAGCCTTGTTTGAAGGTCAGGGTCTGTGGTTTCAGCAAGTCGTTCAACTCACCGGCATAGCGCGACTTGAGCTTGCCGGTTCGCCACTTGTCCTGCTCCCGGGCCAGCCAAAGATCTTCGTCGTCATTGACGGTCCAGCCAGAAATCGTCTCCTCTTCAGTGTGAAAGTTATATCCCTCGGCCAGCTTCAAGTGCTCTTGAATCGCGTTTTGATCGCGCTGTAGAAGATGGGTTTCTATATAGTTTTTTACGCCGGTAATCGCAGCGCCCGGTCCCGTTAGATTAATAGTGCCGCGGGCGGCGACACGAATCCCGTCGCTGTAATATCCGTTAACCGCCTCGCTCAATTTGCCGAGGAAGTCCCGAAATGTATGCGTAAGTTGCGCGTCGCCAAATTTTTCGCGCCACGCGTTCTCTATGACATCCAGCAATCTGCTCGGCTGCGACCAATCAATTCCTGACGCCATAGCCCGACTCTCCACAGAGTAGAGAAAGTCATAGTTGAACCGAATCAGTTGCATGACTGCGAGCGTCATACCGCTTTGTGGCTGCGCCAACATATGAGCGTTCATCTCTCTGCCAATTTGCGTGCCCATGCGCAAACCGTGTGCAGAACTAAAGAAGTCGACTGGCGCGGTAAATATACGTTCGATGCCTGGCCTACTCTCTGCAAACGCAAGCAACGCAGTTTTGTCCCCAGCAGGCAAGGTTTCGGTGGAGTCTGCATAGCGCAAACGATCACGACCCGGCATCAACGCTTCATCATGATTGAGGAAAAGCTGCAACAACCCCAGCCGCTGTTGGTCGTCATATTGACTGATATCAACACCGCCCGGTTTCTCTGCGAGCGGCGGCAAATAGTCCATGTCGCTGTAACGACCGCCCTCCAGGTGCTCGGCCTGTAATCGCACGACATCACTTGCGGCTGCGAAGTTACCGCGCATGGCTACTTCGCGTTGATAAACGTCCCGCAAAAAGTGCCCGGAAAACTCGTGGCGAACATCGCGCAACTGCAAGTCGCTGCCGACCATTGCCTCGTGGGTCAGCATGCATTGCTTGAGGAGGGCATCGAGGGTCGCCCGATCTTTGCCATACGCGCGCACCATCAAGTCAATCCGCGCGGCATCCTCTTTGCCCTGCCAACGCGGCTGCGCCAGATAAGCGAACATTTGCTGCTTCAGTACACGCGCACGGTCTTCGATCATTTGCGAAAGCCGGGAGGCCTTGGTGACCTTATCGCCACCCGACTCCATCGCATGAGCGCGCGCGCTGTCATGAATAACCCTGTTCATCTCGAAAGCCAACAATGCATCGCTGTCATACCAGAGGTTGAACCGGTAACCCTGAGGTTCAAGCACTTGGCGCCAGATGTTCATGTAATCGCGCTGGTTTGCCCCCACCTGACTGCCGCCGACCCAAACAAAATGCATGATTTTCGGCACCGGCCGCGCCGTGCCGCCAAGGATGTCCAGCGTCGCGGACAACCGGGCAGCGGTGTCCTGCAGTTCGCTTCGCACTGTTTCGATTGCTGCCGGCAACGGCGACGTTTTGCGCGTTGCAAGTGCCTCGATATTTTCGCGCAACAGGCTGATCACCTGGAGTTCATCCGACACGGTTAATGACGCCAACGAACTTTCATACAGCGCGGTCAGCGCCGCGTATTCACGAGTCTTGGAAAACTCCTTGAATGTTTCTTTCAGGGTCGCGTAATCCTTTCTCGAAATAAACGGGTCTGCTTGAATATTCACTTTATCCACACGCATAAACTTAGCCCTTGATTAAAAACTTAATCCGGGCGAAGTTATTGCGCCTAAGATGACACTTCAAACAGTAAACACCGCATTTGATTACACGGGAAATATGTTAAAACAACTGCTCTGATTCTATGTATGATCCTGCAACTCATCAGCGCCGGCAGGCTTACCGGAAAAACGCAGAAGCCGCGTCCCGGACGGGATCGCGGCACCGATATTAATTAAACCGTTGAAACAAAAATTCGACCGGATATTCCATCACGTTAACTTGCTTACAACTTGCCTGGCGCTCCTGTCAGGAAAGCGGTTTCTCACCATACCAACGCGGCGTGTATACCCATTCACCGCCCCCGGCACGGGCGAAGGTGCAGGTGGTCGAAGAGCCGATCAACACCATGGTGCGCATGTCCACCTGTTCCGGTGTCAATGCGCTCAGGGTCGTGGTCCGCAGCGTCTGCCCCGGCCGGCCAATGTCTCGACCGAGCACCACCGGTGTTTCAGGCGAGCGGTGCTGCGCAACGATCTCCAGCGCCCGGCCCAACTGCCACGGGCGCGCACGGGAAATCGGGTTATAGAACGCCAGGGCCAGATCCGCTTCGGCGGCCAGATCCAGACGCTTTTCGATGATCGACCACGGCTTGAGGTTGTCCGACAGCGACATCACGCAGAAGTCGTGGCCCAGCGGCGCACCGGCCTGAGCCGCAGTGGCCAGCGAGGCGGAAACGCCCGGGAGGATTTCCAGATCGACGCTGTGCCATGCCGGATCGTCCGATTCGTGCAGGGCTTCGAGCACCGCAGCGGCCATGGCGAATACCCCCGGGTCGCCCGAGGAAACCACGATCACCGAGCGGCCTTCGGCGGCGAGCCTGAAGGCATGGCGGGCACGCTGCATTTCTTCGCGATTGTCGGTGCAGTGCTGCACCTGATCATCGCGGAACGGGCCGGCCATGCGCACGTAGGTTTCGTAGCCCAGTACATCGGTGGCGCGGGCCAGTTCGGCTTTCACCGCAGGTACCATCAGTTCGGCGGCGCCGGGGCCTAGGCCGATGACCGCGAGACGACCGCGTGGACGGCCGATGTTTTCAATATCCAGCGGTTGCTCGGCAATCGCCACCGCAAGTTTTTCAGCGCTGATCACGTTCGCCTCAGGCAATGCGACGCGAGCAAGCGCCTGAAGATCGCTTTGCGCTGCGACGAAGCGCAGCGGCACGCCTAATTCAAGTGCGGCCTCGCGCAGATTCGCAGAGGCCATTTCAGAGTCGGCTGCCATCAGACAAGCCAACGCTTGCACGGCAACATTCGCCTGCTGCAACGCCGCGCGAACGGCGTCCGGCAGGTCGGCCACTTCGGTACTGACCGCCACCGCCACACTGCACGGATAAATCAGCAACTCATCAGCGCGCACTTCTCGCTGCGCACTGCTCACATGAATCGAACGCTGCGCCTGCGGATCCTGCGGCAACTGCGCCTGATCCAGCCATGGCGCCGCGCCTTCGATGCGCACGCTGTGCCCGGCGAGGAGATCGGAAACGAAGCGTTTGCCCGATTCCAGATCCGCCAGTGCATAGCCGCTCGGCGGATTGAGCAGGCAGGTGCCAAAGCGCAATTCGCCGCTGGTGGTGATCGCCGGCGCCACTTGCAGCGCCGCCGCAATCTCCCGGGCCATGACGTTGACCCCGCCGAGGCCACCGAGCAACGGCACCACCGCGCTGCCGTCTTCGGCCACCGCCAGCACGGCGGGTTCGGCGCCTTTCTCCAGCAACAGCGGCGCCAGCGTGCGAATGACAATGCCCGCTGCGCACAGGGCAATGATCGGCGTGTCCTGTTGATACAACGCGCGCAGGGTCGCGCCGAATTCCTCATAGCGGCTGTCGGCGCCTTCAACCCGTCCGGCGAGGCCGTGGATCTGCGCCGCCGGATAGACCTGCTGAATGCGCCGCGCCGTTGCGAGGCTGCCCTGGCCGAGAATGACGATGGCGGGAGTCGCTTGGCTCATCAACCTTGCCACCGTTCGCCCGGGACGATGATCAGCGAGAAGTACGGCGAGGACATCGGCTCGACCTGATCCATTGGCACGATTTTCTGGTTGGCCATAGTCGCGCGCTCGACATACAGCGCGCGCTCGGCGAGACCGAGTTCTTCCAGCACCTGACGCACCTTGGGAAAGTTGCGCCCCAGTTTCATGATCACCGCCGCATCGGCATCGGCCAGACGCCGCTTCAATTCTTCCTGGGGCAGCACGCCGGAAAGCACCGACAGGCTCTGATTGCGATACACCAGCGGCGCGCCGAGCACCGAAGCGCCGCCGAGCATCGAGCACACGCCCGGCACGACTTCGGCCTCATAACGGCTGGCGAGGCGGTCGTGCAGGTACATGTAGGAACCGTAGAAGAACGGGTCGCCTTCGCAGATCACCGCCACGTCGCGGCCGGCATCCAGATGTTCGGCGACCGCCACAGCAGCTTCGTCGTAGAAATCGCTGATGACCTGCTCGTACGACAACGGTGCCGGCAACGCCTCGGTGGTCACCGGATAGACCAGCGGCAGCAGATTCTGCGCCTCGACCAGATGCGCCTCAATGATGCCGAACGCATTGCCCTTCTTGCCCTTGGCCACGAAATACGCGACCACCGGCGATTCGCGCAGCAGGCGCAAGGCTTTGACGGTGATCAGTTCCGGATCACCGGGGCCGACACCGAGGCCGATCAGACGTCCTTTGGCCTGCATCATTCGATCTCCGTGGCGAGGGCATTGACGGCGGCGGCGGCCATGGCGCTGCCGCCCAAGCGGCCTTGCATGATCACGAACGGCACGCCGCGACTGTCGGCGGCCAGTGCCGCTTTCGACTCGGCAGCGCCGACGAAGCCGACCGGGAAGCCGAGGATCAGTGCCGGTTTTGGCGCGCCGGCGTCGAGCATTTCCAGCAAGTAGAACAGCGCGGTCGGTGCGTTGCCGATCACCACCACACTGCCTTCGAGGTGCGGGCGCCACAGCTCCAGCGCGGCGGCCGAGCGGGTGTTGCCCAACTCGCGGGCGAGTTCCGGCACGCTGTCGTCGCGCAAAGTGCAGATCACTTGGTTATTGGCCGGCAGGCGCGTGCGGGTCACGCCTTCGGAGACCATCCGCGCGTCGCAGAGAATCGGCGCACCGGCCGCCAGTGCATCGCGCCCGGCCTTGCCCGCGCCCGCGGAAAATTGCAGACCGTCAACGGCCTCGACCATGCCGCAGGCGTGGATCACCCGCACCGCGAGTTTCTCCAGATCGGCGGGAATGCGCGCCAGATTGGCCTCGCGGCGAATGATCGCGAAGGAGTTGCGATAGATCTCCTGACCGTCGCGGATGTAATCAAGCATCAAGGGGGCTCCGGGAGCGGGCGTCGAGCAGGGTCGCGGCCGCTTCAATAGTAAGGTTGCAGGCGTGCAGCGTGCCGAATCCGGGCTGTGCTGCATCGCGAAAATAGAGGTCGTAATGACCGGGGGCGACGGCCAGCAGCGTGGCTGGCGCGCAATGGGCGGCGGCGCAGGAGCGCGAGCAGCCCGACAGGTGCACGCTGAGCCCTGCGGGCAGCAAAGGTGCCAGTTGCCGGGCATCCTGCTTGGTGTCGGCAAGGCCTTTGCCGCAGCCATCGGCGCCGGTGCAGGCGATCAGCCTTGTCAGCGGTTCGGCGTCGGTCGTCAGCAGGCCCAACGCCCGCAACTGCTCAAGCACGTTGTCGGTATCCGTGGCTTTCACGTTCGGCAGCAGCAGGCTCTGCCACGGCGTGAAGCGCAGACTGCCATCGCCAGACTGTCGGGCCAGTTGCGCCGCGCCACGCAGCATCGCCGGATCGAGACGGCCCAGTGGCGGCACCGCGACGACGTAGCAGCGGCCTTGCGTGTTCTGCTGATGAGCGCCGATGTGCAGCGCGTCTGCCGACGCCGGGCGCTGCCAATTGCTGATTGCCTTGAGCGATACGCGCTCGCGCAACGATTCCAGAAACGCGAGCCTGGGCAACTCATCGAGCAGATGGCGCATCCGTGTTTGCTCTGGCCGGGCCAGGTCGAGGAACAGTTCCAGCACGGCGACCACCAGCGCGTGAGCGTTGTCCTGAGTCACAGCGCCGAGAGGGCGATCGGTCGGGCAACCGGCCAGACCGAATGCCCAGAGGATTTCGCCGTCACGCTCGACTGCCGACAACCACAGATCATGCGGATGCTCGAGCATCGCCAGCGCTTCGCCGCCGTCGAGCTGCACGGCGAACTTGGCGCTCAACTCATGGAAACGCGGATGGCTTTGCAAGGTGTCGAGGATTTGCCCTGCGAGCGGGCGCGTGTCGATCAGCATCTGCCGATCAATGCCGGCGGCCGGGCTGAGCATCAGATTGCGCACATCGTCGCCGGCAGCGTTCTTTGGCCCGAGGCCAGCGGCCAGCAAGCGATCGATCAGCGCCGCCGATTGCGCACCGATACCACGAATCTGCAGGTTGCCGCGATTGGTCGCTTCGATCGCACCGCTCGCAAACGCTTCGGCGGCAGCGGCCACCGCATCGGCCTGATCAGCGCTGATCGAACCGCCATCGAGCTTGATCCGACAGATACCGCCGTCCAGTGCCTGGACGATACGCAGCAACCCCGGGCAGGCCGAGGGGCGTAAAGCGGTGGACATCGGGCGTTCGTTCAAGGGGCTGACCGGTTGCGTTGCAGAGGCGCTTCGCGGGCGAAGGCGCGGTATTATGCCTGCTTTGTCCGGCGGCATGAAAAGTCTGCCCGTCGGAACGCCACGTTTTGAGGAATATAGATGTCACCCTGGCTGACGATCGTGGGAATCGGTGAAGACGGCTTCAAGGGCCTGGGCAAGAACGCCCGGCGTGCTCTGCTGGGCGCTTCGCGGATCGTCGGCGGCCAGCGTCAGCTGGATCTGCTGCCGCCGTGCATTGGCGGCGAGCGGCAATTGTGGCCGAGTCCGTTTTCCCTCGCGCCAGTGCTCGAGTCGCGTGGCGCGCCGGTCTGCGTGCTGGCCAGTGGTGATCCGATGTTTTACGGCGTCGGTGCCAGTCTGGCGCGTCAGGTGCCGAGCGCCGAAATGTCGATCATTCCCGCGCCTTCGTCCTGCGCACTCGCGGCGGCGCGCCTGGGCTGGCCGTTGCAGGAGGTGATGATTGTGTCGCTGGTGGCGCGTCCGCTGGCGGCGCTCAATGTGCATGTGTTCAGCGGTGTGCGTCTGTTGCTGCTGAGCAATGACGGCACCAGCCCGGCGGCCGTTGCGCAATTGCTGCGCGAGCGTGGTTTCGGCGCCAGTCGCATGAGTGTTCTAGAGCACTTGGGCGGCGACGCCGAGCGACGTATCGACTGCCGCGCCAGTGAATGGCACGACGCTCCCGTTGCCGACCTCAATGTAATCGCTGTCGAGTGTCTGGCCGACCCCGGTGTTGCCGGCCTGTCACGCCTCGCCGGTTTACCCGATTCGGCGTTCCGTCACGACGGCCAGTTGACCAAACGCGACGTGCGCGCCATCACCCTCGCCCGCCTGGCACCGACGCCCGGTGAACTGCTCTGGGATGTCGGCGCCGGCAGCGGCTCGATCGGCATCGAGTGGATGCGCACCCATCCGAGTTGCCGCGCCATCGCGATAGAGGCCGACGAGGGTCGTCAGCAATTGATCGAACACAACCGCGATGCGCTGGGCGTACCCGGCTTGCAGCTGATTCGCGGCAAGGCGCCGCAAGCGCTCAATGACCTTGAACGGCCCGACGCTGTTTTCATCGGCGGCGGCGTCACCCGTGAGGGTGTATTCGAAACCTGCTGGGACCGGCTCAAGCCCGGCGGCCGTCTGGTGGCCAACGCCGTGACCCTGCAAAGCGAAGTCACCCTGATGCATTGGCGCGAACAATACGGCGGCGAACTGACGCGCATTCATGTCGCCCAGGCGCAACCGCTCGGCGAGTTCGACACGTGGCGTCAGGCATTGCCGATCACCCTGCTGGAACTGGTCAAGCCCCTCGATGCGTGACGAAACCGCCGAACAACCCGCGCCCCTGCGCAGCGGCCTCACCACCGGCAGCTGCGCCACCGCCACCAGCCTCGCCGCCGCGCGCCTGTTGCTCACCGACATCGCTGCCGACGCAGTGCACATCACTTTGCCCAAGGGCAAACAGGTGCAGATGCGCCTGGAGTTCTGCCGACTGAGCGAGGACGGCGCCGAAGCCGGTACGATCAAGGATGCCGGCGATGACCCTGATGTCACCCACGGCGCCCTGCTCTATTCACAGGTGCGACTGTGCGCCGAACCGGGAATTCGCTTCAACGCCGGTGTCGGCGTCGGCACGGTGACCCGACCCGGTCTGGTATTGGCCGTCGGCGAACCGGCGATCAATCCGGTGCCGCGCAAAATGATCAGCGATCACCTGGCCTTGCTCGCCGCCGAAACCGGTTACGACGGCGGCTTCGAAGTCACAGTCAATGTCGAGGGCGGCGCAGAACTGGCGCTGAAAACCATGAACCCACGGCTGGGCATTCTTGGCGGCCTGTCGATCCTCGGCACCAGCGGCATCGTCCGGCCATTTTCCTGCGCCGCTTACATCGCCTCGATTCATCAGGGCATCGACGTAGCGAAAACCAATGGTTATCTGCACATCGCCGCGTGCACCGGCAACGCCAGCGAAGACACCATGCGCCGGGTCTATGACCTGCCGGAAATCGCCCTGATCGAGATGGGTGATTTCGTCGGTGCGGTGCTCAAGCATCTGCGCAAAGTGCCTGTGGATAAACTCAGCCTGTGCGGCGGCTTCGGCAAGATCAGCAAACTCGCCGCCGGGCATATGGATCTGCATTCGCGGCATTCGAGCATCGATTTGCCGCAACTGGCCGAATGGGCGGCGGCGATTGGCGCGGAGCCGGCGTTGCAGCAAGGCATTCGCGAAGCCAATACCAGCCAGCAAGCCTTGGCCATGGCCAGTGCGGCGGGCATTGCTTTGGGAGATGAGGTTTGTCGCCATGCGCTGAATTTCGCTCGCAGCGTAGTGCCGGCGCAGGTCCAGGTCGAGGTGTTTGCCATTGATCGTCAAGGCGGGATTGTCGGCCACGCCGGAGGTTTTGCATGAAACGGATCCTGCTGCTCGGCGGTGTGACTGAAGCGCTGGCGATTGCCCGCACGCTCGGCCCGCAACATATCTACAGCCTCGCCGGCGTTGGCCGGGTGCCGAGCGATTTGCGCTGCCAGGTTCGGGTCGGCGGCTATGGCGGCGCTGAAGGTCTGGCGCAGTTCATAGCCGATGAAGGCGTCGATCTGCTGCTCGACGCTACACACCCGTACGCCGCACAAATCAGCGCCAACGCCGCCCGCGCAGCACAGCTCGCTTGCATCCCCTGCTGGGCCTTGCGTCGCCCGGCGTGGCAACCGCAAGCGGCCGATGACTGGCGTGAGGTGGCTGACTGGGCCGAACTGATCACAGCGCTGGAACCGTTCAACCGCCCGCTGTTCACCCTCGGCCGTGAACCGCTGCAACACCTCGACAAAATCCCCGCCCACCAGTTCTGGACCCTGCGCGCCCTCGACGTCTATCCCGGCAACCCACGCTGCGAAGTGATCGGCGCCCGTGGGCCGTTTCTGCTGGAAGACGAGCGAGCGCTGTTCGAGCGCCGGCAGATCGATGTGCTGATCAGTAAGAACAGCGGCAGCAGCGCGACTGAGCCGAAGCTCGAAGCGGCGCGTGAGCGTGGCGTGCCGGTGCTGGTGTTGAAGCGACCTGGTTTGCCGGGGGTTGATCGGGAGTTTGGATCAGCGTCTGAAGTCCTTGAAGCCCTGACGACGTCAGACATTTCCTAAAATTGAATTTATGTGCGAATTGGCCTGCATATTTTACAGACGCAGCCGACTGTTCCTCCCTACCTCCTGAATCCAATACTTCGGTTCCTTTAATCAAAACAAGTAGACAGCCAGAAAAGCGGCTTGCCAGCTTGTATCCCAAGGAATACGATCCCAACATGATCGCTTTTGAACGATCCCGCATATTTTCCGAATGGCTCGACTCCTTGAAAGACATCAAAGGGAAAGGCCGAATCATCTCCAGAATTAAAACAGCCGAAAATGGCAACTTCGGCGATTGCGGGTTCGTCGGTGACACTGTTTATGAAATGCGTGTTCATTACGGCCCTGGTTACAGGATGTACTTCACACGCAAAGGCGAAGTGATTTATCTGCTGCTGATCGGGGGCGATAAATCGACACAAAAAAGAGATATCAAACGCGCCGTGCAGATGGCTCATAGCATCGGAAATGAGGAGTAAATCATGACCGAAGAATTCGCCCGTTTTGACGCCGCCGAGTACCTCAAAACTCCCGAGGACATGGCGGCATATCTAGATGCCTGTTTTGACGATGACGAAGGCGACGGCGTCCTTATCCGTGCAGCGCTCAATGACATCGCCCGGGCTCAAGGCATGACACAAGTGGCGCGGGATGCAGGTTTGGGCCGCGAAAGTCTTTATAAAGCCCTGAGTAGCACTGGCAATCCCGAATTCGCAACTATCATGAAAGTCATGAAGGCTCTGGGTTTGAGATTGCATGCCGTAACGCTGTGAATGAACTGCGACACCAAACCGCACGACGCTTTTTTACTTATCGGCCCTGATCAGGCTAAATGGGCCGCGCCTGATCGCCCACCCAACGGACCTGCCCCATGAACCGACGCCGGTTAGCATTTGCCTGGATCGCCTGCTTTGCAGTGCTGTTCAACATGCTCGCCATGCCGCTGAGCGGTGCGATGGCGCAGGCGGCCAGTTCATCGGGCGAACAGATACTCTGGAGCAGTTTCTGCACCGGCAGCGGCATGAAGATGGTGGCGATCAACATCGGTGCCACGGATCAGCAGGCCCCGCAGAACGACAGCCATTCAAACATGCAGCACTGCTGGTGTTGCTCAGGTGGGGCGCCATTGCTGGCGCTGCCGGGGCATTCGCCGCAACTGTATTTCGCGCAATTTGAAAGCAACCGCAGCGTTGCGCCCGTGTCCTTGCAAGCCCCGACGCCGCGCCAGCAATGGCCGAGTCTCAATCCCCGTGCATCCCCTCTGGTCTGATTGGTTCGCGCCCTGAATCCGCGTTTCAAATCGTTCTGGAGAACTGCCATGTTGAAGAAACTCTTCGTCCTCGCTGCGCTGTTGTTGCCGGCGTGCTTCGCCCATGCCCATGAATACAAGGCGGGTGCGCTGGAAATCGCCCACCCGTGGTCGCAGGAACTGCCGCCGAATGCGCCGACCGTCGCCGCCTACTTCATCATCCACAACACCGGCAAAAGCGCCGATCGCCTGCTCAGCGTCGACTCGCCCATCGCTGCACAAGCGCAGTTGCACGAGCACGTGATGCAGGGCGATCTGATGAAGATGCAGCAAGTGCCAAGCGTGGAAATCCCCGCCGGCGGCACCGTGACCTTCGCGCCGATGGCTTACCACGTGATGCTGCTCAACCCGAGCGATCGCAGCCTGCTCAGCGACGGCAAGCGTTTCCCGATGACCCTGCATTTCGAAAAGGCCGGTGACGTCAGCGTTGAAGTTGCCGTGCAGAAGAAAGCGCCGGAATCCGCCCAGGGCCACGTCCACGCTCAGTAACCGCCCCGGCTGACTTCGCCCATGCGCTCGTTGCGCGCCAGGCCCGTCCCGCATCACCGTCAGACTCAAGCGCTGACGCGTGGCAGCTGGATCGCCCTGTTCGCCATGCTGATGATTTTCATCGGTCCACTGATTTCTCAGTCGATGCCGATGGATCAACACGCCTCGACGTCGATGCCAATGAGCATGGACATGTCGATGGACATGCCCGGCATGGATCACAGCGGCCATGCAGCCCAGCCTGCGGCCGAGCATTGCCCGCCGCAATCTTCGCACCACGTGCTGTGGGAAAAATGCGGCTATTGCAGCCTGCTGTTCAATTGCCCGGCACTGGCCGGCGGCGGCGATTTCGTCGCTTTCAACATCCCGCCACCGAACACCTTCACCCCACCCTCCCCGCGTCTGGGCCATGCCCGCCACCCCTTCTTCCCCGGCGCCCGCACCCGCGCCCCGCCCATCGCCACGTAAACACGCACCTCTGATTGCACACGGTTGAGAAGACAGCTCCAGGCTGCCGGCCGTGGTGTTTACGACTGTTCGATGGAAATTGTCATGTCCAGGTTTACTGCTGTCCCCTGCGCGGAATCTGCCCGCGCGCACTTTGCCCTGAATGAATCGCGGATTCGTTGCAGGCACGCTATTGCCGTCCTTTGCGGCCTGCTGCTGACACCGCTGGCGTTGGCTGATGATCACGCGAGCCACGAAAGTGAATTGAGCCCGACGGTGATCACTGCCATCGCCCCGAGCTCACCACTGACGATCGTCACCAACCCCAAGGATCCGCGCCAACCGGTGCCGGCCAGTGACGGTGGCGATTACCTGAAGACCATTCCCGGCTTCGCTCTGGTGCGCAATGGCGGCACCAACGGCGATCCGGTGCTGCGCGGCATGTTCGGCTCGCGCCTGAATATCCTCACCAACGGCAGCATGATGCTCGGCGCCTGCCCTGGCCGGATGGACGCGCCGACCTCGTACATCTCGCCGGAAACCTACGACAAACTCACGGTGATCAAAGGCCCGCAGACCGTCCTCTGGGGTCCGGGCGCATCGGCCGGTACGGTGCTGTTCGACCGTGAGCCGGAGAACTTCGGCGAACTCGGCACTCGCGTCAACGCCAGCATCCTGGCTGGCTCGCACGGCCGTTTCGACAAGGTCATCGATGCCGCTGCCGGCGGCCCTCAGGGTTACATGCGGGTGATCGGCAACACCGCGCATTCCGATGACTATCGCGACGGCAACAACGACATCGTCGCCTCGCGCTACGACAAGTGGAACGGCGATGTCGCACTGGGCTGGACGCCGGATGCCGACACCCTGATCGAACTCACCGCCGGCAAGGGCGACGGCGAGGCGCGGTATGCCGGGCGCGGCATGGACGGTTCGCAATTCCTGCGCGAAAGCCTTGGCCTGCGCCTGGAAAAATCCAACATCAGCGAGGTGCTGGAAAAACTCGAGGCGCAGGTCTACTACAACTACGCCGACCATGTGATGGATAACTACACCCTGCGCACCCCGTCCGGCACCGGGATGATGGCAGGGCCCATGGCGTCCAACGTCGACCGTCGGACCCTCGGCGCGCGGCTCAAGGCGACCTGGCGTTGGGCTGATGTTCAGCTGATCACCGGCCTCGACGCACAGACCAACGAGCACCGTCAGCGCAGCTCAATGGGCATCGATACCTACAAGGACCTGCCGTACAGCAAGGACGCCGATTTCCACAACTACGGCGTGTTCAGCGAAATGACCTGGTACGCCGCCGAGCGTGATCGCTTGATCACTGGCGCACGGGTGGATCGCGCCTCGGCCAAGGATTACCGGCAGACCACCGGGTCGGGGATGATGTCCCGCCCCAACCCGACCGCCGACGACACCCGCGCCGACACCCTGCCCAGCGGCTTCATCCGTTACGAGCATGACCTCGCCGACAGCCCGACCACGCTCTATGCAGGCCTCGGCCACGCGCAACGCTTTCCGGATTACTGGGAGTTGTTTTCACCCAAGTCCGGCCCGGCAGGATCGGTCAATGCGTTCGACTCGATCAAACCGGAAAAGACCACGCAGTTCGACTTTGGCGTGAACTACAGGAGCGCCGACCTCGAAGCCTGGGCCTCGGGTTACATCGGCGTGGTACGCGATTACATCCTGTTCGACTACCCGCCGGGAATGATGGGCATGAGCACTTCGCGCGCCGAAAACATCGACGCGCGGATCATGGGGGGCGAACTCGGTGCTGCCTACAACCTCACCGACAACTGGAAAGCCGATGCGACCCTGGCCTATGCCTGGGGCAAGAACAGCAGTGACGGCTCGGCATTACCGCAGATGCCGCCGCTGGATGCGCGTTTCGGACTGACCTACAGCCAAGACAACTGGAGCGCCGGCGCACTCTGGCGAGTGGTCGCCGCGCAGCACCGCATCGACGCGAACAAGGGCAACGTGGTCGGCAAGGATTACGCCCAGAGCTCGGGCTTCGGCGTGTTCTCGCTCAACGGCGCGTACCGCATCAACCAGCACTGGAAGGTCAGCAGCGGCGTCGACAACCTGTTCGGCAAAGCCTACGCCGAGCATTTGAATCTGGCTGGCAACGCCGGGTTCGGTTACCCGGCCAATGACCCACAGGCAATTAATGAACCGGGGCGCACGCTCTGGACCAAAGTGGATATGAGTTTCTGACACCAACACCTACCCATGTGGGAGCGAGCCTGCTCGCGAAGAGGCCGGCGCATTCAACATTGATGTCGTCTGGCATGACGCCTTCGCGAGCAGGCTCGCTCCCACGGGTAAACAGACAACGAAAAGAACCAAGCCAAGCGGAGCACACGTGATGCAAAAGCCTCAACCCAATTTCTACAACCTGGCCTGGCGCTGGCATTTCTATGCCGGGCTGTTCGTCGCGCCGTTCATGGTGATGCTGGCCCTGACCGGGATCATTTATCTGTTCAAACCGCAGCTCGATTCGCTGATGTACAGCAGCCTGCTCGAAGTACCGGTCGGGCACCACACGGTACCGGCCGATGACTTGCTGCAACGGGTGAAAGCTGCCTATCCGCAAGGCCAGGTCACTCAGTACCTGCCGCCGGTGAATGCCGAGCGCAGCGCACAATTCGTGGTGAAAAACGCTGGTCACGAACTCAACGTATTCGTCGATCCGTATCACGGCGACATCCTCGGCGAGCAGGATGCCAAGCAGAACCTGCAAGCCATCGCCCGCGCGATCCACGGTGAATTGATGATCGGCACGGTCGGCGATCGCCTGATCGAAATGGCCGCTGGCTGGGGCGTGGTGCTGGTGGTCTCGGGGCTGTTTCTGTGGTGGCCGCGCGGTCAGGCGGCGGGCATCCTGTGGCCGCGTTTGAACAGCCGCGGTCGAGTGTTGTGGCGCGATCTGCATGCGGTCACCGGTTTCTGGGGCGCGACATTGCTGTTGGTGATGTTGCTCAGCGGCATGACCTGGACCGGTTTCTGGGGCAAGCAATACGCGCAAGTGTGGAACGTGTTTCCAGCCGCAATGTGGGACAACGTGCCGACCTCCGACATCGAGGCACGCAGCCTCAACAGCGCGACCCGCCAGACCGTGCCATGGGCGATGGAGAACACACCGATGCCGATGTCCGGCGACCACGCCGAACACATGAATCACGGCAATGCCCATGCCGGCCCCGCTGCACCCGAAGTCAGCCTGCAGGATGTGCAGGACATCGCCAGTGAGCGCAAGGTCGAGCCCGGCTACAGCATCACCCTGCCGACCACCGCCACCGGCGTGTTCACCATTGCCGTATTCGCCGATGACCCGCGCAACGACGCCACCCTGCACGTCGATCAGTACACCGGCAAGGTTCTCGCCGATGTGCGTTTCGAGCACTACGGCACCGTTGCTCGCGCTACCGAAATCGGCGTGATGCTGCACGAAGGCAAGATGTTCGGCACCTTCAACCAGATCGTCGTGCTGCTGATCTGCCTGATGATTCTGCTCAGCGCCGTCAGCGGCGTGGTGATCTGGTGGAAGCGTCGGCCTGAAGGCAAATTCGGTGTGCCGCCGCTGCGCCATGACCTGCCGAAGTGGAAAACCGGCGTGGCGATCATGCTGGTGCTGGCGGTGGTGTTTCCACTGGTGGGGTCTTCGCTGGTGATGGTGTGGTTACTGGATCGACTGCTGCTGTCGCGGCTGCGTAAGCAAACCGAATCCGCCTCGGCTTCATCATGAATCAACTTCTGCAGGGGCAGCCTGCGGCAGCTCCTGCAGAAGTTGATGTATCCCGTCCCGAGTGCTGATCTAGACTACGTGCCTTTTCAAGTCTCGGGATAAGTGTCATGCGCAAAACAGTTGCCCTGTCGTTGTTGGTGTTGGCTTGTGGTTCAGTGCAAGCCGATACGACGGTCGATGTCTCGCGGATTTACGGCAAGATCAAGTTCGTCGACAGCTTTCCTGATTACAAAGTGAAAGTGGTGGATTCGTTTCCCGACCTGAAGGTGAAGAAAGTCGACTCATTCCCGGATTCCGCAGGCAAGTGGAAAACCGTCGACAGCTTCCCGGATTACAAAATCCAGATCGTTGACTCCTTCCCCGATTTCACTATCAAGTATGTCGACTCCTTCCCCGGCGTGGACTGAGTCCTGCTTAAAGCCGCTGCCGCGTTGCGGTAGCACCACAATGAAGCACCTGATCGCACCACGCCCCACTGCGCGTTCCTTCCTGGTGCGCCATCACTGCGTATAACCCCTCTAACACGACATTTCCTTGCCTGAACGCGACCGGGCACAGCCTTTGCAAAACACACCTTCAGTCGTCCGCATCTGCCAACCAGAAAAATCAGAATGTTCATGGAGATCGCACAATGAAGCGTCGCAGTTTGATCAAGGCTTTCACACTCACGGCATCCATTGCCGCGATGGGCATGACCTGGACTGTCCAGGCCGCCGAGACCATCAAGGTCGGGATTCTGCATTCGTTGTCCGGGACCATGGCGATCTCCGAAACGTCGCTCAAGGACATGGCGCTGATGACCATCGACGAGATCAATGCCAAGGGCGGCGTGAACGGCAAGATGCTCGAGCCGGTGGTGGTCGATCCCGCTTCCAACTGGCCGCTGTTCGCCGAAAAGGGCCGGCAGTTGCTGACCCAGGACAAGGTCGCGGTGGTGTTCGGCTGCTGGACCTCGGTATCGCGTAAATCGGTATTGCCGGTGTTCGAAGAACTCAACGGTCTGCTGTTCTACCCGGTGCAGTACGAAGGCGAAGAGATGTCGCCGAACGTCTTCTACACCGGCGCCGCGCCGAACCAGCAAGCGATCCCCGCCGTTGAATACCTGATGAGCGAAGAAGGCGGCAGCGCCAAGCGCTACTTCCTGCTCGGCACCGACTACGTCTACCCGCGCACCACCAACAAGATCCTGCGTGCGTTCCTGCACTCCAAAGGCGTGGCCGACAAGGACATCGAAGAGGTCTACACGCCGTTCGGTCACAGCGATTACCAGACCATCGTTGCCAACATCAAAAAGTTCTCCGCCGGTGGCAAGACTGCCGTCATCTCGACTGTCAATGGCGACTCCAACGTGCCGTTCTATAAAGAGCTGGCCAACCAGGGCCTGAAAGCCACCGACGTGCCGGTGGTGGCGTTCTCGGTCGGCGAAGAAGAACTGCGCGGCATCGACACCAAACCGCTGGTGGGCAACCTCGCGGCGTGGAACTACTTCGAGTCGGTGGAGAATCCTGCGAACAAGAAATTCGTCGCGGACTGGAAAGCCTATGCGAAGAAACACAATCTGCCAGGCGCGGACAAAGCGGTGACCAACGACCCGATGGAAGCCACCTACGTCGGCATCCACATGTGGGCGCAAGCGGTCGAGAAAGCCAAATCCACAGACGTCGACAAGGTTCGCGAAGCGCTGGCCGGGCAGACGTTTGCTGCGCCATCGGGGTACACCCTGACCATGGACAAGACCAATCACCACCTGCACAAGCCAGTGATGATCGGCGAAATCCAGAGCGACGGTCAGTTCAACGTCGTGTGGCAGACCGAAGGCCCGATCCGCGCGCAACCGTGGAGCCCGTTCATTCAGGGCAACGACAAGAAGCCGGATTATGCGGTGAAGAGCAACTGAGGCGAATTCAGTTTTTGAGGCGAGCATGAGACTTCCCCCTCACCCCAGCCCTCTCCCTCCGGGAGAGGGGGAAAGGGAGCCGATCTTCATGCTCTTCAAACCCTGAGTTCGACTCAAGTTCGCAGGTTGCAGCACATCGTCCAGACACCTCGGTCAGTCCCCTCTCCCTCCGGGAGAGGGTTAGGGTGAGGGGGCGGTTGAACAGGACACCACTAATGCCCACTGCCATACACCGCGTACTTCTCGCCATCGCACTGTTGCTGCCACTCCTGGCCCACGCCGGCGATGCCGAAGACTTTGTCGCGGCCAATCCGATGCAACAGGCCAAACTGCTGGAAGCCTGGGCCGCGCAGCCCGATCCGGCGCGTATCGAATTGCTCAACGCCCTGCAACAAGGCGAGCTTTCGATCGACGGCCAAGCGAAAACCCTGCGCTTGAACAATCGCCTGCGGGGTCTGATCGACACCGCGATGGCCAGCCACCAATTGCTCGCCGCTGACGGCAAAATCCGTCTGAGCGCCGCGCAGCAATTGCAGAAAAGCGCGAAACCCGCGCAGCTGAAATTTCTCGACCGGCAACTCGCCGGGGAAAAAGACCCAAGCGTCCACGCGGCCCTGAGCCTGGCGCTGGCCAATCTGCAACTGGTCGACAGCGACCCGGCGGTGCGCCTTGCAGCGGTGCGGTTGCTCGGTGAAACCGGCGACCCGTTGGCACGCACGCGCCTTGAAGGCCTGCTCGAACCGGGCGTGGAAAGCGATGCCGGCGTGCGCACCGCCGCTGAAACCAGCCTCGCTCAGGTCAAGCGCAAACTGCTGATCGGCGAAGTGCTCGGCCAGGCCTTCAGCGGCATGTCGCTGGGCTCGATTCTGCTGCTCGCCGCCCTCGGTCTGGCGATCACCTTCGGACTGCTCGGGGTGATCAACATGGCCCACGGCGAGATGCTGATGCTCGGCGCCTACTCGACCTATGTCGTGCAGTTGATGTTCCAGCGTTACGCGCCGCAGGCAATCGAGTTCTATCCGCTGATCGCGCTACCGGTGGCGTTTTTCGTCACCGCCGCCATTGGCATGGCGCTGGAGCGCACGGTCATCCGCCACCTTTACGGTCGACCACTGGAAACGCTGCTCGCGACCTGGGGCATCAGCCTGATGCTGATCCAACTGGTGCGGCTGGTGTTCGGTGCGCAGAACGTTGAAGTGGCCAACCCGGCGTGGCTGTCCGGCGGCATCCAAGTGCTGCCCAATCTAGTGCTGCCGTACAACCGCATCGTCATCATCGCTTTCGCATTGTTCGTGGTGGTGCTGACCTGGCTGCTGCTGAATAAAACCCGGCTCGGCCTCAACGTCCGCGCCGTCACTCAGAACCGCAACATGGCCGCCTGCTGCGGCGTGCCGACCGGGCGCGTCGACATGCTCGCCTTCGGCCTCGGCTCGGGCATCGCCGGATTGGGCGGCGTGGCGCTGAGCCAGATCGGCAACGTCGGTCCCGACCTTGGCCAGAGCTACATCATCGACTCGTTCCTGGTGGTGGTGCTCGGCGGCGTCGGCCAACTGGCCGGTAGCGTGCTGGCGGCATTTGGCCTGGGCATCGCCAACAAGATTCTCGAACCGCAGATCGGTGCGGTGCTCGGCAAGATCCTGATCCTCGCGCTGATCATTCTGTTCATTCAGAAACGTCCGCAAGGCCTCTTCGCACTGAAAGGACGGGTGATCGACTGATGAACCAGCCTCTGTTAGTCACGGCCACACAAAAGGCCGGGCCGAAAGTCACGCTCGTCGTCGGCGGAGTGATTCTCGCGCTGCTGATCGTTCTGCCGTTGCTGTCACTGCTCGCGCCAGACAATGCCCTGCACGTCTCGGCCTACACGCTGACCCTGGTCGGCAAAATCCTCTGCTACGCCATCGTCGCCCTGGCGCTGGATCTGGTCTGGGGCTATGCCGGCCTGCTGTCGCTGGGCCACGGTCTGTTCTTCGCCCTCGGCGGGTACGCGATGGGCATGTACCTGATGCGGCAGGCGGCCGGCGATGGCTTGCCAGCGTTCATGACTTTCCTGTCGTGGAGCGAATTGCCCTGGTACTGGACCGGCACCAGCAGCTTTATCTGGGCCATGTGTCTGGTGGTGCTGGCGCCGGGTCTGCTGGCGCTGGTGTTCGGCTTTTTCGCCTTCCGTTCGCGGATCAAGGGCGTGTATTTCTCGATCATGACTCAGGCCCTGACCTTCGCCGGCATGCTCCTGTTTTTCCGCAACGAGACCGGTTTCGGTGGCAACAACGGCTTCACCAATTTCCGCACGATCCTCGGCTTCGGCATTACCGAACCGGGCACCCGCGCGGTGCTGTTTCTGGCCACGGTGTTGCTGCTGGTGGCGAGCCTGTTCATCGGCTGGCGCCTGGCGCAGAGCAAGTTCGGTCGGGTGCTGACGGCGTTGCGTGATGCGGAAAACCGTTTGATGTTCTGCGGCTACGACCCGCGCGGTTTCAAGCTGTTCGTCTGGGTGCTGAGTGCGGTGTTGTGCGGTCTCGCCGGAGCGCTTTATGTCCCGCAGGTCGGCATCATCAACCCCAGCGAAATGTCGCCGACCAACTCGATCGAAGCGGCGGTGTGGGTCGCCCTTGGCGGGCGCGGCACGCTGATCGGGCCGCTGCTCGGCGCCGGCGTGGTCAACGGCATGAAGAGCTGGTTCACCGTGGCCTTCCCGGAATACTGGCTGTTCTTCCTCGGTGCGCTGTTCATCGTCGTGACGTTGTACCTGCCCAAGGGCGTGATCGGTTTGCTGAAGAAACGAGGTGAACAATGAGAGTCACAGCGAGTGCTGAATTCATGCTGGAGCCGGCGTTTTTCCCCGTGGAACCGAACAAGGACGAAGGCACCAGCCGCGACTCGATCGGCCTCGGCCAGCGCGTCGGCCCCGGCCTCGATACGCGTCACGGCACGATCCTGACTTTGGAAGACATCAGCGTCAGCTTCGACGGCTTCCGTGCGCTGAACAATCTCAACCTGTACATCGGCGTCGGCGAACTGCGCTGCATCATCGGCCCCAACGGCGCGGGCAAGACCACGCTGATGGACGTGATCACCGGCAAGACCCGGCCCAGCCACGGCAAGGCCTGGTTCGGCGAAACCCTGGATCTGACGCAGATGAGCGAAGTGCAGATTGCCCAGTCCGGCATCGGCCGCAAATTCCAGAAACCGACGGTATTCGAAGCCTTGAGCGTGTTTGAAAACCTGGAGCTGGCGCAGAAGACCGACAAGTCGGTGTGGGCCAGTTTGCGTGCGCGCTTGAGTGGCGAGCAGAAGGATCGCATCAGCGAAGTGCTCGAGACGATTCGACTGACTACCTCGGTCAATCGCCAGGCCGGGCTGTTGTCCCACGGCCAGAAGCAGTTTCTCGAGATCGGCATGTTGCTGATGCAGGACCCACAACTGCTCCTGCTCGACGAACCGGTGGCGGGCATGACCGACGCCGAAACCGAGTTCACCGCCGAGCTGTTCAAATCGCTGGCGGGCAAGCATTCGCTGATGGTGGTCGAGCACGACATGGGCTTTGTCGGCTCGATTGCCGACCACGTCACGGTGCTGCATCAGGGCAGCGTGCTGGCCGAGGGCTCGCTGGAACAGGTGCAGGAAAACGAGCGGGTGATCGAGGTCTACCTCGGCCGATGAATCGGCCAGCTGCAAGCGACAAGCTTCAAGCAGCAAGTAAAAGCAAAGTCATAAACAGCACTGCTCTTGCTTGCAGCTTGCGGCTTGAAGCCCAACTAACGGAGTTCCGATGCTACAAGTCCAACAACTTCATCAGTACTACGGCGGTAGCCACATCCTGCGCGGCCTGAGCTTTGACGTGAAGGTCGGCGAAGTGACCTGCCTGCTCGGCCGTAACGGCGTGGGCAAGACCACCCTGCTCAAATGCCTGATGGGCCTGCTGCCGGCCAAGGAAGGCGTGGTGAACTGGGAAGGCAAACCGATCACCACGTTCAAACCGCACCAGCGTGTGCATGCCGGTATCGCCTACGTGCCGCAGGGCCGTGAGATCTTCGGGCGCCTGACGGTAGAAGAAAATCTGCTGATGGGCCTGTCGCGCTTTCCAGGCTCAGAAGCCAAAGAAGTTCCAGGTTTCATCTACGAACTGTTCCCGGTGCTGCTACAAATGAAGCAGCGCCGTGGCGGCGATCTGTCCGGTGGTCAGCAACAGCAACTGGCGATCGGCCGCGCATTGGCCAGCCGCCCGCGCCTGCTGATTCTTGATGAGCCGACCGAAGGCATTCAACCGTCGGTGATCAAGGAAATCGGCGCGGTGATCAAGCAGCTCGCGGCGCGCGGTGACATGGCGATTCTGCTGGTCGAGCAGTTCTACGACTTTGCTGCAGAACTGGCCGATCAATACCTGGTGATGTCGCGGGGCGAGATCGTCCAGCAGGGTCGCGGTGAAAATATGGAGGCCGAAGGTGTACGCGGGCTGGTCACGATCTAACGCGCCGGTCTAATCTGTAGCTTCCTAACGATAATCACAAAACCATGAATTCGATTGTTGCACCTGCCCTGTTTACCCCGAGCTGGCACGCCGAGCTGGAACTGGCTTACGCGCGCTTCGGCGATTGCACGCGCCCGGTCATGCGCCGTCACCTCGGCCCGCTGCGCGTGCAAAAGCATCTGTACGCCGAAGGCCCCGAGGTCTGCCAGCACATCATCGTCCATCCACCGGGCGGAATTGCCGGCGGCGATCGACTGGACATCAGCGCGCGTGTCGAACACAACGCCTGGGCACAGATCACCAGCCCCGGCGCCGCCAAGTGGTATCGCGCGGGCGGGCCGGCTTATCAGCAGCTCGACTTGCAAGTCGCTGCCGGCGCGACCCTGGAATGGCTGCCGCAGGAAACCATCGTCTACAGCGCCGCGCAGGCCGAGTTGGCCACAACGATCGAGCTTGAAGGCGATGCGCGGCTGTTCTATTGGGACGTGGTGGCGCTCGGTCGGCCGGCCAGCGGCGAGCGTTTTGACCTCGGGCATTTTCAGGCGCACCTGGACATCCGCCACGACGGTCGGTTGCTCTGGCACGAACGGCAGCGCATTGTCGGTGCGGACGGTTTACTCGACTCGCCGATCGGCCTGGATGGCAATCCGGTGTTCGCAACGATGCTGGTGACCGGTGAGATAGACGCCGAGTTGCTGGAGCGCTGCCGCTCGCTGGGGCACGAAGTGCGTGGAGACTTGACGCAGTTGCCAGGGTTGCTGGTGGCGCGGTGTCTGGCCAGTGAGGCGTTACTCGCCCGCGCCTGGCTGATTGATTTATGGCGACTGCTAAGGCCTGCGCTGCTGGGCCGCGAAGCTATCGCGCCAAGAATATGGAGCACCTGAAACCCCGACCCTCACCCCGCCCTCTCCCGGAGGGAGAGGGAGCCTGACCGAGTCGTCTGAAATGAATTTATCTGCCTGAACGAATATTGCTGACTGAATTGGCCATTGAAAACAACCAAGATCAGTCCCCTCTCCCTCGGGAGAGGGCTAGGGTGAGGGGCTGCTCCAACTGGCACCCCACACTTCTCGAGAGCCACCCGAATCTGCCCTGATGGAACCCGAACCATGGACCTGACCCCACGCGAAAAAGACAAGCTGCTGATCTTCACCGCCGGCCTCGTCGCCGAGCGGCGGCTGGCCCGTGGCGTGAAACTCAACTACCCGGAAGCCATGGCCTACATCTCCGCCGCGCTGCTCGAAGGCGCCCGCGACGGCCAGACCGTGGCCGAGCTGATGCATTACGGCACCACCCTGCTCAGCCGCGAACAAGTGATGGAAGGCATCCCGGAAATGATCCCGGAGATCCAGGTCGAGGCGACGTTCCCCGACGGCACCAAACTGGTCACCGTTCACCAGCCGATCGTCTGAGGCCGCGCCATGACTTACAGCATTCGCGATGCGAGCCGGGCCGACCTGCCGGCGATCCGCGACATCTACAACGACGCCGTGCTCAACACCACGGCGATCTGGAACGAACAAGCGGTCGACCTCGGCAATCGCCAGGCATGGTTCGACGCGCGTCAGTTGCAGGCGTACCCGATTCTGGTGATCGTCGACAGCCACAACGCGGTGCTGGGTTATGCCTCGTTCGGCGACTGGCGGCCGTTCGACGGTTTCCGCCACACCGTCGAGCACTCGGTGTACGTGCGCAGCGATCAACGCGGCAACGGCCTCGGCCCGCAACTGATGACCGCGTTGATCGAACGCGCCCGCGCTTGCGGCAAACACGTCATGGTCGCCGCTATCGAAAGCGGCAACGCTGCCTCGATCCGCCTGCACGAGCGTGCCGGTTTCAGCATCACCGGGCAGATGCCGCAAGTGGGCACCAAGTTCGGCCGCTGGCTCGATCTGACCTTCATGCAGTTGACCCTCAATCCCGGCGCACAGCCACCGGATGCCCACAAGGAGTGATGTCGATGAACGCCGCCCAGTTGCGCCGCGTCAATGCTGAGAGCTTTGCCCACTATCGCCAGGGCCTGATCGATCTGCTGCTCGACGCCGTCGGTTACGGCGCCAGCGTCGGCTTCATGGCCGACCTCGATGCCGCCCAGGCGCGCGCGTATTTCGATGAGGTGCAGGACAACATCAACAAGGGCAGCACGCTGCTCTGGGTGGTGGTGAAGGACGAGCAGGTACTGGCCAGCGTGCAACTGGGCCTGTGCCAGAAGGCCAATGGTCTGAACCGCGCCGAAGTGCAGAAACTGCTGGTGCGCGAACACGCGCGCCGCCGTGGTCTCGGCCAGCAACTGATGCAGGCGCTGGAACTCGAAGCGCCCAAGCACAAGCGCGGCATGCTCTATCTCGACACCGAGGCCGGCTCGCCGGCAGAAGATTTCTACAAGGCGCTGGGCTACGTGCGCGCCGGCGAAATACCCGATTACGCCTGCGACCCCAACGGCACCTATCGCCCGACCGCTCTCTATTACAAAGTCCTGCAAGGAGCCCAGCGATGATTCCTGGCCAATACCAGATCCAGCCCGGCGACATCGAACTCAACGTCGGCCGCCGCACAGTGAGCCTGAAAGTCGCCAACAGTGGTGACCGGCCGATCCAGGTCGGTTCGCACTTTCACTTTTTCGAAACCAACGACGCGCTGACCTTCGACCGTGCCGCCAGTCGCGGCATGCGCCTGAACATCCCCGCCGGCACCGCCGTGCGCTTCGAGCCAGGCCAGAGCCGTGAAGTCGAGCTGGTCGATTACGCCGGGCATCGCCGGGTGTTCGGCTTTGCCGGCCGCATCATGGGCGAACTGGACTGATCCGGGGCGCCCCGAAAAGATCGCAGCCTTCGGCAGCTCCTACAAATGTCACTCGATCTCAAGCCGATCACTGACTGTAGGAGCTGTCGAGCGCAGCGAGGCTGCGATAGCGAGCTATGCGAGCGATCTCAAAAACAATTGAATCCCAAGGCAAGCACATGAAGATTTCTAGAAGCGCCTACGCCGACATGTTCGGCCCCACCGTCGGCGACAAGGTGCGCCTGGCCGATACCGAGCTGTGGATCGAAGTCGAAAAGGACTTCACCACCTACGGCGAGGAAGTGAAGTTCGGTGGTGGCAAAGTCATCCGCGACGGCCAGGGCCAGAGCCAGTTGCTCGCCGCCGAAGTGGTCGACACGCTGATCACCAACGCGCTGATCATCGACCACTGGGGCATCGTCAAGGCCGACGTCGGCCTCAAGGACGGGCGCATCGCCGCAATCGGCAAGGCCGGCAACCCCGATGTGCAGCCCAACGTGACCATCGCCATCGGCGCCGGCACCGAAGTGATCGCCGGCGAAGGCATGATCCTCACCGCTGGCGGCATCGACACGCATATCCACTTCATCTGCCCGCAGCAGATCGAAGAAGCGCTGATGAGCGGCGTCACCACCATGATCGGCGGCGGCACCGGGCCGGCCACCGGCACCAACGCCACCACCTGCACCTCCGGCCCGTGGCATCTGGCGCGCATGCTCCAGGCTGCCGATGCCTTCCCGATGAACATCGGCCTCACCGGCAAAGGCAACGCCAGCCTGCCGGAGCCGTTGATCGAACAGGTCAAGGCCGGCGCTATCGGCCTCAAGCTGCACGAAGACTGGGGCACCACCCCGGCGAGCATCGACAACTGCCTCAACGTCGCCGACCAGTACGACGTGCAGGTGGCGATCCACACCGACACCCTCAACGAATCCGGCTTCGTCGAAACCACCCTTGGCGCATTCAAGGGCCGCACCATCCACACCTATCACACCGAAGGTGCCGGTGGCGGCCACGCGCCGGACATCATCAAGGCCTGCGGCTTCCCCAACGTGCTGCCGAGCTCGACCAATCCGACCCGGCCGTTCACCCGCAACACCATCGACGAACACCTCGACATGCTGATGGTCTGCCATCACCTCGACCCGAGCATTGCCGAAGACGTCGCCTTCGCCGAAAGCCGTATCCGCCGCGAAACCATTGCCGCTGAAGACATCCTCCACGACCTCGGCGCGTTCTCAATGATCAGCTCCGACAGTCAGGCCATGGGCCGCGTCGGTGAAGTCATCACGCGCACCTGGCAGACCGCCGACAAGATGAAAAAACAGCGCGGCCCACTGCCGCAGGACGGTGAGGGCAACGACAACTTCCGCGCCAAGCGTTACATCGCCAAGTACACGATCAACCCGGCGATTACCCACGGCATCAGCCATGAAGTCGGCTCGATCGAAGTCGGCAAGTGGGCCGATCTGGTGCTGTGGCGCCCGGCGTTTTTCGGTGTGAAACCGACGCTGATCCTCAAGGGTGGCGCGATTGCCGCCAGCCTGATGGGCGATGCCAACGCCTCGATTCCAACACCGCAACCGGTGCATTACCGCCCGATGTTTGCCAGCTACGGCGGCTCGCTGCACGCCACCAGCCTGACCTTTATCAGCCAGGCGGCGCAGGAGGCCGGATTGCCAGAAGCCTTGGGATTGAAGAAGCAGATCGCTGTGGTGAAGGGCTGCCGCGACGTGCAGAAAACCGACCTGATCCACAATGACTATCTGCCGAACATCGACGTCGATCCGCAGACCTATCAGGTCAAGGCCGATGGCGTGTTGCTGTGGTGCGAACCGGCGGAAACGCTGCCGATGGCGCAGCGCTATTTTCTGTTTTGATGAAGGCGTGCGCTGAATACGGACGCGCAGGTCCGTATTCAGTCGCGACCGCTCAGGCAGTCACGGGAACAACTTCGCGATGTCCGCATCGCTGTAGTTGTAATCGATGCGTAGCTCGGTTCCTGCCGGAATGTCTTCGGTAGCGAAGATGGCGTTGAGAATGAAGTCCCGGGTGACCAGTTCCTTGCCTATCCACTGTTGCGCTTCGACATCGAACGGTACGAATTCGACGTTATAACCATCCGTAGCCTGACGAACCGGCTTGCCCGCCGCGTCATACCAAAAGCGCGTGTTGATCCGCGAGATAATCGTGTCACCGACCAGCGCGAATTCGTCGGGGATCAAATATCCAGGCCCTGGTTGATAACGGACGCCGACCTTCATGGTGTATGACTGCTGGGGGAGCGGCACGAGACGTCCGGGCATGATCGCGCCAGCATAGACGCCGACCACCTCGCCTCGGTTGATGCGCCGGTTGGCGACCACCATTGACTGGCCGACCAGGGCACGCTCTCCAGGCACCGTCATGTCGGCCTCGGTGAACAGTCGCCATTGCAGCTTTTCTTCATACAACCGCGCGACATGCTCGTAGGCGCCAAACTTGATGTATGGCTTGATCTGCTCGGAGGTGTATCGGCCGCCGTCTTCAAAACGCACCAGGCTCTGGAGCTTCTTTATCCTGACAGGCCGGCCGGCCATGTCACGGAATGGGTATTTGCCGTTATTGGCACGGTCGTAGACCCCGGGCCGATTGGTGAGAAACGAAAAGCGCGTTTCGCTGCGCATTGCACGCAATTCGTCAGCGGTGAAGGGTTTGACGGGCATCGACTCGGACGCCAGATAAAAATGTTCCTGCGTTGCACCGCCATCGTCGGGCAGATCCTCAACGGCAGACTCATAGTCGTCATCGCTCTGGCGCGCCACCCTGCGGCTTTTACCCGGGACAGCGGCGGCGCCCGGCGATGCGCTGGACTCTTCAAGTGCGTACCAGTGCTTGTTCAACCCGTCGTAGGCAAGCACAGGGCCGGACGGCTGCAGCTCGCTGGACAACCGGGCCCGATGCAGACCGGTCTCGGCATCGACGCCGATCAGCACCGTACCGCCGCCCTGCAAGTCCGCGTACTGGCGACCCTTGAATAGGCGAAACCCTTCAACGTTCGCTTGCGGTAGAGGGGCTGTCGAGGCAATCAGGTAACGCTCCAGCGCGGAGGCTGCAACCGTTGGGACGGAACCCGACGTAGACGGCGTCGGGTGGACTTGCACTCTGTGCGGCGCGGCCGCAGTTTCCATTTGCTGCGTGCTACTGCCGGGGTCGCTGGTATCGGGCGGGGTCTTGCGAATGAACGGACCGGGGGTCAGGTGCGGCGACTCGATACCGTGCGTGGCGGAATCCCGGGATGTGCGCCCAGGGATGGTGATATCGACTGCGCCCGGTTTGGGCGGCTTGGGTCTGACTGGCATTGACAGGCTTCCTTGCAAAGATTGCGCAGCGCTGGCCAGTCTGGCTGGCGCTGCGACCGTCGGCATCCATTGCCAACATGTGCCCGGAAAACTATCAGACCATCCTGCCGGTTCATACCGGGTGAAACACTCGCAAACACTAACCCGGCACAAGCGGGCCGACTCGCGATGGGGCCGGATCAGACCTCATCGCCTCAAACAATTTATTCGACCACCAACCGCCCCAACCGCTGGCGCAACATGCGATTCTCGGCGCGCAACTGCTTAACCTCATCCAGCAGATCCAGCGCCAGCGCCACGCCTTCCCACTCCAGTTCCAGATCACGGCGCAGCTTCGCCGCGCGCTTGGCCAAGGCCAATTCGTAATCGGTGAAGCGCCATTCCCGCGGCTGCGCGCCCTCAGGTTCGAGGATGCCGTGCTCGACGATTTCGATCACGTAGACGTCCGACAAATCGGCCGCCTCACAGAATTCTGCCAGGTCCAGTTGAACGATCAGGGGGCTGCTCATGATGGGCTACTCCGTCGTCGGGTTCAGAAGTTCTCTCGCGGGTTGAACGCGGCTTTCTTCGCCAGCTCCTGCCACAGCGCCTTGACCTCCTCGTCGGAGGCTTTCGGCATCACGGCCTTGAGCTGCACGAACAGGTAACCGCGCTCGCCGGCCTTGTTCAGCAGGCCATGGCCCTTGGCGCGCATGCGCTGGCCATTCTGGCTGCCGGCCGGGACCTTGAGGTTGATCTTGCCGGTCAGGGTCGGCACGGCCACTTCAGTGCCCAATGCCAATTCCCACGGAGCCAGGGGCAAGGTGATGATCAGGTTTTCGCCTTCGACATCGAATTTCGGGTGCGGCGCAAACCGGATGGTCAGGTACAGGTCGCCATTCGCCCCGCCACCGATACCCGGTGCGCCCTGGCCCTTCAGGCGAATCCGCTCGCCGTCGGTGACGCCGGCCGGAATCTTCACGTTCAGGCTCTTGCTGGTGTTGCTGACATGCTGGCCGTGCGCATTGTATTGCGGCACCTGAAAGGTGACTTTCTTCGATTCGTTCGACAGGGTTTCTTCGAGGAAGACAGGCAGTTCCATTTCCACGTCTTGCCCTCGGCGTCCGCGTGATTGGCGGCTCTCGGCGCCACCGAAACCGGGGCCGCGATTGCCGAAGATCGAACTGAAGAAGTCCGAGAAGTCGCCCGTGTCGCCACCGCCACCGCCGAAGCCGCCACGGCTCTGCCAGCCTGGCGGGCCCTGGAACGGCTGACCGTGCTGGCCATAACGGCGCAGTTCGTCGTATTCGGCGCGCTTGTCGGCGCTTTTCAGCGCTTCATAGGCTTCCGAGGCGTCCTTGAACTTGGCCTCGGCGTCTTTTTCCTTGCTGACATCGGGGTGGTATTTGCGCGCCAGCTTGCGATAGGCCGCCTTGATGGCCTTGTCGTCGGCTGTCGGCTCCACGCCGAGTATCTTGTAATAGTCTTTGAAGTCCATGGAAGGATCACCATCCGTTATCGATTTCGCGCCGAGACCAGCATGCGCCGATTGGCACGTGCCGGGTTGACCGATCTCAAGTTTGTGACCGGGTGGCGCCGCAGAAGTTTATCGGCAGTGGACGACGGTTCTTGCGACCGCCGGTGTGTCTGCCGGCCCATGCCAGCAAGTTTGGGGCGAAGCGGCGCTTTTCAAGCTGGCTGCCGGCGAAATAGCGGATGACCGGCCTTCGAATCTGCCGCGCACTGGCATACACTGCGCGGCCGTTTTTTTGACCGGAAACCGAAAGACATGAAAGACGCCTCTCCAGCCCGTGCCTGCGGCATCGACTTCGGCACGTCCAACTCCACCGTCGGCTGGCTGCGCCCCGGCATGGACACCATGATCGCGCTGGAAGACGACAAGATCACCCTGCCGTCGGTGGTCTTCTTCAACATCGAGGAACGTCGCCCGGTCTACGGTCGCCTGGCCCTGCACGAGTATCTGGAAGGCTACGAAGGTCGGCTGATGCGCTCGTTGAAAAGCCTGCTCGGCTCCAAGCTGATCAAGCACGACACCAGCGTCCTCGGCACGGCGATGCCGTTCAAGGACCTGCTCGGGCTGTTCATCGGCCAGCTCAAGAGCCGCGCCGAAACCGCCGCCGGACGGGAATTCGAGCAAGTGGTGCTGGGTCGTCCGGTGTTCTTCGTCGATGACGATCCGCTGGCTGACCAGGAAGCCGAAGACACCCTGGTCGAAGTGGCGCGCAAAATCGGTTTCAAAGATGTGTCGTTCCAGTACGAGCCGATCGCGGCAGCGTTCGACTACGAGTCGACCATCGAGAAAGAAGAGCTGGTACTGATCGTCGACATCGGCGGTGGTACCTCCGACTTCTCGCTGGTGCGCCTGTCGCCCGAGCGTCGTGGTCTCGACAACCGTCACGATGACATCCTCGCCACCGGCGGTGTGCACATCGGTGGTACCGACTTCGACAAACAGCTCAGCCTGCAAGGCCTGATGCCGCTGTTCGGCTACGGCAGCCGCATGAAGAGCGGCGCCTACATGCCGACCAGCCACCACATGAACCTGGCGACCTGGCACACGATCAACTCGGTGTACTCGCAGAAATCCACGCTGGCGCTGGGCAGCATGCGCTACGACATCGAAGACACCGGCGGCATCGATCGCCTGTTCAAGCTGATCGAACAGCGCGCCGGGCACTGGCTGGCGATGGAAGTGGAAGAAACCAAGATTCAGCTGACCCACGCCGACAGCCGCCACGTGCCGCTGGACCGCATCGAAGCCGGGCTGAGCGTCGAGCTGAGCCGCGCGCTGTTCGAATCGGCGATCGAGGCGTTGCTGGAGCGTGTGCGTGGCAGCGTTACGCAGTTGTTGAATGACGCTGGCGTGGCGGTCGATCAGGTCGACACGGTGTTCTTCACTGGTGGTTCCAGCGGCATCCCGGCCCTGCGCAACAGCGTCTCGGCAATGCTGCCGAACGCCCGGCATGTGGAAGGCAACATCTTCGGCAGCATTGGCAGCGGTTTGGCGATTGAAGCGATGAAGCGTTACGGTTCGATGGCCTGATCACAATCTGTGGCGAAGAGCCTTTGTGGAGAGGGGATTTATCCTGTGGCGAGGGGATTTATCCCCCTTGGGCCGCGAAGCGGCCCCGCCCCCGAGCTTGAAAGCAGGGGCCTGCTGCGCAGGCCAACGGGGAACAATCCCCCTCGCCACAGATGCATTCAATTCAGTTGCCTGGCCTTAGACCATCCCGCCCAGCTTCAGCTCGCTCTTCAGATACGCGTAATAAATCGGCCCCGCCACCACCCCCGGCAGGCCGAACGCGGCTTCGAACACCAGCATCGCCAGAAGCAACTCCCACGACTTGGCACTGATCTGCCCGCCGACGATGCGCGCGTTGAGAAAGTATTCGAGCTTGTGGATAACGATCAGATAGCCAAGCGCGGCGATCGCCACCCAGATCGACAGCGACAGGCCGACGATGGTGATCAGCGTGTTCGACATCAGGTTGCCGATCACCGGCAGCAGGCCGAGCAGGAAGGTCAGCACTATCAGGGTTTTGGTCAGCGGCAGCTTGATGCCGAACATCGGCAGGATCACCGCGAGGAAGATTCCGGTGAACACGGTGTTGAGCAGGGAAATCTTGATCTGCGCAAAGACGATATTGCGGAACGCCTGCACCAGCAGATGCAAACGGTCGAACAGGGCGGCGGCCAGCGGCTTGCGCTTGGTCACGTCGGGAATGCGCTGCAGGGCGATGATCGCGCCAAGCACCATGCCAATCAGCAGGGTGACGAACATGTGCGCAGCGTCCTTGCCGACCAGTTGCAGGTCGGCCAGATGCTTGCTCGCCCACTCGCCGATCGCCACGCGAAATTCCGCCGCGCTGGCCGGCAGATAAGCGTCGATGAACGGCGGCAACTGCCCGCGCGCGCGATCGACCACGCCCATGAATTTATCGAGCGAGGCGCCGGGGTTTTCCGCTTCATGCAGGAGGAAACTGATGGCGCCGGCGAAGATCAGCGCCAGCGCACTCACCACCAGCGTGCCGAGCAGCGCCACCGCCAACCAGCGCGCACGCCGCCCTTCGATCAGCCGTTGCAGTTGCGGGGTGAGCATGTTGACCAGCTCGAACACCAGCAACCCGGCCAGCAGGCTCGGCAACAGGCGCAGCGGCAGCACCAGCAGCAAACCGCCAAAAATGATGATGCAACTGACCCAGAACACAACATGACGCTGAGAAAACGTTGGCATACAGCCTCAAAACGAACGGCGTGAAAGGATGGGCAGTCTGCCAGCGATCCGGGGTTAGCACTAGGGATATGCAGGGCGTGGGAATGGCGGTGCGTTCACCGACGCTTTCGCGAGCAGGCTCGCTCCCACAGGAGTGCGCGTTTCAAATGTGGGAGCGAGCCTGCTCGCGAAGAGGCCGGCAAGCTCACCACATTATTTACCGTTTCACTTTTTCTTCAGACACTCACTCATGAACGCCTTGCGCGCATCACCGGTCAGCGCCTTGGTTTTCGCATCGGCATTGCAGGTGGTCATCTTCTGCTGCTGCGGGGTCAGCTCCTTGCCATCGTTGGCCGCAGGCGCCGCTTTCAGGCAGGTGCTCATGAACGCCTTGCGCTCGTCGCCCTTCAAGCTCTTGGCGGTCGCATCGGCATTGCAGGTGGTCATCTTGTTCTGTTGCGCCGTGGCGGCGAAACCCTGGGAACACACAAGCAGCCCGATCATCAACAACGGCACACGCAACATCTTCATGGAGTTTTCTCCTTGTTGCCGCACCGATGGATGCGGCCTCTGTCGCAGTGTAGTCAAAGCTTGTTACACCTTCCTGCCCTCGAGGTGGCTGCGCCGATACTGCTCCGGCGTGCAACCGGCCTGGCGGGCGAACATGGCGATGAAGGCCGAGCCGCTGCTGTAGCCGAGGTCGAAAGCGATTTCCTGCACCGAACGCGAGGTTTCCAGCGCCTCGATCGCCGCCAGATAACGCAAGCGCTGACGCCACTCGCCAAAGCTCATGCCCAGCTCGCGGACAAACTGCCGGGCCAGGGTGCGCTCGCTGACATGCACTTGCGCGGCCCAATGCGCCAACGGTTGGTTGTCGCCCGGCGCGGCCTGCAAGGCGTCGAGAATCGTCAGTAAGCCCGGGCTGCTCGCATATGGCAGGTAACATTCCTGCACCGGTGCCTGTTGCAGTTGATCGACCAATACCTGGGCCAGACGCTGATCGGCCTCATGCTCCGCAATCTTCACATCGCGGGCAGCGAAGTCCTTGAGAATCGCCTTGAGAATGTCACTGATCGCCAAGGTGCAGGCGCGCGCCGGCAACCGTGTGCAAACACTTGGATCAAGACACACCGCGCGATAGTTGACCGGCTGATGGCTGTAGAAACTGTGCTCGACCTCAGGCGGCACCCACACCGCGTACTGCGGCGGCGACATGAAGCGGCTGCCATCGACATCCATGTGCAACACGCCATGGGCGGCATACTCGAGCGTGCCCCACGGATGGCGATGCGGCGCGGCATATTCGTGGGCAGTGAAATCGGCGTAGCGGAAATACACCGCTGACGGCAGTTCGCTGAAATCGAGCAGATCGATGTGTTTGCTGTTCATGCTGTCCGGATGCAGAGGCAGGTTGTCCGGTTCGCAGTATAGGCCTGCATCCAGACAGGCGATAATCGCCCTTCATCAACGTTCTGGTTTTGTCCCATGCAATACGCGTTTCCCCTGCTGGCGATTTTCATCTGGGCCGGCAACACCGTGATCAACAAACTGGCGGTCGGCGCGATCTCCCCCGCCGAGATCGGTTTCTATCGCTGGCTGCTGGCCGGCGTGCTGTTCACGCCATTCATGCTCACAAAAGTGATCGCGCACTGGCCGCAGATTCGGCCGAACCTGGGGCGGATTTTCGTCCTCGGCGTGCTCGGCATGGCGGTGTATCAGAGCCTCGCCTATTTCGCCGCAACACTGACCACCGCGACCAACATGGGCATCATCCTGTCGTTGATGCCATTGATGTCGCTGGCCATGGCGATCATCAGCCTCGGCCAGCGCCTGACGGCTGGTGCGCTGGTCGGTGCGGTGCTGTCGTTCGCTGGCGTGCTGGTGGTGGTGTCATCCGGCAGCCTCGGTGCGCTGCTGCAACACGGGGTCAATCTGGGCGATGCGATGATGCTGGTCGCGACGCTGGCCTATGCGGTTTACAGCACGCTGCTGAAAAAGTGGCAACTGCGCCTGCCGCCACTGGTGCTGCTGTACTTGCAGGTGCTGGTGGCGATTGTGGTGTTGTTTCCGTTGTTCGCGATGTCGCCGAAGACCGGGCTGAGCCTGCAGAGCGTACCGCTGGTGCTGTATGCATGCCTGCTGGCCTCGATGGTCGCGCCGCTGGCGTGGATGCAGGCGGTGCAGCGACTGGGGCCGAGCCGGACGACGCTGTTTTTCAATCTGCTGCCATTGATTACCGCGCTGATTGCAGCAGTGGTGTTGAAGGAACAGTTGGCGATGTATCACCTGGTGGGCGGTTTGCTGACCTTGGGTGGGGTGGTTTTGTCGGAGCGCTGGACCACGGTGTTGGGCTGGCGGATCGGTACCGCCTGATTGAAAAGATCGCAGCCTTCGGCAGCTCCTACAGGGACCGCATTTCAAGGTAGGAGCTGCCGAAGGCTGCGATCTTTTGATCTTGATCTTGCTTTCATAACCCTGCAGCCTCCAGCCGCGCCGCATGCTCGACAAACAGCCTTACCGGATCCGCGCCCTTGCCCACCAGTCCCAGCGACTGATTGACGATGTCGAAATGATCCAGCGGATAGTCATCACCGATCACCGTGCCCAGATGCGAGCTGTAACGGCCGACCATGCCGTCGCACTGCCCCGGCTCGCGAACGAAGGTCCTGGCGAACAAGCGACAACTGCGGTTGGTGCCGTCAAAAAGATTGCCGCCACGATCGGTCTTGCCCGGTTGCAGCGTCCCTGACCAGGAGTAATAGCGCACACCGTTGACCTCTTCCGGCCCCTGCCCGCCCCACGTTTCCGGCAGCCCTTGTGGATAACGCTGATTGAATATTGCAACGCCCGCCGTGGTCAGCGATTGGTGGGAAGCGTGGATATCCACCGGCAGTTTCGGCCCGTGATAACCCGTGTCGAGCAATGCCATGACCCAGCCGATCAAGCGCAGCAACGCTTCGAGCAAGCGCCCCTTGGCGCTGTTGGCGGGATAGTGCTTTTCCAGATAATCGGCCAGTTCGGAGCCGTGATTCGGCCCGGCCACCGATGTTACCGAGGCCACCAGATCCGGGCGCTTCGCCGCCGCATACCGTGCGGTCAACGCGCCTTGGCTGTGACCGAACAGATTGACCTTCGGCGCCCCGCTCTCGCGCAGAATTTCCTCGATCCGCGCCAGCAATTGCTCGCCGCGCACTTCCGTGGAGTTGAGTGGCGAGACCTGCACCGCGACCACCGTCGCACCACCACGGCGCAAGGCCTTGATGATGCCGAACCAATACGGATAAAGCACCAGCCGGACAAAGCCGAGCATGCCCGGCACCAGCACCAGTGGATAACGTGTCGACATGGGGTACATCCTTGTGCGCGATGGGTGGATGTCAGACGTGCAAGACGCCCGCCAAGCATCCACCTCGACGATGACAACTCAACGATAAGCCAATTCCAGCCCGCCAGCACCCGCTCCACCGAAACCGCTTTGACTCTCCCGACATCGCAGTCTTCAGCAGTTGCTGCACCGTGTCCGGCGTAAATCGCATAAAACTTTTCGCTTCGCTCAAGACTCACACCCTGAGTAGCGACCGCGTCTTCAGAACGTGGCGCCTATCGGATTAGCCTCCAGGAGAATGAAATGAGTGACGTGCATTTGTCTGATGTTCAAACCCTGCGTGAACGCGCGCGGCAACACGTGGAAAACGGCGCGGTCACCGAGGGCTACAACGCCAACCGTGAAGAAATACTGCGTTTGCTCAATGAGTCGCTGGCCACCGAGCTGGTGTGCACCTTGCGCTACAAGCGCCACTACTTCATGGCCAACGGCTTGAAAGCCAACGTCGCCGCCGACGAATTTCTCGAGCACGCCAACCAGGAAGCCGAGCACGCCGATCGCCTCGCCGAACGCATCGTGCAACTGGGCGGCGAGCCTGAGTTCAACCCCGACCTGCTGAGCAAGATGTCCCACGCGCAATACGTGGCCGGCAACACACTCAAGGAAATGGTTTACGAAGATCTGGTGGCCGAGCGCATCGCCATCGACAGCTACCGCGAAATCATTCAGTACATCGGTGACAAGGACCCGACCACCCGCCGCATCTTCGAAGACATCCTTGCCCAGGAAGAAGAACACGCCGACGACATGGCGGATATCCTCAACGATCTGTAATCCCGTCACACCGCTTTCGCGAGCAGGCTCGCTCCCACACTGGAACGTATTTCAATTGAAGGAATGCGTTCGAATGTGGGAGCGAGCCTGCTCGCGAAGGCGCCCTCAGAGACGCCGCATTACTTGCTGGGTTTAACGGTCACCGGCGCCTTGCCCTGCTTCATCTGCTCCAACAACGGTGCGCACTGATTCGGCTCGCCCCCGCTCGGCGCCACCAGCGCCAGCAATCCCGCCGCCGGTGCGGCAATCACGCCCAGCGCAACCATCCCCGCCCCGCGCAGCATCAACGGTACGGCTTTGACGCCGGCATCCGGTTTGATGAACTTGCCCCGCACATACAGCGGCGAGCGCAGGGAGATCAGACGCCAG
The DNA here is from genome assembly GCF_946901175.1 of Pseudomonas sp. Marseille-Q5117. Taxonomy (NCBI): domain Bacteria; kingdom Pseudomonadati; phylum Pseudomonadota; class Gammaproteobacteria; order Pseudomonadales; family Pseudomonadaceae; genus Pseudomonas; species Pseudomonas sp. Marseille-Q5117. Next base: position 107,626 of record NZ_CAMPPP010000012.1, on the reverse strand, counting down.
CCTTTCGACTCCGGGGTCACGGTCAGATCGAGTTGCTCGGTGGCCATGTTCGCCGTGCCATCGATGTAGATGATTGCGTTCTCGGTATCGAAGACAAACAGCCGTGTCGTGGCCAGGCCGGTCTTGATGTCGAAGTCCGCCGCCGCGCAATTGATCTTCACTTCCTTGTCGCCGAAGATCTTGCCGACCACGTAGTTGCCGACGTTGAGCCCGGCCAGTTCCATCAGCTCACGGCTGATCGCACCGTCGTTGATCAGCATCTTCAGATTGCCGTTGGCGCCGCCGAGCAGCTTGGCCACGGAGTTGCCCCGGCCACTGATGTCGGCATCGCCATTGAGCTCACCGAAACTGGTTTTCATCGGCTCGAAGGTCGGGAACAGCTCCTTGAGCTTGAATTTGCGTGCGGTCAGACGCGCGCGGCCTTCCAGCGGTTCGGTGCGGCCATTGAGACGAATCAGCGCATCCAGGGTGCCGCCGGCAACGCCAAAGCGCAGCGGCTCCAGGCTGAGTTCGCCGTCGTTGAGTTTCAGATGGGTATAGAGGTCGTTGAACGGCAGCTTCTCGCTGTGGACGATGCGTTTGCCGGTGAACTCGACATCGGCATCCATGGCGCGCCAGCGATCAGTCTTGAACTCTTCGACCGGCAGGACTTTGTCTGCCGGCTGCTTGCTCGCGCCGCCACGAGCCTTTTGCTCGGTATTGGAATCAGCGCCGATCAACGGCGCAAGGTCGGCGAACAGCAGTTGATTGGAGAGCAACGCACCCGTGAGTTTCGGCCGTGGCTGGCTGGCCACGTAGGTCAGGTCGCCGTGGATGTCGCTGTCGCCGATCTTGCCGTTGAATTTTTCATATGTGAATTTCGCCCCGGCCTCGTCATGCAGCTTGGCGATCAGGTGGCCGTCGGTGGAATACGGTGGGGTGTCCGGCAGCGTCACGCCGGTCAGTGGGTAGAGATTGCCGAGACTGTCGCCAGCGAGTTTCAAGCGCAGGTCGAGGGCGCCGAGATTCAGCGGGTCAGTCAGGGTGCCGGCCAGTTCGATACGGGTATCGCCGATCTTCGCCTGGGCCTGCAACGGGAACGGCTTGCTCGCGTCCTGCAAGGCCAGCAGCCCGCCGATCTTGCCCTGACCGGTGAGGTTCTGCCCGTGATACTGGCCTTTGACCTTGAGTGCAAAGGCATAGTCCTGCGGTGCGCCGCCCTTGTCCTGAGCAGTTTTCGCCGCTTTGTCGCCGACAATCTCGCTGAAGGGAATCGGCTTGCCGAGCGGGTCGATCAGCACATCGAGGTTGGTCTTCAGGGTCTGGTCGTCGAGGGTCACGTGGCCCTTGTCGAAACCGATCGCGCCGATATCGACCACCCAGCTCGACGGCTCGGCGTTCGGGTCCTTGGGATCGAATTTGAAGGTCCAGTTGGCGCGGCCATCGGCCAGACGTTGCAGTTCGGCATTCGGCTCGGTCAGGTCGATGCGCGGAATCACCACGCGCTGGGCCAGCAGGGCCAGCGGCGAAATGCGCAGCTCGACGCGTTTGAGCGTGACCATCTGCGGCTGTTTCGACCAGTCCGGGTTGCCCAGGCTCAAGTCCTCGGCGACCACATGCGGCCACGGCACCCAAGAGCGCCAGCCGCCTTCTTCCGGCTCGCGCTGCCAGATCACCGCGAGGTTGCCATTGATGGCAAACGCCCGGTGCAGTTCTTCCGAAACTTTGGCGTTGATCGTAGGTTTGATCCGGTTCCAGTCGAAAAACACGATGATCAGAATCAAGGCTGCCAGCAGCAGCGCGAGGATGGCGAAGGTCCAGCTGAAGATTTTTCCAGTGCGCGTCATGCACAAAGCTCCTGATCACGACCGCACGCCGAACATCCCGACGCACAGCTGAAACGGCAGACCGAAGCGGCCCCTATGCAGTCTGTGACTGGCGAAAGGCCCGCAGGTTTAATTGAAAGGCAGTTTAAGCCATAAAAAGCCCGGCAAAACTGACCGATCGGTCGAGCAGTGTTACCGCGATCCGCACTTTTACGAGGCGCGAGTGAGTCGAAAATACCCACGACGGTGCAAAACCGTCGCCCGCAAAGGCCCGATCTAGAGCCTTCGCGCCGAACAATCAATTCTGTTGATTATTACCATTGCGTTTATGAACTTTTATATCGACTTATCGAGAGTAGCATTGCCCTCGTACCCACTTTATCGCCCTCCCAAGGAGCCACTATCATGAAACGCCAATTACTGCTCAGCCTTACCCTGTCGATGCTAGCCAGCACTGCTTTCGCCCTGCCCGCTGCCGATCAGGCTACTCCGCAAGTCAAAGACAGCCACTCGGTGTTCAGCCAGACTCTCGCTGAAGACGGCTACGACAAAACTCCACAAGGCCAGACCCTTGCTGAAGACGGCTATGACAAAACCCCACAAGGTCAGACTCTGGCTGAAAACGGTCGCAACCGCCTCCAGGAAAAAGGTCTGGTTGAAGATGGCTATGACAAGACGCCACAAGGCCAGGCTGTAGCCGAAAACGGCCGCAATCGTCTCGAAGAAAAAGGCCTGGTGGAAGACGGCTACGACAAGACTCCACAAGGTCAAGCCCTCGCCGAAGGTGGTGGTGACCGTGTGATCGAACGCAACAGCGCCGTGAGCTGAGCCTATGACGGCCCAGCGAAAAAGCCCAATCAGCGGATTGGGCTTTTGACTTTTCAGCTTCTGTGAATCCCTCGCTGCATGACTCCCCGTTCGACGCCGACAAAGCCGATTTGCTAGAGTGCGGCGCTTGTCCTGCCGAAGAACACACCCTGCGATGCTGCCCCGCGCCGAACAGAAACAACAGACCCGCAACGCCCTGATGGACGCTGCCCGCCACCTGATGGAAAGCGGCCGAGGATTCGGCAGCCTGAGCCTGCGCGAAGTGAGCAAGACCGCCGGCATCGTGCCCACCGGTTTCTACCGGCACTTCGCCGATATGGACGAGTTGGGGCTGGTGCTGGTCAGTGAAGTCGGCCAGACCTTCCGCGAGACCATCCGCCTGGTGCGGCACAATGAATTCGTCATGGGCGGCATCATCGATGCGTCGGTGCGCATCTTCCTCGATGTGGTCAACGCCAACCGCTCGCAATTCCTGTTTCTCGCTCGCGAACAATACGGCGGCTCGCTGCCGGTGCGCCAGGCGATCGGCCGTTTGCGCGAAAACATCAGCGCCGACCTCGCGGCGGACCTGGCGCTGATGCCCAAGCTGCAACATCTGGATCTGGCCGGCCTCAGCGTAATGGCTGACCTGATCGTCAAATCGGTGTTCGCCACCCTCCCCGACATCATCGACCCGCCCGCCGAGGCCTTGCCGGAGCATCTGACCCCACAGGCGAAGATCACCCAGCAACTGCGCTTCATCTTCATCGGCCTCAAGCACTGGCAAGGGCTGGGCAGTACCGAGTAATCCCTTCTCTATCTGACACAGCGCAAAGCCCCTGTGGGAGCGAGCCTGCTCGCGAAAGCGCTGGGTCAGCTGAATACATCTGCCTGACACGGCGCATTCGCGAGCAGGCTCGCTCCCACATTGAACATCCGTCATGGCCTCGCTTTGGTGCATGACAAATTGTTCATGCACCAAAACCTTCCAGAATCGCCGCGCCTGTTGAAAGATCAGGCACGCGCCGACAGCTATTTCCTACAGATCGCCCGATTGGCGCGGCGCTTGCTCTAGCCCAATCAACGTTCATTGCTGGAAGCTTTCCGATGCTGGTGATTCATCGCAGAATCGACCCTCAACCCGTCTGGGCCGCCGAGCTGCACCTGACCTTCGAAGCGCGCAGCAAAAGCCGTTTGCGCTGTTTCAGTGCCGAAGGCGAAGACGTCGGGTTGTTTTTGGAGCGCGGCCAGCCACCGCTGTATGACGGCGAATGTCTGCAGGCCGAAGACGGCCGTGTCGTGCGCGTCTGCGCCCGTCCCGAACAACTGCTCCACGTCACGTGCGCCAATGCGTTCGAACTGACGCGCGCGGCCTATCACCTCGGCAACCGCCATGTCGCCCTGCAAGTCGGCGATGGCTGGCTGCGCCTGCTCGACGATTACGTGCTCAAAGCGATGCTCGAACAGCTCGGCGCCCGGGTCGAGGCTATCGAAGCGCCGTTCCAGCCGGAACACGGCGCTTACGGCGGCGGCCATCATCATTCCCGCCACGGTGACGAAGACTTCAACTACGCGCCAAAACTTCACCAGTTCGGCGTGCGCCTGTGAATCCGGCCTGGGCGCTGCTGCGTCTGGCCAGTCCGCAATTGCCGATTGGCGGCTACAGCTATTCCCAGGGTCTGGAAATGGCGGTGGATAACGGCCGGGTCCACAACCCTGACGCCGCCCGCCGCTGGATCAGCGATCAACTGCTGCTCAATCTCGCCCGCTTCGAAGCGCCGCTGCTGTTGGCGCATTGCCAAGCCGCAGCAGATGAAAACTGGGCCGAGCTACGACAACTCTGCGAGAGCCACCGCGCCAGTCGCGAAACCCGCGAGTTGCATCTGGAGAGCCGGCAGATGGGTTACTCCTTGCAGCAGTTGTTGAACGGCTTGCCGGAACTCGACGAGCCTGCCCGCGACTTTCTTGACCAGACCACAGAACCGCACCTGGCCTTGTGCTGGGCGCTGGCAGCACGCGCCTGGAGCATCAGCCCGCAGGACGCTCTTGCCGCGTGGCTGTGGAGCTGGCTGGAAAACCAGCTCACCGTGTTGATGAAAACCCTGCCGTTGGGCCAGCAAGCCGCCCAGCGCCTGACCAGCGAACTGCTGCCGCTGCTGCAACAGGCGCAGCACGATGCAACCCGCATAAATCCCGAACATATCGGCAGCGCCGCGTTTGGCCTGTCCCTGGCGTGCATGGCCCACGAGCGCCAGTACAGCCGTCTCTTCCGCTCTTAGGGCTGTTTATTTTGGAGAATGAAATGGATACACAACCTCTGCGCGTCGGCATCGGCGGCCCGGTCGGTTCCGGCAAGACCGCGTTGACCCTGGCCCTGTGCCTGGCCCTGCGCGAGCGCTACAACCTCGCCGTGGTCACCAACGACATCTACACCCGCGAAGACGCCGATTTCCTGGTGCGCAACGAAGCCCTCGCGCCGGAGCGGATCATCGGCGTGGAAACCGGCGGCTGCCCGCACACGGCGATCCGTGAAGACGCCTCGATCAACCTCGAAGCGGTCGATCAACTGAACCGTCGTTTTCCCGGGCTGGATCTGATTCTGGTGGAGTCCGGCGGCGACAACCTCTCGGCGACCTTCAGCCCGGAGCTGTCCGACCTGACCATCTACGTGATCGACGTCTCCGCCGGCGACAAGCTGCCGCGCAAGGGCGGCCCGGGGATCTGCAAGTCCGACCTGCTGGTGATCAACAAGATCGACCTCGCGCCACTGGTGGGCGCCTCGCTGGAAATGATGGACAGCGACACGAAACGCATGCGCAACGGCAAGCCGTTCGTGTTCAGCAACCAGAAAACCGGTCAGGGCCTCGAAGAAATCATCGCCTTCATCGAACGTCAGGGCCTGCTGACCGCCGCCTGATCCACTTATCCACAAGGAAGCTTATCCATGACACTCAAACGCATTCTTGGCGCTCTGGCGTTGCTGCTGACACCGGCACTGGCTTTCGCTCACCCGGGGCATGGCGACAGCGGTCTGGTCGCCGGCATCAGCCACCCGATCGGCGGGCTCGACCACTTGCTGGCAATGCTCGCCGTCGGTTTGTGGGCGGCGCAGCAACAAGGCGCGGCGCGCTGGGCGCTGCCGTGCACCTTCGTCGGCACCATGCTGCTGGGCGGCCTGCTCGGTTTTGAAGGGCTGGAGTTGCCGGCGCTGGAAAGCGGAATTGCCGCCTCGGTATTGGCGCTGGGCCTGGCCGTGGCACTGGCGGTACGTCCGCCACTGGTGATGGCGGTGACAGCGACGGCGCTGTTTGCGCTGTTCCATGGCGTGGCGCATGGGCTGGAGTTGCCGGACATGAGCAGTCCGTGGGCGTATGCGGCCGGGTTCGTCGCAGCGACAGCGGTTTTGCATGCGCTCGGTTATGGCGTGGTGCGAATTCTTCCGCAGGCAGCGGCGCCGCTGGTGCGGTTGGCGGGTGCGGCTTCGGCGGCGACTGGGGTGTGGTTGTTGGCAGGCTGATTTTTTAGCGCCTGCACTGGCCTCTTCGCGAGCAGGCTCGCTCCCACAGGTTTTGTGTTCGCTGCAAATCCACTGTGGGAGTGAGCCTGCTCGCGAGGCTGACAGACACCGCCTCTCTCAAGCGGTGCCTCTGCTACCATGTCGCGCAATCGCCCCAGCCCGTGACGCCCGCCCATGCCCCACGCTTCCCGCTCCACCGCCCTGCCCGAATTGACCGCCCTGTTTGGCCAAGTGCAGCAGCACTTCCTCGACGTGATCGTGCCGCTGTGGCAAGGCCCGGGCTGGAACGCCGACATGGCGTTGCCCTATGAGGCGCTGGACGCTACACACCAGCCGTTGCCAGTGCAGCGCTATCGGGCGATGGCCTGCGCGCGGCAGCTGTATCTGTTCTCCAGCCTGATCGGGGTTGTGGATAACGCCGAAGTCCGCGCCGCCGCGCTGTTCCGTTCCCTGCAACGGCATTTCCATGATGCCGAGCATGGCGGCTGGTTCTACAGTATCGACGCACAGGGCAAGCCGCTGGACCAGCGCAAGGATCTCTACACCCACGCCTTCATCCTGTTCGCCTGCGCGCATTACTGGGACAAGTCCCGGGATTCGCTGGCCGAGTCGACACTCAACGCCGCGCTGGAAATCATCGGCCGCCGATTCGCCACCGGCGACGGTTTGTACGAAGCCTGCCTTGAGCGTGATTGGCTCACCCTGCAAACCGGCCCACTGCAAAATCCACTGATGCACTTGGCCGAAGCCTTCCTCGCCACCTTGGCGGTGCGCGAAGACCCGCAGACGCAGAAGGCCCTGCTTGAGTTATGCACAGCCATGCACAAGCAATTCGTCGACCCGCAATACGGCGTGTTAATGGAGAAGCCACTCGGTGCTGTGGATAACTGGTACGAGCCGGGGCACCAGTTCGAATGGTATTTCCTGCTCCAATCGTCGGCGCTGTTGCGCGATTCGAAACTGCACCGGGCGCTGGATCGGGCATTTGCCTTTACCGAGCAGTACGGCGTGCTGGTGTCCTGCGGCGCGGTGCGGGCAATGCTTGATCTGGATGGCAATGGACGGCCAAGGGATTCGACTCAGCGGATCTGGGCTCAGGCCGAATACCTGCGCGCGCTGACCTTGCGGGCGGACAGCGAAGCGGTAGTACTGCGCCAGTTGCAGGCGTTGCAGCAGCGGTTTCTGCATGCCGGCGGCTGGCATGAGTGTCGCGATGAGAATGGAGAGGTCAGCCGCAAGGACATGCCTTCGACCACGCCTTATCATTTGGCGACTTGCTATCACGGTTTGGCTGAATATCTGCGTTGACCTGTGCAAAGCAGGATTTTGGGGCTAGAGGGTTACTGTGCTCTCAGCAGACATCCGGATCAGATCAGGCAATCCACTTCTTGTCCCCGGTGAAGCTGATCGTCAGCCACCTCGCCGCATCCGGCTCGCCCAGCTGCGCCGATATCTGCTCACGTAGCGCATCCAGCTGCGCGACATCGCGCAGCGGATAATCCGCCGGCAACACCACATGAATTTCGATGAACCGCGCCCGGCCGTGCTTTTGCACGTAGGACACGTAATCGTCGAAACCCTGCTCGACCTTCGCCACCTCCATGACCTGCCTGACCTGCTCATCCAGAGTGTCCGGGGCGATTCCCAGCACATCACGCAACGCCGGGCCGAGGATCTTCAACGCCGGGGGCAGCATGGTCAGGGCCAGCACGATGAGGATCAGGGGGTCGACATACACCGCCCACTCGCCATAGCCCTGGGACTTGAGCAGCAGCGCGGCGAGGAAACTGATCAACAGGCCCACCGAGAGCATCGCGTCGACCAGCCAACTGATGTTGTCGAACTGGATGAGGCTGGATTTGAGCGTGCGATTGCGCCGGCGCACGTAGAAGAAGTAGGCGAACTCGACGACGGTGAATACCGCCGCGTAGACGATCACCAGACCCAGCTCGATATCGCGGCCACCATTGATGATGCCGAATACGCCGTTGAGAAACGCATAGATCGCGATCAACAGCAGGAAGCTGCCCTCGATCAGCAGCACCATCGGCTCCAGATGCCAGAAGCCGAACTGGAAACGCTGATTGCTTTGCTTGGCAATCAGCCGGGCGGTGATCAGCATCAGGATTTTGATGAACGTCGCGATCAGCGAAAAAAAGCCATCGAACAGGATGGATTGCGAACCTGAAACAAAACCGGTGACGATCCCGGCAATCGACACCGCCAGCATCAGCAGCGTCGACTGTTTGAGCAGTGCCTGCTCACCTCGGTTACTCACTTGAACTCCTCATGAAACCTTGAGCGCCGCGGGGTGCGGCCTGATGGTTGAGTGAGGAGTTTAGCTTATCGTCCTGTTTTGCCTGTGCCGACCCTTTCGCGAGCAGGCTCGCTCCCACAGGGAAAAATGCATGTCCAATGTGGGAGCGAGCCTGCTCGCGAATGGCCTCAACGCGGTATCAAGCCTTGTTACGCTCGATGGCAAACCCGGCCCAGGTCTGGCTCACCGGCATCAGCTCCAGGCTGTTGATGTTGATATGCGCCGGGGTGTTCATGACCCAGAAGATCGTCTCGGCGATGTCCTGCGGCTGGATCGGCTCGGCGCCAGCGTAAGTGGCGTTGTAGCGTTCCTGGTCACCGGCAAAACGTACCAGCGAGAACTCGCTTTCGCACAGGCCGGGCTCGATATTGCTGACCCGCACGCCAGTGCCTTGCAAGTCGCAACGCAGGTTCAGCGAGAACTGTTTGACGAAGGCTTTGCTCGCGCCGTACACGTGGCTGCCCGGGTACGGATAGTTGCCGGCGATGGAACCGAGGTTGACGATACCGGCACCACGGCCGTGGGCGATCAGCCGAGGCAGCAGCAGGCGGGTGGCGTACATCAGGCCTTTGACGTTGGTGTCGACCATGGTGTCCCAGTCATCCAGATCGCATTTCGGCGCCGGGTCGACGCCGAGCGCCAGGCCGGCGTTGTTGATCAGGCCACGGAGTTTGGCAAACGACGGCGGCAGGTTGGCGATTGCCTCCTCCATCGCCTTGCGATCGCGCACATCGAGGACCAGACCATGCACTTCGGTCTGCTTCGACAGTTCGGCGCACAGGGCATTGAGGCGTTCTTCACGACGGCCGGTCAGAACCAGCTTCCAGCCAGCCTCGGCAAAACGACGGGCGCAGGCTTCACCAAAACCGGACGTCGCGCCGGTGATAAACAGGGTGTCGGACATCGTGTTCTCCTTGCTTCGGCCGCCACGGCAGCCCTTGGAATAGAAAATCAGCAGGCAGCATGCCCGCCCTCGCGGATACGGGCAACACTTGCCAGCTGTACAAAAATCAACCAGACCCGCCAAGGCCACAGCCAGCGTGGCCTGTAGCCATGTGCACGCATGTTATCCACAGTCTGCTCCACAGTTTCCGGGGGCAAGTGCAAACGCGCAAAGCCGCGCCACACAAGGCTTTGCGGGCGAAATGGAAAGTTTTTTGCTTGACCGTGAGGCGGGGGATGTGCGGGACAGGGCATTTTGCACGACGGACGGTGCAATCGGGTGATTGCGCGAGGCCAGCAATTACGGCGCTCCGCGAGGTCTTTCCAGAGTTTAGTCACAGACTTATCCACAGGCTTTTACACACAACAGTACCCGACCTGGATGCGCTATAAAAAGGTTGACAATGGCGCCTCACGCCTGCTTGAAACTTACTGATCAAAAAACAATCACAAGCCTGGAGACCACGGATTACAAGGCCTGCAACCATATACACCCACGTTATTCACAGCCAGTTCCACAGTAACCGGGGACAAGTCAAAACTGTGGAAAAACAGCCATTTGCAGCGTCTATATGTCGCGCTTTGGCAGCTTGGGGAATTTGTTTTCCACAATTTCGGGAATTACCCAATTTACCTGTGGTGGATTCAAAAAATAAAAAAGCCCCGGGACTCTCGTCGCCGGGGCTGTGTACAACCGCGAGAAGCATCAGTGCCCGCCCAGATAGGCGTTACGCACCTCCTCGTTCACCAACAGTTCTTTACCGGTGCCGGTCAGGCGAATCTCGCCGTTGACCATTACATAAGCCCGATCCGACAGCTTCAACGCATGGTTGGCGTTCTGCTCGACGAGGAAAATCGTCATCCCGGTTTTCGCCAGCTCGCGTAGCGTGGCGAAAATCTGCTTCACCACGATCGGTGCCAGACCCAGGCTCGGCTCATCGAGCAGCAACAGCTTCGGCCGGCTCATCAGCGCACGGGCGATGGCGAGCATCTGCTGTTCACCGCCAGACATGGTCATCGCCCGCTGATTGCGCCGTTCTTCGAGCCGTGGAAACAGCTCGAACATGCGCTGCATGTCCTCTTTGGCGTACTTGTCGCCAATCGGGATGGTGCCCATCAGCAGGTTTTCCTCGACGGTCATGTCGGGAAAAATCCGCCGCCCTTCCGGTGACTGCGCGATGCCGTTGGAGGCGATGTAGTGCGAGGACTTCTGCGTGATGTCGACGCCCTGATAGAGAATCTGCCCGCCCGCCGCTCTGGGCTGGCCGAAGATCGACATCAGCAGGGTCGACTTGCCGGCGCCATTGGAGCCGATCAGGCTGACGGTTTCGCCTTCGTTTATCTGCAGGGAAACGCCTTTGAGCGCCTGAATCGGGCCGTAGAACACGTCCAGATTACGCAGTTCGAGGATCGGTTGACTCATACCAGCTCCTCTTCGTCGGCGCCCAGATAGGCCGCGATCACTTTCGGATCGTTGCGGATCGCTTCCGGCCCGCCTTCGGCGATGACGATGCCGTGGTCGAGAACCACGATGTGATCGGAAATGCTCATGACCATGCCCATGTCGTGTTCGATCAGCACCACGGTCAGATCGTGCTCGTCACGCAGCAGCCGGATCATCGCGCTGAGCGCTTCGGTTTCCTGAGGGTTGAGGCCGGCGGCCGGTTCGTCGAGGCAGATGATCTGCGGGCGGGTGCACATGGCCCGAGCAATCTCCAGACGGCGTTGTTGGCCGTACGAGAGTTCACCGGCGAGACGGTTGGCGCAGTCGACCAGATCGACCACTTCCAGCCAGTAGAACGCGACATCCAGCGCATCGCTCTCGGCCTTGCGATAGCCCTTGGTGTTGAGGATGCCGGCGAGCATGTTGCGGTTGACCCACATGTGCTGCGCCACCAGCAGGTTTTCCAGCACCGACATTTCCTTGAACAGGCGAATGTTCTGGAACGTACGGGCGAGACCGGCACGGTTCACCAGGTGAGTACCGCCGAACATTTTGTAGTACATGCGGCTGAGGAAGGATTTCGGCGAAACGAAATCGGTCGGTTTGAACGACTCGCCCAGCAACTGGATGACGTTGGTCTGCTGGCCACGCACATTGAGTTCGATCTTGCCGCCCGTGGCCTTGTAGAAACCGGTCAGGCAGTTGAACACCGTGGTCTTGCCGGCGCCGTTGGGGCCGATCAGGGCGAAGATCGAATTGCGTTTGACCTTCAGGCTGACATCGCTCAAAGCCTTGATGCCACCGAAATGCATCATCAGTTTTTCAACAGAGAGTACGACTTCACTCATGGCGCAGTCCTCTCGTAGTGAATGGCACCTTTGCGTGGTTTGACCCCGGTACGGCTGATGCGGATCAGCCCGCGTGGTCGCCAGATCATCATCAACACCATCAGGATGCCGAACAGCAGCACGCGGTACTCAGCGAAGCCGCGCAGCAGTTCCGGAGCGACGGTGAGCACGAATGCGGCGATGACCACGCCAATGGTCGAGCCCATGCCGCCGAGCACGACGATGGCGAGGATCAGCGCCGATTCGAAGAAGGTGAACGAGGTCGGGTTGACGAAGCCTTGATAAGTGGCGAAGAACACCCCGGCCAGACCCGCCGTCGACGCACCGATGGTGAACGCCGAGAGTTTGACCAGTACGTGGTTCAGGCCCATCGAACGGCAGGCGATTTCATCTTCACGCAGGGCTTCCCAGGCGCGACCGACCGGCATCTTCACCAACCGATGCTTGACGTACAGCACCGCCAGCACCACCAGGAACAGCACTGCGTAGATGAAGTAATACTTCACGTCGGGGTTGTAGGTCAGGCCGAAGAACTCATGAAACGGCACCCCGCCATCCTTCGCCCGCTTGCCGAACTCCAGACCGAAGAACGTCGGCAGTGGCGCCGGCATGCCGTTCGGGCCGCCGGTCAGGGACAGCCAGTTGTTCAGCACCAGACGAATGATTTCGCCGAAGCCCAGGGTCACGATCGCCAGATAGTCACCGTGCAGACGCAGCACCGGGAAACCGAGAATGCAACCGGCCAGGCCTGCGGTGATCGCCGCCAGCGGCAGCACCGTCCAGAAACCCAGACCCAGATATTGATAACCCAGTGCCAGACCGTAGGCACCGATGGCGTAGAACGCCACGTAACCAAGGTCGAGCAGCCCGGCCAGACCGACCACAATGTTCAGCCCCAGCCCCAGCAGCACGTAGATCAAACCGAGGATGACCACGCCGAGCAGGTAGGAGTTGGAAACAAACGGCACGATGATCGCCAGCACAATGATCAGCGGGATGATCCAGCGCAGCCGCGATTTGTAATCTGCCGGCAGCACGTGCACGCCGGAACCGCTGCTCTCGAACCCGTCGAGGATCTTCAGGCCCTTGGGCGTTTGCAGGAACAGGCTGAGGGCAAAGCGACCGGCCATGACGATGGCAATGATCCACGCCACGCGGGTCGCTTCGAGGTTGAAGCTGTAGCCGTCGAGGACCACGCCGACAATCGGCCCGAACACGATCAGCGCAATCAGGCCGGCAAGAATCGCTTCGACCAGGCTTTTTTTGATATCGATGGATTTTTCAGTGGTTGCAGACATCGCTTACACCTTCGACACAAGAGGGCGGCCCAACAGGCCCTGCGGCCGGAAGACCAGTACGAGGACGAGCAGCGAGAAACTGAACACGTCTTTGTAGTCGGAGTTGACCAGACCGGAGAACAGCGACTCGGAGATGCCGAGGATGATCCCGCCGAGCATCGCGCCAGGCAGTGAACCGATGCCGCCCAGAACCGCTGCGGTGAACGCCTTGATGCCGATGATGAAGCCGGCATAGAAGTCGAACGTGCCGTAGTTCATGGTGATCAGCACACCGGCCAGTGCCGCCATGGCTGCACCGATGATGAACACATAGGAAATCACCCGGTCTGTGTTGATCCCCAGGATCGAGGCCATCTTGCGGTCTTGCTGGGTCGCACGGCACATGCGGCCGAGCTTGGTGTATTTGATGACGTAGGTCAGCAGCCCCATGCCGACGAATGCGGCGATCAGGATGAAGACTTTGGTGTAGGTCAGTTGTACGAAGCCGGTGCCGACTTCAACACGCCAGGCACCGGTCAGCAGCGTAGGCACGCCCTGTTGTTTGGCGCCCTGAGCGATCTGTGCGTAGTTCTGCAGAATCAGCGAAATACCGATAGCGCTGATCAGCGGCGCCAGGCGGGTCGAGTTACGCAGGGGTTTGTAGGCAACACGCTCGATGACCCAGCCATACACCGCCGTGACGACGATGGTGAAGATCAGCGTGCCCAGCATCAGCAGCGGGAAGGATTCGATACCGAAGTAAGCCAGCAGAGCCAGACTGATTGCCGCCAGGTAAGCGGAAATCATGTAAACCTCGCCGTGGGCGAAGTTGATCATGCCGATGATGCCGTAGACCATTGTGTAGCCGATGGCGATCAGGCCATAGACCGACCCGAGGGTCAGGCCATTGACCAGTTGCTGCAGGAAAATACCATCCATAACGCAATCTCACGCAGTGAGAACCTGCGCGCCCATGACGCGCGGTTCTTCTAGGAAAAATACAGATGTACGTCGGAGCAATGTCGGAGCGTGATCAGCCCTGACCACACGGCCCCCCTTTGTGGGAGCGAGCCTGCTCGCGAAAGCGGTTGAACATTCAACGCAGAGGTTGTTTGTCAGTGCGTCTTCGCGAGCAGGCTCGCTCCCACAGGGGATCGGTAGTGATCAGATGATCGCTTCAGCCCTTACTTCTGCTTTTCCAGCTGGTGGTATTTGCCGTCCTTGTCCCACTGGTAAACCACGTAGTCGGAGACTTTCAGGTCGCCTTTGGCGTCCCAGGTCTTCTCGCCCATCACGGTTTTCACCGGGTTGGCCTTCAGCCACTTGGCAGCGGCTTCGCCATCGTTTTTCTTCGCGCCATTGAACGCTGCAGCCAGAGTCTGAACCGAGGCGTAGGCGTACAGGGTGTAGCCTTCAGGCTCGGTGCCGGCCTTGCGGAACGCGTCCACTACGGTCTTGCTTTCAGGCAACAGGCGCGGGTCGGCGCCGAAGGTCATCAGCACGCCGTCGGTGAATTGTGGGCCGCCAGCGGTGGTCACCAGCTCGTCGGTCACGATGCCGTCGTCGGACATGAACTTGACGTCTTTCAGGCCTTGCTCACGCAGCTGGCGAACCAGTGGACCGGCTTCCGGATGCAGGCCGCCGAAGTAGACGACATCGGCGCCGGCGCCACGGATCTTGGTGACGATGGTGCTGAAGTCTTTCTCGCCACGGGTCAGGCCTTCGTACAGCACAGGCTTGACGCCGCGTTTTTCCAGCTGAGCCTTGGTGGCGTCCGCCAGGCCTTGGCCGTAGGTGTCCTTGTCGTGCAGCACGACGACTTTCTTGCCCTTGAGCATGTCGACGATGTAGTCGCCGGCAACGATGCCTTGCTGGTCGTCACGTCCGCACATACGGAACATGGCGCTGAGACCGCGTTCGGTAACTTGCGGGTTGGTCGAGCCCGGGGTGATCGCGATGATCCCGGCTTCGTCGTAGATTTCCGACGCTGGAATGGTCGACGAGGAGCAGAAGTGCCCGACCACGCCGGCGACTTTCTGGTTGGTGAGGTCCTTGGCGACCGTCACTGCCTGCTTCGGTTCGCAGGCGTCATCGCCTTTGACCAGGACGATTTTTTCCCCATTGACGCCACCCGCCGCGTTGACCGCATCGGCCGCCGCCTGTGCACCCTTCATGTACTGCTCGCCGAATGCCGCGTTGGCACCGGTCATAGGACCCGCTACACCGATCTTGATATCAGCTTGAGCAAACGCAGAAACACCCAGCGCAGTAGCGACTGCGAGGGCCAGAAAGCCTTTCTTGTAAAACGTCTGGGACATGAGGTGGTGCTCCAAGGTTTTTTTTAGTTGGCACTGCGACTTCACTTCACTCAAAGCTCAGAGCAAGGCCCGTGCCATCGGTTTTTTATTCTTCAAAAAGTCGCTGCGTTGTTGTTATTTCGACTGTTTCGGTCCCATTTTCATTGGGCGTGCAACCGTCTAAACCGCGGAAGGTGAAACCATTTGTTTTTTCAGGCGCAACCCGCACGCGCCATCATTGCAACCGCAGCGGCAAACGACGTGCAACCAGCCTGTAACAGCCCGCGTCACCGAACTGCACACTGCTGGTGCGGGACTGCTACAACCCGCACCATTACAGGCTAGTCGCTGGATGCAAAAGCGCCGCTTGCGGCAACAAATTTCAACACTCAAATGACGATGCGCAGGCACTGGCCCGCGTGATACAGGGAAAACCCGGCCTCGTACAGGCAACTGCGCAAACCCACACCGGCCAGGGGCTGCATCGGTGCGAAGGGAATAGGCAGTGCCTGCGGATTGCCGTTGCACAGGTAATCGGCGAAAGCTTTGCCGACCACCGTGCCAGTGGTGACGCCGCGACCGTTATAACCGGTGACGGCCACCAGCCCCGGCGCCGGTTCGAACAGGCGCATCAGGTGATCAGGGGTAAACGCAATGCGCCCGGTCCAGGTGCATTCCCACTCAACCGGCTTCAGATTGGGGAAGTAATGCTGCTGCACCCGATCAGCCCAGGCCTTGAGAAACCACGCCGGTTTCTGGTTGCCGTTGCCGAGGCTGCCGAGCAACAGGCGCCCGTCCTTGTCGCGACGGATGCTGCTCAATACCTGACGGGTGTCCCACGAGCCCTGCCCGCCGGGAAGAATTTCCTGCGCGGCGTCTTCGCTGAGCGGCACCGAGGCGACCTGGTAGTAATAACCGGGAAAGAAATTGCGCTTGAGTTCGGTCCAGTCGCCTTCGGTATAGGCGTTGGAGGCGATGACCACTTGTTCAGCGAGCACCGAACCCTGGGCGGTCTGTACCGACCACTTCTGCCCGATGCGCTCTAGGCGAGTCACCGGCGAATGATCGAAGATCTGCCCGCCGAGCCCGCGCACGGCATTGGCCAGCCCGGTGACATAGGCCATCGGATTGAGCGTGCCGGCGCGGCGATCAAGCAACGCGGCGGCGATTTTCTGCGTGCCGGTGGCTTGCTCGCAGGCCTTGCCGGTGAGCAGTTCGACCGGCGCGCCACGGCGCTTCCACTGCTGCTCGCGACTGCGCAGATCCGCCTCACCCTTGGCGTTATGGGCCATGTGCAAAGTGCCTTCGCGGCGCAACTGGCAATCGATGGCGTACTTATCCACAAGGCTGAACACCAGCGCCGGCGCCGCACCGAGCATGCGGTTGAGCTGACTGCCGACCGCGTCGCCGAACCCGGCTTCGATCTCGTCCGGAGGAATCCACAGGCCGGCGTTGACCAGCCCGACGTTGCGTCCGGAGCCACCATGCCCTGCGCGATGCGCTTCCAGCACGCAGACGCTTTTGCCTTTTTCCAGCAGATGCAGCGCCGCCGACAACCCGGTGAACCCGGCGCCGATCACGCAGACATCGACCTTGACCTCGCCACTGAGCGCGGTGTTATCCGGGCGTTGTGGCGTGAGTGTTTCCCACAGACATTCTTCGCGTAACGGCATTGCCAGACTCCAACAGAAACCCAACAAACACACAAACCTGAGTGAGCCCCTGTGGCGAGGGGATTTAGCGAAACGTCGCACCGCCCCGCTGGGTCGCGGAGCGACCCCAAAATTTCAAAAGCGACGACTGCTTCGCAGCCGAACGGGGATAAATCCCCTCGCCACAGTGCTCACTCCTACAGAGGATCTCCACCTTTCAGTCGAATGTAATGCCCTGCGCCAACGGCAACTCCAGCGAGTAGTTGACGGTGTTGGTCTGCCGGCGCATGTACGCGCGCCAGGCATCGGAGCCGGACTCACGGCCGCCGCCGGTTTCTTTCTCGCCACCAAAGGCGCCGCCGATTTCCGCGCCGCTCGGGCCGATGTTGACGTTGGCGATGCCGCAGTCGCTGCCGACCGCCGACATGAACCGCTCGGCCTCGCGCACATCGGTGGTGAAGATGCACGATGACAGGCCTTGCGGCACGGCGTTGTTCAGGCGCAGCGCTTCCTCGAAATCGCTGTAGCCGACCACGTAGAGAATCGGCGCGAAGGTTTCGCTGCAGACCACGTCGCTCTGCTCAGACATTTCCACGATGGCCGGCGACACGTAGTAGGCGTTGGGGAACTGCTCTTCCAGTTGGCGCTTGCCACCGAACACCCGGCCGCCTTCGCTCAGCGCCTGTTCCAGCGCATCCTGCATGTTTTCGAAGCTGTGCCTGTCGATCAGCGGGCCGACCAGATTGCCTTGCAACGGATGGCCGATGCGTACTTTCGAATAGGCAGCCTTGAGGCGGGGGACGATTTCTTCCTTGACCGATTCATGGGCGATCAGACGGCGCAAGGTCGTGCAGCGTTGCCCGGCGGTGCCGACGGCGCTGAACAGAATCGCCCGCACCGCCATGTCCAGATCGGCGCTCGGGCCGAGGATCATCGCGTTGTTGCCGCCCAGTTCAAGGATGCAGCGGGCGAAACGCGCGGCGACTTTCGGCGCCACTTCGCGGCCCATGCGCGTGCTGCCGGTGGCGCTGATCAGCGCAACACGCGGATCATCGACCAGCGCTTCGCCGGCATCACGACCGCCGATCACCACTTGGCACAGACTCGCCGGAGCATCGCTGAAATTCTTCACTACGCGATCAAACAGCGCCTGACAGGCCAGCGCGGTCAGCGGAGTTTTCTCTGATGGCTTCCACACCACCGGGTTGCCGCAGACCAGCGCCAGGGTGGTATTCCACGCCCACACCGCGACCGGGAAGTTGAACGCGCTGATCACCCCGACCACGCCAAGCGGATGCCAGGTTTCACGCATATGGTGGCCAGGGCGCTCGGAGGCGATGGTCAGACCGTACAACTGGCGCGACAGGCCAACGGCGAAGTCACAGATGTCGATCATCTCCTGCACTTCACCCAGACCTTCCTGAGTAATCTTGCCGGCCTCCCACGACACCAACTCGCCGAGGTCGGCCTTGTACTCGCGCAACACTTCGCCGAACTGGCGCACCAGCTCACCGCGACGCGGCGCCGGCACCTTGCGCCAGTGCTCGAATGCATGATCTGCGCGACTGATGTGCTGCTCGACTTCGGCAGCGCCTTCCCAGTTCACCGAGGCAATTTCGCTGCCGTCGATGGGCGAATGCACCGGCACTTTGCCGTTCTGGTACAGGGCCGGGTTGACTCCCAGACGATCAAGCAATGCAGCTACCATCGGTCTCTCCTCAAGCAAAAACAGAATGTGTGCGGCCATCCTTCGCATGGCCGGGCAGGCCTTTAGTTGTAGCCTCACTGCGGCGATGCAACAAACGACCTTTACGCCAGATATCATTCCGTTTATTCATGCTGCCTGGCGAAAGACAAGAAAAAGGACTGGCCATGCTGAACAAACGCCACTTGCCCTCGATCACCGCGCTGCAATGCTTCGAGGCCGTGACCCGGCACCTGAGTTTTACCCGCGCCGCCGAAGAGCTGAACCTGACCCAGAGTGCGGTGAGCAAACAGGTTGCACAGCTTGAAGAACTGTTGCAGCACTTGCTGTTCCGCCGCGTGCGTCGGCGTTTGCAGATGACGCCGGCCGGGGATTTGTATCTGGTCGAGGTCAGAAAAATCCTCAGCCAAGTGGAGATGTCGACGCATTACCTGCGTTCCTACGGCGGCGAAACCGAAGTCTTGCGTGTCTCCACCCCGTCAACCTTCGGCGCCCGTTGGCTGGTGCCGCGCCTGAAAGGCTGGCGCCTGCGCCATCCGTCGATTCATCTGGATCTATGCAACGAGCAGGAGGCCGACGATCTGTTGCAGGGGCGCAGCGATCTGGCTTTCTATTTCGGCCAGGCTTCGCGTCCGGGCACCGAATGCCTGAAATTGTTCGGCGAACAACTGGTACCGGTCTGCGCCCCGGGCAGCCTGCCGGACGCGCCATTCACTGACCCGACGCAACTCACTGATCTGGTGCTGCTGCAAAATGCCTCGCGACCGCAGGCCTGGCACGACTGGTTCGACAGTCAGGGCTACCACACCGAACACAGCTACCACGGGCCGCGTTTCGAAACTTTTTATATGTGCATCCGCGCCGCCCAGGTCGGTTGTGGCGTGGCGCTGCTGCCGCGGTTTCTGGTGGAAGAGGAATTGGCCGAAGGCAAACTGGTCATACCCTGGCAGCATGCGATGCCCAGCAGCGATGCCTATTACCTGGCCTACCCGGAGCACGCGGCGGAAGTGCCGAAGGTGCGGGATTTTGTGAAGTGGATGCTTGAACAAATCGATAGCCCGGTGTGAGGTCGACCGGGATCCCTGTGGGAGCGAGCCTGCTCGCGAAAGCGTCTGGTCAGCCACATCATCTTTAACTGACACACCGCATTCGCGAGCAGGCTCGCTCCCACAGTGGATCTGCGGCGCTCTGAAAAAATGCTGGCAACCCCCACCGCCGATATGCGCCACTAGCGCCATCGATATAGACCGCGCCAGGCGCGGCGCAACTGGAGACCCGTTTATGAGCGAGAGTGTGTTTGCCGATCGCATCGTGCAGAACCTGCTCGACACCGACTTCTACAAGCTGACGATGATGCAGGCGGTGCTGCACAACTACCCCAACGTCGAAGTCGAATGGGAGTTCCGCTGCCGCAACGCCGAGGATCTGCGCCCGTATCTGGCCGAGATCCGCCATCAGATCGAGCGTCTGGCCGAGTTGAGTCTGAGCGCCGATCAGTTGAGTTTTCTCGAGCGCATCACCTTCCTGAAACCGGACTTTCTGCGCTTCCTTGGCCTGTTTCGCTTCAACCTGCGCTACCTGCACACCGGCATCGAAAACGGCGAGTTGTTCATCCGCCTGCGCGGGCCGTGGCTGCATGTGATCCTCTACGAAGTGCCGCTGCTCGCGATCGTCAGCGAAGTGCGCAATCGCTATCGCTACCGGGAAACCTCGTTGGAGCAGGCACGCGAACAGCTGTATCGCAAGTTCGACTGGCTGACCGCCAATGCTTCGGCCGATGAGCTGTCGCAACTGCAGGTTGCCGATTTCGGCACGCGCCGGCGCTTTTCCTTTGGCGTGCAGGCCGAAGTGGTCAACGTGCTCAAGCACGATTTCCCCGGGCGTTTCGTCGGTACCAGCAACGTGCATCTGTCCCGCGAGCTCGACATGAAACCGCTGGGCACCATGGCTCACGAGTGGATCATGGCCCATCAGCAACTCGGCCCGCGCCTGATCGACAGCCAGATCGCCGCGCTCGACTGCTGGGTTCGCGAATACCGCGGTCTGCTCGGTATCGCCCTCACCGACTGCATCACCACCGATGCGTTTCTTGGCGATTTCGATCTGTTCTTCGCCAAGCTCTTCGACGGTCTGCGCCATGACTCCGGGGACCCGGTGGCGTGGGGGGAAAAGTGTATCGCGCACTACCACAAGCTCGGCATCGACCCGATGAGCAAGACCCTGGTGTTCTCCGATAGTCTGACCCTGCCGAAATCGTTGGAGATTTTCCGCGCGCTGCACGGTCGCATCAATGTGAGCTTCGGCATCGGTACCAACCTCACCTGTGACATCCCGGGTGTCGAACCGATGAGCATCGTGCTTAAAATGACCGCCTGCAACGGCCAGCCGGTGGCGAAGATCTCCGACGAGCCTGGCAAGACCCACTGCAAAGATCCGAATTTCGTCGCCTATTTGCGACATGTGTTTCAGGTTCCTGCCGAATCCAGTCTATCTAGCAAGGAGTGAATTCATGCAAGCCGTACAGCGTGAGATTGCTGAGCAGCTCAAGGTGCAACCACCGTTCGCCGACGATCAGGCCCTGCAGGCCGAAGTCGCCCGGCGCCTGACGTTCATTCAGGATTGTCTGGTCAATTCCGGGCTCAAGACCCTGGTGCTGGGCATCAGCGGCGGCGTCGACTCACTGACCGCCGGCCTCCTGGCCCAGCGCGCGATACGTGAACTGCGCGAAAAAACCGGCGACGACCGCTACAAATTCATCGCCGTGCGCCTGCCCTACGAAACCCAGTTCGACGAGCACGACGCCAAGGCCTCGCTCGACTGCATCGCCCCTGACGAAATCCACACCGTGAACATCGGCCCGGCGGTCAAGGCGCTGGCAGCTCAGGTGTCGGCGTTCGAAGGCAAACCGGCGGCGTCGGTGGATTTCGTGCTGGGCAATACCAAGGCGCGCATGCGTATGGTCGCGCAGTACACGATTGCCGGGGTGGCGGGCGGTCTGGTGATTGGCACCGACCACGCGGCGGAAGCGGTGATGGGTTTCTTCACCAAATTCGGCGATGGCGCCTGCGACCTCGCCCCGCTCAGCGGCCTGGTAAAAAATCAGGTGCGTGCGATTGCCCGCAGCTTTGGCGCGCCGGAGACGCTGGTCGAGAAAGTGCCGACTGCTGACCTGGAAGACTTGTCGCCGGGCAAACCGGACGAAGCGGCGCACGGCGTGACCTATGCCGAGATCGATGCGTTTCTGCACGGGGAAACGGTGCGGGACGAGGCGGCGAAGATCATCGTCGATACGTACAACAAGACTCATCACAAGCGGGTCATGCCGTTTGCGCCTTGATTTTTCAAAGGCATGAAAAAGCCCGCTGAGGAGTGATCCTCTGCGGGCTTTTTTTTTGGCCATCAGTCTTTCGGTGAAGCGGATGGCCTCTTCGCGAGCAGGCTCGCTCCCACATTGGCCCTGATTACTTGACGACGATGGTACCTTTCATCATCGAGATGTGGCCAGGGAACGAGCAGAAGAAGCCGTAGCCACCGTCAGCTACCTTGGCCACATCGAAGGTCACCGAATCGGTTTCCTTGGCGCCGATGATCTTGGTGTGGGCGATGATGCGTGCGTCGCCATCTTTCAGGTAGTTCTTGTCGATACCGGCTGCCAGGCCGTCGGTAGCGATCGGCTGCATGTCAGCTTCTTTGCTGATCACGAGGTTATGGCCCATGACGTTCTTCGGCAGGTTGCCGGAGTGGGTCAGTTCGACGGTGAAGGTCTTGCAGCTCTTGTCGATCACGATTTCCTTGGTGTTGAAGGTCATCTGATCGGTGGAATCAACGGTGGTTTTGCACTCGGCAGCCATCAATTGGCTGCTGGCCAGCGCCAGCAGGGATACCGCAACAACTTTGGAAAACATGGTGAATCTCCAAGGCAGGGTTAACAAAAACACTAGTGGTGGAAAGACTGCCTGAAATCATCGCAAGTTCATATGACTTGAGTCAAAAATTGTATACAACTTTCAGGCTATGACACTCATCGACACAATCTAACGGCCATTTCGTGGGGCCAGCCCTATGATCGGCCCACCTACTGAAACGGAGTGCCTGTCATGTTCTTTAACGGTCTGTTGTGCAGCTTGCTCGCCGCCTACGCTTGTGGCGCCAGCGGTACTTTTGAATCACCCGAACGCGAAGTCTAGACCTTGGAGCGCAGCGCGCCAGCCGTTACCCTGTGCGACTGATCGACTCAGGAGTAACGCATGTCGCTGAAATCCGTTTGTGTGTTTTGCGGTGCCAACGCCGGTACCGTGCCGGCTTACACCGAAGCTGCCGTGGCCCTCGGCCGGGCATTGGCCGAGCGTAATCTGACGCTGGTCTACGGCGGTGGTGCCGTCGGTTTGATGGGCATTGTCGCTGATGCCGCGCTGACGGCTGGCGGCGAAGTGATCGGCATCATTCCGCAAAGCCTGATGGACAAGGAGATCGGCCACAAGAGCCTGACGCGCCTGGAAGTGGTCGACGGCATGCATGCGCGCAAGGCGCGGATGGCTGAGCTGAGCGATGCGTTCATCGCCCTGCCCGGCGGCCTCGGCACGCTGGAAGAGCTGTTCGAAGTCTGGACCTGGGGCCAGCTCGGCTATCACGGCAAGCCTTTGGGGCTGCTGGAAGTGAACGGTTTCTACAGCAAACTCACGGCTTTTCTCGATCATATCGTCGGCGAAGGCTTCGTTCGCGCGCCACACCGTGACATGCTGCAAGTGAGCGAATCGCCAGATTCCCTGCTCGAAGCCCTCGATCAGTGGCAGCCGACCGTCACGCCCAAGTGGGTCGACCAAAAACCCGGCTAACCCCCGGACACCGATACAGGGCAGAATACGCGCCGCTCAACCTCACCTTCGACCCCAGAGGATCGCCCATGGCCAAACCCAATTACTCCTTCGCCAAACGTCAACGAGACCTGGCAAAGGAACAGAAGAAAGAGGAAAAGCTTCAGCGCAAGAAGCAAACCGCTGAAGAAGCGGCACTGAACCCTGACGGTGAAGTGGCGACCGATGATGATGTTGATGCAACCGATGCACCGAAAGATCAGACGCCCGACGCCTGAGCCCCACCGGGTTTGATGATCGAATCAGACCCTGCGGATTTGTGACGGGGCTGGCAGTTCTGCTGCCGGCCCTCACAGCCCTGCTTTCCCTGACACACCAAAATCCCTGTGGGAGCGAGCCTGCTCGCGAATGCGATATATCTGTTACAAATCTATTGGCTGACCTGACGCTTTCGCGAGCAGGCTCGCTCCCACATTTGAAGACTCATCAATTCTGAGGCATCACCGTAACCCGCACTTCCGGGTCGTGATTACCGCCACCGAGAATCACCCCACGCAGCGGCGACACATCGGAGAAATCCCTTCCCCACGCCAGCGTGATGTGTTCCAGCGCCGGCCGCACATTATTGGTCGGATCGAAATCCACCCAGCCCGATACCGGACAGAACACCGATACCCACGCATGCGAGGCGTCGGCGCCGATCAGGCGTGGCTGCCCCGGCGGCGGCTGGGTGAGCAGGTAGCCGCTGACATAACGCGCCGCCAGACCGCGCGAGCGCACACAGGCCAGCATCAGATGAGCGAAGTCCTGACACACGCCGCGTCGACGCTCCAGCACTTCCACCAGCGGCGTCGCCACCTGGGTGGCTTCGGCATCGAAGGTGAATTCGCTGAAGATCTTCTGCATCAGCGCCTGCACCCCGAGCAGCAACGGTCGCCCTGGCGGAAAACAGCTTTGCGAGAACTCGACGAAGCTGCGCTTCAAATGCACATAAGGTGACTGGAACCGGTAGCGACAGGCTTCGAGCAAGTCGGCGGACAACGGCTGACTGCTGTAGGTCAGCGCATCGCGGGTCTGCTCCCACGCTGGCGACTGGTTGAAATCCAGCGCCGGCCGCGCCAGCACCTCCACCGTCAGCCGGGCGTTGACCTGCAATTGGTCATGGGGCCGTTCAAATGCCAGACGCGTCAACGGATTGCCAAACACGTCCAGTTCGTCACGGCGCATGGTCGGCTCGGGACTGATCAACAACTGCTGCTCGGTGCTGCGCTGCCAGCTGCATTTGCGCGGCCACAAGTGCGCCAGTTGCTGCGCGAGGGAGACCGGGCTGTCGTAGTGATAACAGGTGTCGTGAAAGATCTGGTACTGAGCGCTCATCACACGGACACCGTACGCTGACTAACATCATCGACATGGGCGAAATGGCGCAGCGCCAGACGATCCGATACCTGGCCGCTGGCTTCGGCGATTTCCTGCAACAGATCGGCCAGACCATCCAGCGCGGCACGTACGCTGGATTTGCCGAACAGCGGATTTTCCAGACAACCGAGATCAAACCGCGACAGGCGCTCGACCAGTTGCGGCAGCGCGGTTTCCCGAGGCGCGGCGAAATCGTCGTTCAGGCGTTTCAGCGTGCGGGTGACCAGTTTCAGCTGAAACAGCACCGCGTGGGGGTTCTGCTCATCCAGCAACAGCAAATCAAGCACCGGAATCAATTGCGCTACCGCCAGATAGCGCGACCGATAGGTGATGCTGCTGTTACCCAACTCCAGCAACCACTCAAGCCCGGCCTGATCGAAAGCACCCGCACCGCGCAGAAATGCGGCGAGGCTGCTGCTGAGAAATTGCAGGCGTTCGATGCGCCGGCCAATCATCAGAAAACGCCAGCCTTCGTCGCGGGTCATGTCATCCAGCGCAAACCCCGACAGCGCTGCCAGCGACATCACCAGACGGTTGAGGAAATCCAGCAGTTCGCCGAAGTCCGGTTCATCGACTTCCAGCTCCAGCGCCTCGCGCTGCAATTCGACCAGCGCCTGCCAGTTTTCCCGGGACAGCTTGCCGCGCACTTGCGAGGCGGCCCATTGCAGGCGTTGCAGGTTGGAGCGCAGGCTGAACGACCAGTCCTCGCCCAGCAGCGCAGCGAGCAGGCGCTCCGGCAGTTCGCCCTCATCCGGCAACAGCGCCAGCCGCTCGCCGAGATCGACCGCTGCTTGCAGCGCCTGCGGATCATCGCCATCGACGTAACGCGTGAGCATGATGCGCAGCAGCCGCGCGCTGTCGTCGCAGCGCTCGCAGTAGCGGCCGAACCAGAACAGATTTTCCACTACCCGCGATGGCAGGTAAGGATCGCGCCGCACCAGATCGTGCACTCCGACACTGCGCTGCGCCTTCCATTGCTCGCCACTCGGCGCACGATCGCTGAGCACCCAGGTGTCCTTGCTCGCCCCGCCGCGCTGCATCGACACCACCTCGGCATCGGCGTCGGCCGCCACTCGGGTCAGACCACCCGGCAACACGCGATAGCCGTCGTGGCTGGCCACCGCATACATGCGCATGCCGATCGCGCGGGGTTGCAGATGACCGTCTTCGGCTTGCCAGACCGGAGCCTGCGACAGTTGTGCGAGTTCTTGCGCGACGTAGGCATAAGGCCGTGCCTGCATACGCTGCGCCAGTTCCAGGCGCTGGCTGTCACTCAAATCACGGCCGAACACCGGGGCGAAGCTCTGCGACGGGAACGCCGGTTTGATCAACAGCTCCGGAAGCTTTTCCAGCGCTTGTGCCAGCACCGGCGCTTCACCGCACCACCAGGTGGCGATCGACGGCAGGATCAGTTCTTCGCCGAACAGGAACTGGTTGATCTTCGGCAAAAACCCCAGCAGCCCCGGCGATTCCAGCACCCCGCTACCGAGCGCATTGGCCACCAGCACCCGCCCCTGCCGCACCGCCTCCAGCAGACCGGGGACGCCGAGCGCCGAGTCGGTACGCAGTTCCAGCGGGTCGCAGAAATCATCGTCGAGGCGGCGCATGATCGCGTGCACCCGGCGCAGGCCGCTGAGGGTTTTCAGGTACACCGTGGCATTGCGCACAGTCAGATCGCCGCCTTCGACCAGCGGATAACCGAGCTGGCGCGCCAGATACAGATGTTCGAAATAACTTTCATTGAACCGCCCCGGCGTCAGCAGCACCACCAGCGGTGCGTCATCGCCCTGCGGTGCCTGACGGGCCAAAGTTTCCTGCAAGGTGCGGAAGAACCCCGCCAGATGCTGAACCTTCAGATCGCGGTACAAGTCGGGAAAGGCGCGGGAGACGATGGTGCGGTTTTCCAGCGCATAGCCGGCCCCGGACGGCGCCTGGGTGCGATCGGCAGTGACCCACCAGCGACCATCCGGCGTGCGCGCCAGATCCACGGCATACAAATGCAAAAAAGCTGACTCGGGCGGGGCAATGCCCTGACAGGGCCAGAGAAAATTGTTGTGCCCGAACACCAGCTCTGCCGGCAGCAGGCCTTCACTGATCAACCGTTGCGCACCGTACAGATCCGCCAGCACTGCATTGAGCAAGCGCGCACGCTGAGCGATGCCGGCGGACAATTGCTGCCATTCATCAGCCGCGATCACATGGGGCAGCAGATCCAGTTCCCACGGCCGATCAGCGCCCTTGGGATCGGCATAGACGTTATAGGTGACGCCGTTTTCCTGAATCTGCCGCGCCAGCAAGGCCTGGCGCTGCACCAGTTGCGCCGGGCTGCTGCGCTGCAACTGATCGAACAGGCGCTGCCAATGCGCACGCACTGCGCCGCTGCCGTCGAGCAGTTCGTGATAGGTGCCCGCAGTCAGCGGGTAGCGGTCTAACAGGTCAGGCATGGAAAGCTCGGCAGACAGCAGGGAACGGTCAGACTAACGCAGGCACATGACACGCGGATATACGAAAAATCCGCGTGTTGCGTAGGCTCTAGTAACGGCGCAGGTCGATGGTCAGCGGTAGCTCGTCATTGATTTCTACCTTTGGTACGGGAAGTTTCCCCGGCGTGTGTCCGAGGCGGAAAAAACGCGCCATGCGCCGGCTCTCCGCTTCATTGGCATTGACCGGCAAGGTCTCGTAATTGCGCCCACCGGGATGGGCGACGTGGTACTGGCAACCACCCAGCGAACGCCCCATCCAGGTATCGAGCAGGTCGAACACCAACGGCGCGTGCACCGGTATGGTCGGATGCAGACAGTTGGCTGGTTGCCACGCCCGAAAGCGCACCCCGGCGACAAACTCACCCACCCGCCCGGTCGGGTGCAACGGCACCGCGACGCCATTGCAAGTCAGCAGATAGCGCTGTGGCGGCAAGCCGTTGAGCTTGACCTGCAAGCGCTCCAGCGATGAATCGACGTAGCGCACCGTGCCGCCCGCCGAGCCCTCCTCGCCCAGCACGTGCCAGGGTTCGAGCGCCTGACGCAGCTCCAGCTCGATGCCATTGACGGCGTAGTCGCCGACCTTGGGAAAACGAAACTCCAGATGCGCCGCGAACCACTCCGCACGCAACGGATAGCCGGCGTTGTTGAGTTCGACGATGACGTCGGCGAAATCCTCTTCGATAAAGTGCGGCAGCAAAAAGCGATCGTGCAGCTCGGTGCCCCAGCGTGCCAGTTTCGCCGGCGCATAAGGCTCGCGCCAAAAGCGCGCGACCAGCGCCCGCAGCAGCAACTGCTGAGCCAGACTCATGCGCGCATGGGGCGGCATTTCAAAAGCGCGCAGTTCCAGCAAGCCAAGACGCCCGGTGGCGCCGTCCGGTGAGTACAGTTTGTCGATGCAGAATTCGGCGCGATGGGTATTGCCGGTGACATCGATCAGCAGATTGCGCAACAGTCGATCGACCAGCCACGGTGCACATTCCTCGCCCGGTTCCGGCATTTGCGCAAAGGCGATTTCCAGTTCGTACAAGGCGTCATTGCGCGCCTCATCAACCCGTGGAGCCTGGGAAGTCGGGCCAATGAACAACCCGGAAAACAGGTACGACAGCGAAGGATGGTTGTGCCAGTAACTGATCAGGCTGCGCAACAGATCCGGCCGCCGCAGAAACGGTGAGTCCGCCGGTGTCGCGCCGCCGAGGACGAAATGATTGCCGCCGCCGGTGCCGGTGTGGCGTCCGTCGATCATGAACTTCTCGGTGGTCAGCCGGGTTTGCCGTGCCTGTTCGTAGAGAAACTCGGTGCGCTCGACCAACTCGTCCCAGCTCGCCGATGGCTGCACGTTGACCTCGATCACGCCCGGGTCCGGAGTGACACGGAAATTGCTCAGGCGCGGATCACTCGGTGGTTCATAGCCTTCCAGCAGCACCGGGCAATGCAATTCTTCGGCGGTGGCCTCAATGGCCGAGACCAGTTCCAGATAATCCTCGACCCGCTCCAGCGGCGGCATGAACAGATACAGCCGCCCTTCGCGGGCCTCGGCGCAGAATGCGGTGCGGGTCAGCCAGTCAGCGGACTCATCGATTTTCGGCACCCGCTCATCCAGCGCAGCCGGTTCGCCGTGCACACCGAGCTGCGCCAGATCCGGCAGTTCAGCGAAGTCCTGATTCGGATCGTTGGGATGGATGAACGGATATTCCGCCGCTTTCACCCACGGCTGCGAGGCCAGCGGCAAGCGGTAACCCAGCGGCGAATCCCCCGGCACCAAGCGACAGTGCTCGTCACGCAGATACCAGCGCCCGCTCTGCCATTGATCGCCCTTGGCCGTGCGCGCCAGCGGCAGCACCTGGCCGATCACCTTGTTCAGGCCCTGACTGAAGACCTTGCGCAATCGCGCGCGCTCCAGCGGTTCCTCCAGACGCGAATCTTCGGCGCTGACGTTGCCGGGCAACGCGCCCTCGCGCCAGAGGTAATAGAGATGATCCTCGTAAGCCGGGAAGACGAAGCGTGCCGGCAACTTCAGGCGCTCGGCGACGCTGGCGAGAAAGCGTCCGGCCAGTTCGCCGTCGGCGCCATAGTCCTGCTGTTCGTCGGCGATCAATGCGTCGTTGTGCCAGATCGCCTGACCGTCGCGGCGCCAGTAACAATTGAGCGACCAGCGCGGCAACTGCTCGCCGGGATACCACTTGCCCTGACCGAAATGCACCAGCCCCTGCGGTGCATATTGCTTGCGCATGCGTTGGAACAGTTCGGCGGACAGCCGACGCTTGTCCGGCCCCAGCGCGGCGGTGTTCCATTCGGCGCCGTCCGGGTCGTCGATGGAAACGAAGGTCGGCTCGCCGCCCATGGTCAGGCGCACATCGCCTTCGAGCAGATCGGCATCGATCTGCCGCCCCAGCGCCTGGATCGCCCGCCACTGTTCATCGGTGTAGGGCTTGGTGACACGTGGCGCTTCCCAGATTCGCTCGACCGACATTTCGTGGCTGAACTGCGTCTCGCAAGGTTCGACCAGACCACTGATCGGCGCCGCCGAGGACGGATCGGGACTGCACGCCAACGGAATATGCCCTTCCCCGGCGAACAACCCGGACGTGGCGTCGAGGCCGATCCAGCCGGCACCCGGCAGATACACCTCGCACCAGGCGTGCAGGTCGGTGAAGTCGACTTCGGTGCCGGACGGGCCGTCGAGGCTTTTCACGTCGGCGGTCAGTTGAATCAGGTAGCCGGAAACAAACCGCGCCGCCAGACCGAGATTGCGCAACAGCTGCACCAGCAACCATGCCGAATCACGGCAGGAACCGGAGGCGTGTTGCAGCGTGTGCTCCGGAGTCTGCACGCCGGGCTCCATGCGGATCAGGTAGCCAATGTCTTCGCTGAGGCGCTGATTGAGCGCCACCAGAAAATCCACCGCCGGCAGTGGCGTGCGGTCGATGCTGTCCAGGTAAGCCTTGAACGTTGGCGTCAGCGGCAGGGTTTCGAGGTACGGCGCCAACTCCTTGCGCTCGTCGGCGGCGTAGCTGAAGGGGATTCGCTCGGCGTACGGTTCGAGAAAGAAATCGAACGGATTGAACACCGCCATTTCCGCTACCAGATCGACTTCGATGCGCAGCTCTGCGGTTTTTTCCGGGAACACCAGACGTGCCAGGTAATTGCCCTGGGGGTCTTGCTGCCAGTTGATGAAATGCTGCTCGGGCGAGACTTTCAGCGCATAGGAAAGAATCCGCGTGCGGCTGTGGGGCGCCGGGCGCAGGCGGACGATCTGCGGGCCGAGTTCGACAGCGCGGTCGTAGCGATAATGCGTGACGTGATGCAA
Organism: Pseudomonas sp. Marseille-Q5117; assembly: GCF_946901175.1. NCBI lineage: Bacteria > Pseudomonadati > Pseudomonadota > Gammaproteobacteria > Pseudomonadales > Pseudomonadaceae > Pseudomonas > Pseudomonas sp. Marseille-Q5117. The sequence goes on along the minus strand of NZ_CAMPPP010000012.1, from coordinate 76,992 downwards.
TGCGACATGAATCGACACGGCGTGCCTCCTGCGAGCCTTGGGCGTATGGGAAAGCGCGCAAGACTTATGCCATGCACAGGCTTGCGCGCTTTCGCGAAATGCTCAAGGCAGTACAGCACCAAAACCGGGCGATGCGAGGAAATGCTTTGGCACAGTTGCACGCAAATGTTGCGGACGCTGATTCTTGCTGTGTTTGATCGGATGCTTTCGCGAGCAGGCTCGCTCCCACATGTGCAATGCGTTCCTCTGTGGGAGCGAGTCTGCTCGCGAAGAGGCCAGCGGCAACAACTTGATCGTTCCCACGCTCTGCGTGGGAATGCAGCCCGTGACGCTCCGCGTCACAACCATGTTCGACAATACTGCGAGCAACGGCTGGAACGCGGAGCGTCCGAGAGGCATTCCCACGCGGAGCGTGGGAACGATCAGCAAAACGCCAACCCGAAGGTTGGCGCTCTGTTCAGCTCAAGCAGTGTTTAACGCGGCACGACCGGCTTGCGCGTCGGCTTCGGCCCTTTGCCTTTGGCCGCATCCTTGCGCTCCTTGGCCGCCTGCTGGTTGCGGGCGAATGCCGCAGCCTTGGCCTGTTCACGCTTGTCCCACGGATTACCGCCATCACTGGCACGCGGCGGCAGACCGGTGTGCTGGGTGAGAATCTTGGTGGTCTTCTCTTTGGCGACCTTGTGGCTGCCGGCCGGCGTCGAGTTCTTGCGACGGGCGCTCTGGTAGCTGTCGGTGGCCGGCTGATGCGCCGGGATCAACTGATCCTTGCCCGGCCCGATCAGATCGGCGCGGCCCATGCGGATCAGCGCTTCACGCAGCATCGGCCAGCCTTTCGGGTCGTGATAACGCAGGAACGCCTTGTGCAGACGACGCTGATCTTCGCTCTTGACGATGGTCACGCCGTCGCTCTTGTACGTCACCTTGCGCAGCGGGTTCTTGCCCGAGTGGTACATCGCCGTAGCGGTGGCCATCGGCGACGGGTAGAACGCCTGTACCTGGTCGGCGCGGAAGCCATTGCCCTTGAGCCACAGAGCAAGGTTCATCATGTCTTCGTCGGTAGTGCCCGGGTGGGCGGCGATGAAGTAAGGAATCAGGTACTGCTCCTTGCCCGCTTCCTTGGTGTACTTCTCGAACATGCGCTTGAACTTGTCATAGCTGCCGATGCCCGGTTTCATCATCTGGTTGAGCGGACCTTCCTCGGTGTGTTCCGGGGCGATCTTCAGGTAACCGCCGACGTGGTGTGTCACCAGCTCCTTGACGTACTCCGGCGACTCCACGGCGAGGTCGTAACGCAAACCGGAGGCGATCAGAATCTTCTTCACACCCGGCAGGGCACGGGCGCTGCGATACAGCTGAATCAGCGACGAGTGGTCGGTGTTCAGGTTCGGGCAGATACCGGGGAACACGCACGACGGCTTGCGGCAGGCGGATTCGATTCCCGGGCTCTTGCAGGCGATGCGGTACATGTTTGCAGTCGGGCCGCCGAGGTCGGAAATGACCCCGGTGAAGCCTGGGACCTTATCGCGGATCTCTTCGATTTCGCGAATGATCGACTCTTCGGAACGGTTCTGGATGATGCGGCCTTCGTGCTCGGTGATCGAGCAGAAGGTGCAGCCACCAAAGCAGCCACGCATGATGTTCACCGAGAAACGGATCATGTCGTACGCCGGGATCTTCTCCTTGCCGTACGCCGGGTGCGGCACACGGGCGTAAGGCATGCCGAACACGTAGTCCATTTCTTCGGTGGTCATCGGAATCGGCGGCGGGTTGAACCAGACATCGAGCTCGCCATGCTTCTGCACCAGCGCACGGGCGTTGCCCGGGTTGGTTTCCAGGTGCAACACGCGGTTGGCGTGGGCGTACAGAACGGGATCGTTACGCACCTTCTCCATCGACGGCAGGCGGATCACGGTCTTGTCGCGGGTCATGCGCGGGCTGGCGAGGATCTGCACCACCTTGGCTTCCTGCGGGTCTTCGACCGGGCCTTTTTCCTGCTCGATGGCGCAGGCCTGAGTGTCCTGGGTATTCACGTACGGGTTGATGATCTTGTCGACCTTGCCCGGACGGTCGATGCGCGTCGAGTCGACTTCGTACCAGCCCTGCGGCGTATCGCGACGGATGAACGCGGTGCCGCGCACATCGGTGATGTCTTCGATCTTGTGGCCCCACGACAGGCGCTGGGCAACTTCGACAATGGCGCGCTCGGCGTTGCCGTACAGCAGAATGTCGGCGCTGGCGTCGATCAGGATCGAGTTGCGCACGCGATCCTGCCAATAGTCGTAGTGGGCGATGCGGCGCAGCGAGGCTTCGATGCCGCCGAGCACGATCGGCACGTGCTTGTAGGCTTCCTTGCAGCGCTGGCTGTAGACCAGACTGGCGCGATCCGGGCGCTTGCCGGCCATGCCGCCGGGGGTGTATGCGTCATCGGAACGGATTTTCTTGTCCGCGGTGTAGCGGTTGATCATCGAGTCCATGTTGCCCGCCGCGACGCCGAAGAACAGGTTCGGCTCGCCGAGCTTCATGAAGTCGTCTTTGGACTGCCAGTTCGGCTGCGCGATGATCCCGACGCGGAAGCCTTGCGACTCCAGCAGCCGGCCGATGATCGCCATGCCGAACGACGGGTGATCGACGTAGGCATCACCGGTAACAATGATGATGTCGCACGAATCCCAGCCAAGCTGATCCATCTCCTCCCTGCTCATCGGCAGGAATGGCGCTGGCCCGAAACATTCGGCCCAATATTTTGGATAGTCAAATAACGGCTTGGCTGCTTGCATGTCGACGACCGGTGTTGAAGTGAAAAATCGCGGGCGCGGAATATAGCACAAAATTTAACCAATTCCGACGGCAATGGTCGGTTTCTCTTGCGGCCCGCGTTACGCATGCCCGATGACCCCCAACAGGCGGACCAGCATCGTCCCAATTCGATATTTACCAGTCCGGCGCCTGTGCCGGCAGATGTGATAAACCTTCAAGGAAGAAGCCATGTCACCCAAAAAGCCCGTCAAGGGCACCACTAGAGCGAACACTTCCACCAGCCGTGATTCATCGCATCCGGGCAATACCGGAAACGCAGCACGTCAGGCGCCTGATGCTGCCGATTCTCGGCTACGGCCGGTCAGCATCGCCGGTGCGACCGCTCGGAAAACGCCAAGACCTTCAACCGTCGTCATAACGCAAGGGGCCTCGACCCTCGCAGACATCGGTGCCGCAGGATCAACGCTGGATCGCTATCTGCTGCCACGCTCTGGTCATTTGCCGCCGGCCAATGACGACGGTCTGCTAATTCACAGAGGGCGCGAATACGTCGATACGGCGCAAGGCGGCATTGTGATGGTCAGCGTGGATTCACAGTCCGGCCTCTACCGCGCCCGACTCGCCGCCGAGCGCCATGCCTCGGGCCCGTTAATGCTGCGCGACCCTGACAGCGGGCTGTGGCACTCGCTCAACGACGGTGACGCCGTCGCCTCGTTCGACCCCAGTCTTCAGGCCTTGCGGACAGATCTGGACTTCACCGACGCGAAACCCGACGCTGAGGGACTGTTTCGCCACGATGGTCGGCTGTACCTGTCCATCCACAACCATGCCTATCAGGCCATACATGACTGTTTGACCTGGCGGGCAATGCGACATCTGCCCCTCAGTGACACCCTCAGGCAATGATGCCAGGCAATCTCTACAAGGAACGTAAGACATGCCAATCAAAACACCCCCTAAAGGGACCACTACCGTCAACGTCCATCTGCGGCCGGATCCGTCAGTGGATCTGCCACGCTTGCGTCCCGACTTGACGTTGCGTCCGGGCTTCGAAACCACTTTGTCGATCGGACCACAACTGCGACCGGCCAGCCCCACGGGCAGTACCGATCCCGATGCGATCACCCCTGCCCCCATCGTCACGGTGCATTCCACTTCTTCGATGCTCGATACCAGCGATGCTGTCACCCGGCCTCTGGACGATTATCGATTGACCACGACGATCAGTCTGCCTACTGCTGACGTCGAAGGACTAAGAACTTTCAAGGGTCGCGAGTACGTGGAAATGGCCGATGGCGGCTTCGTGCAAGTCGGCAAGGATTCACAGAGCGGCCTCTGGCGGGCCCGGCTGGCGAGCGAATCGATGCCCTCCGGTCCGCTGATGCTGCGCGACCCCGAGGGCGAACTGTGGCACGCAGTGGAGCATTCGCAGCCAGACACGTTCGCGCTCTCGACGATGCGCCTGGAAGCCTTTCGCACCCCGCTGAACTTCAGCACCTCCATACGCGACAGCGACGGTCTGCATCGCCATGACGGCAAGCTCTATGCGGTGGTCGACGATCAGAGCTATCAGGTATTGCACGATCCCGACGCCTCGACGCCTCTGGCCGAGGTAATGCGCATCGTCCGCCCTGGCGATCCGGTCGCCGCTGACATAGACAATCTCTACAGTGCTACGCGTCCGGGTCGCTCGGAGCCTGTTGTCTTCGATGCCCAAAAGGGCTGGCGGGGCATTGTGGTCGGCGGGGCCGGCGGAATGCAGCGCGGCAGTCCCGCCCAACCTGTTTCGCCTGGCTTGCGCGAACGGCTGAATGCCGCGATCAACCGAATGCGCACGCCACAATCGCGACTGCGAAAACTTTATCCCTCTCTCGACAGTGAAGAAATCCGCACATTGCTGAGTACCCAGGGCGACGATGTACAAGGTTTTCTGACTCGCCTGGAAACCGAGTACAAGACCCTCAAGCTTGAGCTCGCGGCCTGGCTGAAAAATACCGAACTCTCAAACGGGGCCATTCATCCCTGGGTGGAGCTTGCTGCACAGGAACTGAAGCGATGCTGGAAACGGCAAACCGGACCAACCCTGAAACTGAATCTTGGCGACGCCAGCATGGCTGCGCTCACGGCAGATTTCAGCCATGTGCGCACGCTGCACTTGCAGGCGGTCGGCTGGTCGGATGGCGCCGAAATCTTCCTCAATAATTTCACCCGCATCGAGAGCCTGAGAATCGACGCCTCGACGCTCGCCAAACTGCCTGTGAGCCTCGGGCAGATGCCGGACCTCACGCATCTTGACCTGCGAGCGAACCGCATCGAACTCGACGATCAAACCTCCAGCCATCTGGCGTCGCTCAGCCAACTCGAACACCTCGATCTGTCGGACAACCCGCTGGGCCGGACTCCGGATTTCAGTGGCATGTTGCGGCTCAAGACCGTGGGTCTGCGCAATACACAGCTGGATCAGTGGCCGACCGGGTTGCAGCATCAGCTGACAATGGAACTGGTCGATCTGCGTGACAACCGATTGAGCGAAATTCCGCAGACAATCATTAACCCGGCGAATGATCAGTTGCTTGCCATCGCCAACATCAACCGCGTCACCCTCATCGAAGGCAACCCATTTGCCAGCGGCTCCTGGCGATTGCTGGAAGCCTACTGGCAGCGAGTCACTGCCGAGTATCCGGCCCTCACCGACGGACGCAGCGGTGCGTTCCGGATTGATGGCGACATCCCCGAAATAGCCATGGTGTTGCGGATGTATCCGGATAAAAACCGGCAGACGGCACGGGAATACCTGATCGGTCTGGGGGATGGCGCGGAAGCCTTAGTGCGCCGGCGTTTCGAGGAGTTCGAAGTGCTGGAAGCACAACTGCAAGCCTACGTCGCCGACAGCCAACCGGGCACATCGAGCGTCGCCGGACCGGAAAAGCTCCAGGCAGAACGCGTCGCCAGGATCATCAAGGACTGCTGGCTCCAGGAGTCGACCTTGCTCACGCTGCCCTCCATGAACGGACCGCTACCGTCGCTGACAGCTGACTTCAGTCAATTGAAATTTCTCAGTCTCGGTGATGCCGTCTGGTCCGACACCGCCGACACGTTCCTGTCGCATTTGCCCAACCTGGAAATGCTCGTCATTACCGGTTCCGGTCTGGAGAAAGTGCCCACAAGCATCGGCGAGATGAGCCGGCTCTCCTTTCTCGACCTGAATTCAAACCGGATAAAACTTGATGAGAACAGCGCAGGTGCACTGAGTGCATTGCATCAGCTGACCACCATCAACCTGTCGAACAACCCGCTCGGGGTACTGCCGGATTTCAGCGCGATGTCCGGGTTGCGGAGACTTTCGTTGGAAAACACCGGTATCAGTGAATGGCCCTCCGGCCTGACTGACAAGACCACCTTGACCAGCCTCGACCTGCGCAACAATAAATTGCGCAAGGTCCCCGACGCCCACATCTTCCCGACAGACGATCAATTGGCCGTGGTCGCGCGCATCAATAACTGCATTTTTCTTGAGGGCAACGACTTCCCTTCCGCTTACTGGAGGAAGTTCGACCGCTACTGGCGAAAACTCAACGAACGGCACGGTGAGTTGATGGCTCTGGCCCCTCCTGACGCATTCGACAGCGATAACTCGCGCGCACAACGCTATCGCAGACTTTTTCCTGGCAAAAGCATCAAGGCCTGCCGGGAATTCATCTGGAACCACGACAAGGCCACTGTTGCGCCCCGGCTTCTGGCACTGGAGCAAGAGTTTGCCTTACTGAAGAGCCAACTGGATGACTGGGTGTTTTCGGGTGGCAATAACCGCCAGCGCTACATTCGCGCCAACCAGTTGCAAATCAACCAGCAGACCCGCAATGACCGCAACGAAGCACGCGAACGAATAATCCGTTGCTGGCGCCAGGACACGCCTCAGAAACACGCGAACGACGGCAGCGAGATTGGTCAGGAACTAGACCTGAGCGGCCTGACGTTGCCGACTCTGCCGGACCTGAGCATCGACTTCAGCCATGTCGGTTCGCTCAAACTGGACAACATGAACCTCACCGAATCGCCGGAGGGCTTTCTCACGCGCTTCCGCCATGTGCGCTGGCTGAACATGGCGAAAAACCGGCTCAGGGAATTGCCGCCCGCCGTGGGAGAAATGCACGGCATGACGCGGTTGTTCCTGCAGGGCAACCAACTCGAACTGACCGCCGAAACGGCGCAGATACTGGCCGGGCGCACGACACTCAGAGCTTTGTGGCTGCAAGACAATCCGCGACTGGGCGTGGTCCCGGATTTCAGTCGGATTCCGGACATTCGCGAAGTCGATCTGTCGAACACGGGAATAGAAAGTTGGCCCACAGGACTTTTCGATCAACCGCGACTGGGCAAGATCACGTTGAGCAACAACCAGCTCACTACACTTCCGGACTTTCTCATCAATCCGCCAGCCGACCGGCTGGCGCACTCTGTACAGGTCAATAGCGGCACACAGATCAACAATAACCCGCTGACGGAGGCCACTCACGATCGGCTACGCCTCTATCGCGAGCGACTGAACGCCGCCGGCACCCCGCTCCAGCGTCGCTGGAACCTGCTGACGACTGCACGCCCCGATGTTCGCATACAGCTGCCCGTCATAGCCCCCGAAGCATTTCACCCACAATGGTTCGCCGGTATGTCGTCAGATCAGGCATCGACTCGACTCGCGCAACTGAACGGTTTAAGGGCACAGGACGGCTCGGACGGTTTTTTCAACATTCTCAATGGTCTCGCTCACCACGCGGACTTCAGGCGACAGGCCTGGGAAGTCGTCGACGTCATCAGCGCCAACAATCGGTCATCCCGAGCTTTGCGCCGAGAAATCTTCGACCGCGCCTGCGAGGCGGGCTGCACTGACCTGGCGGCTGCCACTTTCACCGACTTGCAAGTGCTGGCCATGACTCATAAGGCGCGCGTGCAAGCCCGTGTGGATGGCAATGGCGCTCCATTGGTGGAATTGTCCAAAGGTTTGTTTCGACTCAAGCAAGTCGATGACATTGCGGCGGCACAGGTAACGACCAGCAGGGCTGTCGCCAACGATCCGTTGGCATCAGCGAGCGAGCGAAACATCCATCGCCTGCGCATACGCGACCCGCACGAGATGACCATGGCGTACCGCTTCGGTCTCAAGGATCGGCTGCAACTGCCGTTTCAACCGCAGACGCTGTCGTTCATCGGCATGGCTGGCGTCACGCCGGCGATGCTCGATGTGGCGTATCGAAAAGTTGTCACGCAGGACAACTCGCCTGAAGAGGTCCAGGCGTTGTTGGCAACAGACTTCTGGCAGGACTTCATCACACATAAACATTCAACGCAGTTCGACGCGGCTCGTCAGCCTTATCAGCAGAAACAGGCCGCACTGGACGAGCAGTTTGCAAAAAAAGTACTGCCGCAGACTGACTACGATACTCAAACCAATGATGTCACCGCACAATTGGCAATCAGCGAAGCGACGCTGATTCAGACACTGACTCGACAAGAACTGCAACCAGGCGAGCCCGTCGAGGCGCCAGTTCAGGCCGACTGAGATTGAGCGCTCCAGCAGACCGGTTGAACCGGCCTGCTGTCATTCGTCGTCGTCGAAGTTGTAACTGCCCGGTGCGAGGTTTTCGAAGCGCGTGTATTTACCGATGAACGCCAGCCGGATGAACCCGATCGGGCCGTTACGCTGCTTGCCGATGATGATTTCGGCGATGCCCTTGTGCTCGGTTTCCGGGTGATACACCTCGTCGCGGTAAACGAACATGATCACGTCGGCGTCCTGCTCGATCGCTCCGGATTCCCGCAAGTCGGAGTTCACCGGGCGCTTGTTCGGGCGCTGTTCGAGGGAACGGTTGAGCTGCGACAGCGCCACTACCGGACAGTTGAATTCCTTGGCCAGGGCTTTCAGGGATCGCGAGATCTCGGAAATCTCGTTGGTGCGGTTGTCACCACTGGAACCAGGAATCTGCATCAACTGCAAGTAGTCGATCATGATCAAGCCCACCTCGCCATGCTCACGCACCAGACGCCGGGTCCGCGCGCGCATTTCCGAGGGGCTGATACCGGCGGTGTCATCGATGAACAGTTTGCGGTCGTTGAGCAGGTTGACTGCAGAAGTCAGACGCGGCCAGTCGTCGTCTTCGAGTTGGCCGGAACGGACCTTGGTCTGGTCGATACGGCCGAGCGAGGACAACATACGCATGATCAGCGATTCGCCTGGCATCTCGAGGGAGTAAACCAGGACAGCCTTCTCGCTGCGCAACACGGCGTTTTCCACCAGGTTCATCGCGAAGGTGGTTTTACCCATCGAAGGTCGGCCGGCGACAATGATCAGGTCGGACGGCTGCAAGCCGCTGGTCTTCTCGTCGAGGTCGGTGTAACCCGTAGACAGACCGGTAATCGCGTCGGCGGTGTTGAACAACGTGTCGATGCGGTCGATGGCCTTGGTCAGCAGCTCATTGACGCCGACCGGGCCGCCGGTCTTGGGCCGCGCTTCGGCGATCTGGAAGATCTGCCGTTCGGCTTCATCGAGGATTTCTTCAGCGGTGCGACCTTCCGGGTTGAAGGCGCTGTCGGCAATCTCGGTGCTGATGCCGATCAATTGGCGCAACGTCGCGCGCTGGCGGACGATCTGCGCATAGGCCTTGATGTTGGCGACGGAAGGCGTGTTTTTCGCCAGTTCGCCAAGATAACCGAGGCCGCCAACTTGCGACGTCTGGCCTTCCTTGTCCAATTGCTCGGCAAGGGTCACGACGTCGATCGGCGAGTTCTGATCGGCCAGTTTGGCGATCGCGCGGAAAATCAGGCGGTGGTCATGTCGGTAGAAATCGCCGTCGGAGACTTGATCAAGCACGCGTTCCCAGGCGTTGTTGTCCAGCATCAGACCACCGAGTACGGCCTGTTCGGCCTCGATGGAATGCGGCGGCACCTTCAGGGCAGCGGTTTGCAGATCGTATTGCTCGGGAGCGGAGATATCGTTCATGGCCACTTGAGTATTAGTGAAAAGCAGGGAATTCAGAAAGACAAAGGGCACGACCTGTAAACAGGATCGTGCCCGATGTTAACCGCCTGGCGGACAAGCCGCCAGCCGATCCGTGTTGCTTAAGCTGCTACCACGACAACGCGTACGGTGGCTTCAACTTCGGCGTGCAGGTGCACGGCCACGTCGAATTCACCTACGTTGCGGATGGTGCCGTTCGGCAGACGAACTTCGCTCTTCTGCACTTCAACGCCCGAAGCGGTCAGTGCATCAGCGATGTCGTGAGTACCGATCGAACCGAACAGCTTGCCTTCGTCGCCAGCGGTGGCAGTGATGGTCACTTCCAGCTCGGCCAGTTGGGCAGCACGGCTTTCAGCCGATGCCTTACGGTCTGCGGCAGCTTTTTCCAGCTCGGCGCGACGCTCTTCGAACGCAGCCAGGTTGGCAGCGGTCGCAGCGGTAGCCTTGCCGAAAGGCAGCAGGTAGTTACGGCCGTAACCGGCCTTAACGTTTACTTTGTCGCCCAGGTTGCCCAGGTTGGCGATTTTTTCCAGAAGGATCAGTTGCATGTGAAAATCCTCTAACTTTTAACCTTCACCGTTCGCGCTGTCGGTGTCTTTCGACACGTGACGACCGCGAAAATCAATCAGGCTGTCGACAATGGCCAGAACCACGAGCAACGGATAGATCAGCTGCATGAACAACAGCAGCGTGACGTACAACCCCACCAGCCAGAAACCGGCCAGTCGCTTCTGCCCGACCAGCCCGTGAATCAGGGCCAGCCCGGCGAACACCAGCGGTACACTGCACAACGGCGTCAACATAGCCATCTGTGCACCGAGATTCGGGCCCAGAAGCATCAACGCCAGCAGTAACATCGCCGGCCCCAGCGGGATGCGGATGGCGCGAAACTCGCGACCGAAACCACCCGGGTTGTACAACAACGCCTGCCAATGCCGCCCGACAATCAGACTCAGCACGCTGACGATCTGCAACAAGGCCGCAATCAGTCCGGTCAGGACCGGTGCAATCAGGGACGCGAAACGCGCTTGCTCATCGACCGACAATTGCTTGTAAGTCTCACCAAGAAGCGCCGGCATGACCTTTATGAGGGCCTGTGCAAGCATCTCGATCTGGGCCGCAAAAGCGACCCCGAGCACCACCGAAAACACCACTCCGATCACTACGCTGACCAGCAGCGTGCGGACCCAGGATTCGCTTGCGCGCAAAACCAACGCAAGCCCCGAAGACCCCAGCAGCACCAGAAGTGCCCGTGGGTCATCGGCATACAGCCACCAGATCAATGCCGGCAGCAGTCCCAGTGACAGAACGCCAAGGGCGTCCGTCAATCCGCGCCGCAGCAGCACAAGGCTCCCGGCGGCAGCACCCAACCAATACAACAACGGCAATGTTGCACATCCGGCCACCACGAGAGTGGCCTGCATTCGGCCTCGCATGATGAACTCAGCTAAGGCGCGCATGCATTCAATCCTTTGCTACTTGTCGACTGCCCGGTCTCAGCGGCCGTGGCTGTCGGTGTAGGCCAGCAGGGCCAGGAAGCGGGCGCGCTTGATAGCGGTGGCCAGCTGACGCTGATAACGAGCTTTGGTACCGGTGATGCGGCTTGGAACGATTTTGCCGGTCTCGGATACGTAGGCTTTCAGAGTGTTGAGATCTTTGTAATCGATCTCTTTCACGTCTTCAGCGGTGAAGCGGCAGAATTTACGACGACGGAAGAAACGTGCCATTTGATAGGCTCCTTAATAAGGTCCGTGGATTACTCGTCAGCGTTATCGCTGTTGTCGCTGTCATCACTGTCGGTGCCTTCGGCGCCTTCGTGCTCAGGACGGTCGCGACGCTCACGGCGCTCACTGCGGTTTTCTTCAGCCTTGAGCATCTCGGACTGGCCGGTAACGGCTTCGTCGCGACGGATGACCAGGTTACGGATCACTGCATCGTTGTAGCGGAAGTTGTCTTCCAGCTCGGCCAGGGCCTTGCCAGTGCACTCAACGTTCAGCATCACGTAGTGAGCCTTGTGAACATTGTTGATTGCGTAGGCCAGTTGACGACGGCCCCAGTCTTCCAGACGGTGGATTTTGCCGCCGTCTTCTTCGATCAGCTTGGTGTAACGCTCAACCATGCCGCCGACTTGCTCGCTCTGATCCGGGTGGACCAGAAAGATGATTTCGTAATGACGCATGAATGCTCCTTACGGGTTGTAGCCTGCCGCTCAAAAACGGTCAGACAAGGAGTGAATGACACTTATGGACTTGCTGGCGCGGGGCACATGCGTGCCTGCCGTCACAGCAAGGGGCGCAATTGTAGAGAAGGGACTGCGGGGGCGCAAGGCAATTGGTGATTATTTGAACAACCACCGATCTTCCAGACACCGTAAACGAATGTGGGAGCGAGACTGCTCGCGAATGCGGCCTGTCAGGCAACAATGACGTCGACTGACACTCCTCTTCGCGAGCAGGCTCGCTCCCACAGTTGATTGCGTGAAGCTTATTTCTTCGCGGCAGCCTTGGCCTTCGCACCGCGCTGGCGCTGGGCTTCGAACAGGCACACGCCAGTGGCGACCGACACGTTGAGGCTGCTGACGCTGCCGGCCATCGGCAGATTCACCAGATAGTCGCAATGCTCGCGGGTCAGGCGGCGCATGCCTTTGCCTTCGGCGCCCATGATCAGGATGGTCGGGCCGGTGAGGTCCTGGTCATAAATGCTGACCTCGGCTTCACCTGCGGTGCCGACTACCCACAAACCGCGTTGCTGGAGTTTTTCCAATGTGCGCGCCAGGTTGGTCACGGCCACCAGCGGAATCACTTCCGCGGCGCCGCAGGCAACTTTACGCACCACCGGGGTCAGCGTGGCCGACTTGTCCTTCGGCACGATCACCGCCAGCGCACCGGCCGCATCGGCCGAGCGCAGGCAGGCGCCGAGGTTGTGCGGATCGGTCACACCGTCGAGCACCAGCAACAGCGGCGCGCCTTCGGTACGATCAAGCAACTCGTCGAGCATCGCCTCGCCCCAGACCTGGCTCGGGCTGACTTCCGCGACCACGCCCTGGTGCACGCCTTCAACCCAGGCGTCCATTTCGCGGCGCTCGGCCTGGCCGACCTGAACACGGTTTTCATTGGCCAGCTCGACCAGCGTCTGCACGCGCGGATCGTTGCGGCTTTCCGCCAGCCAGATCTGCTTGACGCGTTTGGGGTGGTGACGCAGCAACGCTTCTACCGCATGAACGCCGTAGATTTTTTCCAACTGACTCATGACTTCGCCTTCGGTTTACGCGCTCCGCCACTTTTGGCTGGAGCGGAACCCGCTTTTGGCGGGCCCTTACGGTGTTTGCTCGGCTTGGCTGGCTTGCCGTCGGTCGCCCTGTCAGGCGCCGACCGTCCGGTCTTTCCCCCGGACGCCGCTTTACCACCGTTTTTCGCATCGGCCAGCAAGGCCTTCTTCAATTCACGGCTTTTGCGCAGCTCGGCGTTTTTCGCCACGGCGTCGCTCGGGCGATAGGCTTCGGCGACCTTTTCCTTGGCCGGACGACGGCTGGCGGTTTTCGCTGGAGCCTTTTCTTCCGCAGCCTTGGCAGCAGGCGCAGCGGTTTCGGTGCCACGTTTCTTGCGACCAATCGGCGCGCTGATGGTTTTCTCGGCCATCTCGAAGTCAATCTTGCGCTCGTCGAGGTCGACGCGCATGACGCGTACTTCAACGGTGTCGCCAAGACGGAAACTGCGACCGGTGCGCTCGCCCGCCAAGCGGTGATGCACAGGATCAAAGTGGTAGTAATCGCCCGGCAATGCGGTGACGTGTACCAGGCCTTCGACGTAGATATCGGTCAGCTCGACGAACAGACCAAAACCGGTCACTGCGGTGATCACGCCCGGGAACGATTCGCCAACGCGATCCTTCATGAACTCGCACTTGAGCCAGTTCACCACGTCGCGGGTCGCTTCGTCGGCACGGCGCTCGCTCATCGAGCACTGCTCGCCAAGCTGCTCCAGCGCCGCTTCGTCGTACGGATAGATGCGCGCTTTCGGAATGGTCATCGCACCGGCACGACGAACGTGCGGGGTGTCCTGTTTCGAATGGATCACGCTGCGGATCGCTCGGTGCGTGAGCAGGTCCGGATAACGACGGATCGGCGAAGTGAAGTGGGTGTAGGCTTCGTAATTCAGGCCGAAGTGGCCGTCGTTTTCAGCGCTGTACACCGCTTGGCTCAATGAGCGCAGCATCACAGTCTGGATCAGGTGGAAATCCGGACGATCCTTGATGCTCGCGAGCAAAGCCTGATAATCCTTCGGCGACGGACCGTCCTTGCCTTTGTGCAGCGACAGGCCGAGCTCACCGAGGAACGCGCGCAGTTTTTCCAGACGCTCTGGCGGCGGACCGGCGTGAACACGATACAGCGCAGGAATTTCGTGCTTCTTGAGGAATTCGGCAGTGGCCACGTTGGCGGCCAGCATGCACTCCTCGATCAGCTTGTGCGCATCGTTGCGCACGGTCGGACGGATTTCGGCGATCTTGCGCTCGGAGCCGAAGATGATCCGGGTTTCCTGGGTTTCGAAATCGATCGCGCCACGCACGTGACGGGCGGCCAGCAATACCTTGTACAAGGCGTAGAGCTGCTTGAGATGCGGCACGACGTCGGTGTACTCGCCGCGCAATTTGCGCGCTTCGGTAGCCTTCGGCGTTTCCAGCATCGCGCTGACCTTGTTATAGGTCAGACGAGCGTGGGAATGGATCACCGCTTCATAGAAGCAGTAGTCGGTCATTTCGCCGGACTTGGAGATGGTCATCTCGCAAACCATGGCCAGACGATCGACTCGCGGGTTCAGCGAGCACAGGCCGTTGGACAGTTGCTCGGGCAGCATCGGAATCACGCGCTCGGGGAAATACACCGAGTTACCGCGAACCTGAGCTTCGTTGTCCAGCGCCGAGCCGATCTTCACGTAGCTGGAGACGTCGGCAATCGCCACGTACAACTTCCAGCCACCGGAGAACAGACGCAGCTTGCCCGGTTTGGCTTCGCAGTAGACCGCGTCATCGAAGTCGCGGGCATCTTCGCCGTCGATGGTGACGAACGGCAGATGGCGCAAGTCGATGCGCTTCTCTTTGTCTTTTTCTTCAACTTCCGGCTTGAGCCTGGCGGCTTCTTTCACAACCGCTTCAGGCCAGACGTGCGGAATGTCGTAAGTGCGCAGGGCAACATCGATTTCCATGCCCGGCGCCATGTAGTTGCCGACCACTTCGACCACATCGCCTTGCGGCTGGAAGCGCGGCGTTGGCCAGTGGGTGATTTTCACTTCGACGAACTGACCGATCTGCGCGTTGGCGTTGCGGCCCGGAGTGACCAGCACTTCCTGCTGGATCTTCGGATTGTCGGCAACCACGAAACCGATGCCGCCTTCTTCGAAGTAGCGGCCGACGATGGTTTCGTGAGCGCGGGACACCACTTCGACGATCACGCCTTCACGGCGACCACGACGGTCGAGACCGGAAACCCGGGCCAGCGCACGGTCACCGTCGAATACCAGACGCATTTGCGCCGGGCTCATGAACAGGTCGTCGCTGCCGTCGTCCGGCACCAGGAAGCCGAAACCGTCACGATGACCGCTGATGCGGCCGAGGATCAGGTCGAGCTTGTCGACCGGCGCGTAAGTGCCACGGCGGGTGTAGATCAGTTGAGCGTCGCGCTCCATGGCGCGCAAGCGGCGGCGCAGGGCCTCGATCTGGTCTTCCGTGGTCAGACCAAACTCTTCGACCAGTTGCTCGCGGGCAGCAGGCGAACCCCGATCGGCGAGGTGCGCCAGGATCAGTTCGCGGCTGGGAATAGGGTTTTCGTATTTTTCCGCTTCACGAGCGGCCTCGGGATCGAGGGACTGCCAATCGGCCATTAGAGAGTTTTCACCTTGTCTATATACGGGTTAGTTTGGCATAGGCGCCGGGAAACGGGAAATTTCCGCTTCTATAAGGCTGTGCAGGGCCTTGTATCGACGCTCGGACACAGTTTTGAACGCCGCTGGTAAAAAAATTCAGTTTTTTCTGCGGCAGGGGTTTACAGTTAAAAAGGCGCTCCGTATAGTGCGCGCCATCGACGACGCACTAGCGCTTTCGATGATGCCCAGGTGGTGAAATTGGTAGACACGCCAGCTTCAGGTGCTGGTGACCTTACGGTCGTGGAAGTTCGAGTCTTCTCCTGGGCACCAATTTCGAGTTTGAGACTAGATCAGTTTCAACACTCACACAAAACCCGCGAAAGCGGGTTTTGTGCATTTGCGGGAAAGCTTTTGCTCACACTGATTTATTAAAACCAAATCAGGGGTTTACAGATCAAAAAGGCCTCCGTATAGTGCGCCACATCAACAGCGGCAACGCTTGCGATGATTGCCCAGATGGTGAAATTGGTAGACACGCCAGCTTCAGGTGCTGGTGACCTTACGGTCGTGGAAGTTCGAGTCTTCTTCTGGGCACCAATTCAAATTCAAGGTTCAGGCCTTGGATTTCACAAAAACCCGCGAAAGCGGGTTTTTGCGTTTCTGGCTTCCTGAATTTCGCCATCCCTACAGGATCGCCAGTCGCCCCACAAGGCGCACTTGAGAAACAATATCGTTTATCATTGTTGCAAGTTTTTGCAATGCGACAGTGAGGAACCCTGCGAATGACGTTTCGAAATACCCTGCGCCGAGGCCTGACCTTCACCCTCCTCGGCCTGGCGCTCGCCACTCCCCTCACCCAGGCTGCCGATGCGGTTTCCCTGACTCTCTACAACGGCCAGCACAAGGAAGTCGGCGACGCGATTGCCAAGGCTTTTGAAGCCAAGACCGGCATCCACGTCAACGTGCGCAAAGGCAGCAGCAACCAGCTCGCCAGCCAGATCATCGAAGAAGGCGACCGCTCGCCCGCCGATGTGATCTACACCGAAGAGTCGCCACCGCTGAATAACCTTGGTGAACAGGGCCTGCTGGCCAAGGCCGATGACGCGACACTGGCGGTTCTGCCGGAAAAATATGTAGCAGCAAACGGTACCTGGATTGGCGTTACCGCGCGCGTGCGCGTGGTCGCGTTCAATCCGAAACTGATCGATGAAAAAGACCTGCCGAAATCGGTGATGGAATTCTCCGAGCCGCAGTGGCAAGGCAAGGTCGGCTTCGTTCCGACCAGTGGCGCCTTCCAGGAGCAGGCCGTAGCAATCATCAAACTGCACGGTCGTGACGCTGCCGAAGAATGGCTGACCGGTCTGCGCGCGTTCGGCAAGACCTACAGCAACAACATGGTCGCACTCAAAGCTGTGGAAAACGGCGAAGTCGCTACCGTACTGGTGAACAACTACTACTGGTTCGCCCTGCAACGCGAGAAAGGCAAGCTCGACTCCAAGCTGCATTATTTCACCGGCGGCGACGCTGGCGGCTTGATCACCGTGTCCAGCGCTGCCGTGCTGAAATCCAGCAAACATCCAAAAGAAGCCCAGCAATTCCTCGCCTTCATGGCCAGCGAAGAAGGTCAGCGCGTGATCACTCAGACCACCGCCGAATACCCGCTGCACAAAGGCATGGAATCGGATCGCGGCCTCAAGCCGTTCAGCGAACTGGAAGCGCCGAACGTCACCCCGGCGGATCTGGGCAATGCTGAAGAAGCGCTGGAGCTGGAACGCGAAGTTGGCCTGAACTGATGGCAGCATCGTTATCGGCCCCCGCCGCGCGCGGGGATTACGTGCCACGACGCAAAAGGCCTTCAATCTGGCTGGTGTTGCCGGTATTGCTGCTGGTGGTCATGAGCCTGCTGCCACTGGCCTATGTCGGACTGAAAGCCTGGCAAGCCGGATGGGCCGAGGCGCTGCACCTGCTGTGGCGCCCGTATGTATTTGGCCTGCTGCGCAACACCTTGGCATTGATGGTCGGCGTGACGGTCACCTGCGCAGTGATCGGTCTGTCGCTGGCGTGGCTGCTGGAACGCAGCAACCTGCCGGGTCGACGCCTGTGGGGCGTGATCCTGTGCCTGCCGTTTGCGGTGCCGGCGTTTGTCAGCAGCTTCACCTGGGTCTCGCTCAGCGCGCAATTCGAAGGCCTCGGCGGGGCGATTCTGGTGATGAGCCTGTCGAAGTATCCGCTGATCTTTCTGCCGGTTGCCGCCACCCTGCGCAATCTCGATCCCTCCCTGGAAGAATCCGCCCGCACGCTGGGACAGAATCGCTGGGGCGTGTTTTTCCGCGTCACCCTGCCGCTGCTGTGGCCATCGCTGCTGGCCGGTTCGCTGCTGATTGCCCTGCACATGCTGGTGGAATTCGGCGCGCTGTCGATCATTGGCCTGCAAACCTTTACCACGGCGATCTACCAGCAATTCGAACTGGAATTCAGCAACGCCAATGCTGCGATGCTTTCGGCGGTGTTGCTGGCGCTGTGTCTGCTGCTGTTGTGGCTGGAACTGCGGGTGCGTGGCAAGGGCCGGCATGTGCGCACCGGCCAGGGCGCGGCGCGACAGGCTGAGCAAGTGAAGCTTGGGCCATGGGCGGCGGCAGGTCAGTTGTATTGCCTGTTGCTGGCGATTATCGGCAGCGGCGTTCCGCTGGGGATGTTGGCCTACTGGCTGGCGGTCGGTTCGTCGGCGGCGTTCCCGCTAGCAGCGATCACCGAGGCGCTGTTGTCGTCGTTGGCATTGTCGTTGGGCGGCGCGGCGTTGTGCCTGGCGCTGGCAGTGCCGGTCGGGCTGCTGGTGGTGCGCTATAAAGGCCAATTGGCAATCTGGGCCGAACGCCTGCCTTATCTGTTGCACGCGCTGCCGGGGCTGGTGATTGCGTTGACGCTGGTGTATTTCGCCCTGCATTACGTGCCGGTGCTGTATCAGACGTCGGGCTTGCTGCTGATCGCCTATGCACTGCTGTTCCTGCCATTGGCGCAGGCGCCGATCCGTACCGCTCTGAACAAGGCTGCACCGCAGCTGGAAGAAGCGGCGCGGACGTTAGGCGCATCGTCGTTCACCGCGTTTTGCCGGGTGACCTTGCCGATCATTTTCCCGGCACTGGGCGCAGCGTTTGCGCTGGTATTTCTTGATGCGATGAAGGAATTGACGGCAACGTTGCTGCTCAGCCCAACCGGACTCAATACATTGGCGACCGAAGTCTGGGCGCATACGGCGAATGTCGAGTTTGCCGCGGCGGCGCCTTATGCGGCGTTGTTGATTGTGGTCTCGGGGTTGCCGGTTTATCTGCTGACGACGCGGATGTATCTCAGCCGCTAAAAGATCGCAGCCTTCGGCAGCTCCTACATCGGAATTTGCGTTTCCCTGTAGGAGCTGCCGCAGGCTGCGATCTTTTGATCTTAAGCGCGGAACTGTCCCAGGCTAGCCTTCAACTGCGCCGCCAGACCATCCAGCACCTTGCCACTGGCCGTGGTCTCCACCACTGCCTGCGCCGCTTTCTCGGCTTGGGCGTGAATCGTCTCGACGCGCCCACGCACTGCCTGTGCACCCTGCGCCTGATGCGCGGCTGCTTGCGTCGCCAGACCGATCGCCGCATGCACCTGCTCGACCGAAGCCTGCACCGATTGCTGCAAACGCGCACTGTCGCGCAACACCAGCAAACCTTCGCTGGCCTGTCGTCCGGCCTGACCAATCGCCTCGACTGCCTCACGTGCGCCTTGCTGCAGAGCGACTATGTGCGCTTGGATATCGCCCGTCGAGCTCTGCGTTTTGCTCGCCAGGGCCCGCCCTTCATCCGCCACCACGGCAAACCCACGCCCGGTTTCACCGGCGCGCGCCGCCTCGATCGCAGCGTTCAATGCCAGCAGGTTGGTCTGTTCGGCGATGCCGTGAATCACCGTCAGCACCACCTCGATCTGCTCGCTCTGCTGCGCCAGTCGCTCGATAACCTTCGCCCCGGTATCGACCTGCCCGGCCAGCGCTTCGATCAGGCTGCCGACCTTGGCGGAAGTACGAGTGTTCTCATCGGTGGCCTGACGAATATCGACAACCTGCTTCAGCGCCGCCTGCATCGCCTGACTTTCCGACTGCGCTTCGTCAGCCATTTGCGACAGCGCACGAAGGCTTTCTGCGACTTCATCGCGCTGCATTCCGGCAGCCGCATCAGCGCCAGCGTTGCGCAAAGTCATCGCGCCGATTTCCACGCCAGTGCGCTGAGCAACATCACCGGCCTCGCGCACGATCGGCTGCAATTTATCCACAAAGCGATTGACCGCCGAGGCCATGTCGCCGATTTCATCCTTGCTGTTGATCTGCACACGCTTGGTCAGATCGCCCTCGCCCGCTGCCAGATCGTCCATCGCCGCATTGAGCATTTTCAGACGATTGACCACACGATGACCGAGCACCACGGCCAGCAACAGCAGGACGCCGCAACCGACCAGTGCCAGGCCAAGGCCGATACGCCAGCGCAGTGTCGCGGCAGCGCCTTGAACGGTTTGTGCGGTGTTGGCTTTCATTTCGCCAGCGGTGCCCTGCGCCGATTGCAGGCGCGCCTGCATTGCCTTGGCGCTGTCCGCCGCTGCGCCTTTGAGGCTGTCGCCGACCAATTGATCGCTGCTGGCAATCAGCGCGAGGAAGCGCTTGTCGAGCTCGGCCAGATCGCTTTCCACCGAGGCCGTGGACACGCCCATCAGCACTTTGCCGATTTCCACGCCATTGGGATTGATCGAGGCTTCGAGGTAGTAAACCGAAGGATCGTTTTTCGCCGCATCGAGTACTTTATCCAGCGCACGCTCGCCCTGACCTTTTTCCAGCAAGGCCTTGTTGATCGGGTTTTCACGGTTGAGGTAACGAGTCAAATGCTGGCCGGTGGCGTCGTCATACACCACGAACAGCACGTTGGGATTGCGCTGGGCGCGACGAGCGAACTCCGAGAGCGTCGGCACGTCGCTGTCCCACATGGCACGCGGCGCTACGGATGCAAGCAACTGCGCCATGTCGTTGGCCGAATCCTTCAGATCCTTTTCCAGCGTCGCCCGCAGTTGCGCCTGCTCTTCTTTGAGGCGTGCGGACAGGCCAGCCGTGAGGCGCTGACGAGTGCTGGCCGATAACGCATCAAGACTTGAAGTGACTTCACGCCCCGCCTGCTCCAGCTCACCGGAGAGTTTCTGGCTGTCGGCACCCAGGCGCACGGCCAGATCGGCTTCCAGCGCGGTCACCGTGCTCCGCGTCAGGGCAACCGCCACCAACACCTGCACCAAAAGGGCGATACCAAGGGTAACGAACACCGGCCGCAACAAACGGCTTTGTAACAGTGAGAGAACGGCTGACACTTTAAATCCCTCTACTTCTGACGCCATTAATTTGATGGCACTCTTGTAGGCAGATTCACAGCAAAGGTCATGCCGTCCAACAGGCATAAACGACAAAGGCCCCGATTAAGGGGCCTTTGTTTTTTACATCAACAACTTATCAAGCGAACGGATGACGCAGAACGATGGTTTCGTTGCGGTCCGGGCCCGTCGAAATAATGTCGATCGGCGCGCCGATCAACTCTTCAACGCGTTTGATGTAGGCACGAGCATTGGCCGGCAGCTCTTCCAGGGTCTTGGCGCCCACGGTCGATTCGCTCCAGCCCGGCACTTCTTCGTACACCGGCTGCAGGCCGACGTAGCTGTCAGCATCGGTCGGCGCAACGGCATTGCCCTGCGCGTCTTTGTAGCCGACGCAGATGTTGATGGTTTCCAGACCGTCGAGTACGTCCAGCTTGGTCAGGCAGATGCCCGAGATGCTGTTCACGTCGATAGCGCGACGCAGGATGACGGCGTCGAACCAGCCGCAACGACGGGCGCGGCCAGTGGTAGCGCCGAACTCGTGACCTTGCTTGGCCAGGTGCGCACCAACTTCGTCGAACAGCTCGGTCGGGAACGGGCCGGAACCGACGCGAGTGGTGTAGGCCTTGGTGATGCCCAGGATGTAGTCGAGGAACATCGGACCCACGCCCGAACCGGTCGCCACGCCACCAGCGGTGGTGTTGGAGCTGGTTACGTATGGGTAGGTGCCGTGGTCGATGTCGAGCAACGAACCTTGCGCGCCTTCGAACATGATGTCCTTGCCGGCACGACGCAGATCGTGCAGCTCGGCAGTCACGTCGAGCATCAGCGGCTTGAGCAGCTCAGCGTATTCCTTGCACTCGGCCAGGGTCTTTTCGAATTCGATGGCTGGCTCTTTGTAGTAACCGACCAGCATGAAGTTGTGGTAATCCACCAGTTCACGCAGCTTGTCTTCGAAGCGCGGCATGTTCAGCAGATCGCCGACACGCAAGCCACGACGGGCAACCTTGTCTTCGTAAGCCGGGCCGATGCCGCGACCGGTGGTACCGATCTTCAGCTCGCCACGGGCCTTTTCACGGGCCTGGTCCAGCGCGACGTGGAAGGACAGGATCAGCGGGCAGGACGGGCTGATACGCAGGCGCTCGCGCACTGGTACGCCTTTCTCTTCCAGCTTGGTGATCTCGCGCAGCAGGGCGTCAGGTGCAACCACCACGCCGTTGCCGATCAGGCATTGCACGCCTTCGCGCAGCACGCCCGAAGGAATCAGGTGCAAGACGGTTTTCTCGCCGTCGATCACCAGCGTGTGACCCGCGTTGTGGCCACCCTGGTAGCGCACTACGGCGGCAGCATGTTCGGTCAGCAGATCAACGATCTTGCCTTTGCCCTCATCACCCCACTGGGTGCCCAGGACTACGACATTCTTACCCATAACACTTGTCCTCATTCGCGCAAACTTGGTGCCGGCGATGGCCGGCAGGAAAACTCAAGAAGCCAATGGCGATACTTGCCAAAGCCCGTTCTGCTGAATCAATTGCCGGTCGCAGTCCGCATCACGGGCGGCGGCCAAAGGTTGTCCAGGCAAGGCCTGAACGACACGCTGACCCTCACTGCGCAACTGGCAAACCTGCTGCCAGAGTGCCGCATCCGTACTGTCAGGCATCCAGATACCGCCAGACGGTAGCTCGATCTCAGCACGCCCCAGGGTCACCAGGGTTTTCAAATCGGTAGAGAAACCAGTCGCCGGACGGGCGCGACCGAAGTCGGCACCGATGTCATCGTAACGACCGCCCTGAGCGATGGACTGGCCAACGCCCGGCACGAACACCGCGAACACCACACCGGTGTGGTAGTGGTAGCCGCGCAATTCGCCGAGGTCGAAATACAGCGGCAGCTGCGGGAAGCGCACGGAAAGACGCTCGGCGATCGCCAGCAGATCTTCCAGCGCCGCCAGCACCGGCGCCGGCGCATTGGCCAGACGCTCGCGGGCAGCGCTCAACACTTCACGGCCGCCACACAGATCAACCAGTGCGCGCAGCATGCCCGACAGATCGGCCGGCAGGCCTTCGGTCAGGGTAATCACTTCATCGATGGCCTTGCGCTGCAGGGCATCGAACAACTGCTGCTCGACTTCACCGGACAGACCGGCGGCACGCGCCAGACCACGGTAGATGCCGACATGGCCGAGGTCCATGTGCACGTCCGGCACATCGGCCAGTTGCAGCATGGCCAGCATCAGACTGATGACTTCGACATCGCTGCTCGGGCTGGCGTCGCCGTACAGCTCGGCGCCCAGCTGGATCGGGCTGCGCGAGGACGACAATGCACGCGGCTGGGCATGCAGGACGCTGCCGGCGTAGCACAGACGGCTGGGGCCTTCGCGACGCAGGGTGTGCGCATCGATGCGCGCCACTTGCGGCGTGATGTCGGCACGGAAACCCATCTGCCGGCCCGATTGCGGGTCGATGACCTTGAAGGTACGCAGATCCAGGTCCTGGCCCGCGCCGGTCAGCAGGGATTCCAGGTACTCGATATGGGGAGTCACGACGAACTCGTAACCCCAGCTCTGGAACAGATCCAACACCTGACGACGCGCGACTTCAATGCGCGCCGCCTCCGGTGGCAGTACTTCTTCGATGCCATCTGGCAGCAGCCAGCGGTCTACCGTTGCCATTACGCCATTCCCCTTTGATCCGGGCGGCCAGCACTAGGCGAGCCTTGAGTGAAGCAGAAAATGATCGGGGCGTTCAAAACGCACGCGCATGAACGACGCAGCGAAAGGCCGGCTGGCGGCTTCGCCCATCACTTTCCTCGAAAAACGCTCGGGCTATTCAAACCCGATGTCTGCAACAAAAACAGCAATCAAACGTGCAGACGCAAAAAAGCCGGGAATTTCCCGGCTGCCGCATCATACACACGTTTTCCGAAAGGATCACCCCGCCCGAGGTTTTAGCCGCCGGGCGGGCTGATTCAGGTCAACGTCGTGTCAAGGTTTGGCTTTTTCCAGATAACGGAAGAAGTCGCTGCTTGGGTCGAGGACCAGGACGTCGGATTTGTTCGCGAAGCTTTCACGGTAGGCACGCAGGCTACGATAGAAACCGTAGAACTCCTGATCCTGACCGTAGGCCTTGGAGTAGATCGCAGCAGCCTGGGCGTCACCGTCACCGCGAACCTCTTCGGATTCACGATAGGCTTCGGCCAGCAGCACGCGGCGTTGACGATCGGCGTCGGCACGGATGCCTTCGGCCAGCTCGTTACCCTTGGCGCGGTGCTCGCGAGCTTCACGCTCACGCTCGGTGCTCATGCGTTCGAACACGCTGCGGTTCACTTCCTTCGGCAGATCGATGGCCTTGACCCGGACATCGACCACTTCGATACCCAGCTCTTTTTCCGCCATCTTGTTCAGCGACGCAGTGATGTCAGCCATCAGCGCATCACGTTCACCCGACACCACTTCGTGCAGGGTGCGCTTGCCGAACTGGTCACGCAGGCCCGATTCGAGACGACGGGACAAACGCTCGTCGGCGATCTGCTTCAGACCCGAAGTCGCGGTGTAGAAGCGCTCGGCATCTTTCACCCGCCACTTGGCGTAGGCATCGACCATCACGGCTTTCTTTTCCAGGGTCAGGAAGCGTTGCGTCGGTGCATCCAGCGTCAGCAGACGCGCGTCGAATTTGCGCACCTGGTTAACGTAAGGCACTTTCACATGCAGACCCGGCTGGACATCGGCCTGAACCACGCGACCGAATTGCAGCAGCACCGCGCGCTCGGTCTGAGCGACGATGTAGAAGCAATTCCAGCCCACCAGTACCACAACGACGCCAACGATCAGGGCGATCAGCGATTTATTGCTCATCAGCGGGTCTCCCTTGTACGCGTCTGCGGCACGTCAGTGACATGTGGCGTGACGTCCGTGTTGTTGCTGGCGGCCGAACCGGTCACCGGTGCATTACCCGAACTGTTCTGGATCATCTTGTCCAGCGGCAGGTAGAGCAGATTGCTCTGGCCGTTCTTGTTGCCGGTCACGAGGACCTTGCTGGTGTTGCTGAAGACTTCCTGCATGGTGTCCAGGTACAGACGCTCGCGGGTGACTTCAGGTGCCTTGCGATACTCGGCGACCAGTTTGGTAAAGCGATCGGCCTCACCCTTGGCGCGCGAGATAGTCTCGTCGCGATAACCGTTGGCATCTTCAATGATGCGCTGGGCCTGACCACGGGCTTCCGGCACAACGCCGTTGGCGTAGGTTTCGGCCTGGTTGCGCGAACGCTGCTCGTCTTCACGGGCGCGGATCACGTCATCGAAGGCTTCCTGTACTTCACGCGGTGCCGCTGCGCTCTGTACGTTGACCTGGGTGACGGTGATACCGGTGCGATAGGTATCGAGGAAACGTTGCAGACGCTCCTTGATTTCGCTGGCCATCAATTCACGACCTTCGGTCAGCACCTGGTCCATGGCGGTGGAACCGACCACGTGACGCAGCGCACTTTCGGTGGCGTGCTGCAGGCTGATTTCCGGCTGATCGACGTTCAGCACGAAGTCCTGCAGGTTGCTGATCTTGTACTGCACGGTCAGCGGCACTTCGACGATGTTCTCGTCTTCAGTCAGCATCTGGCCCTGCTTGGAATACGCACGCTCGCGCGTCACGTTCTCCATGTACTTCTTGTCGATCGGCGGAAAGTAGATGTTCAGACCCGGGCCGACAGTCTCGTAGTACTTGCCGAAGCGCAGCACCACGGCTTGCTCCTGCTCGTCCACCACGTAGACCGCGCTGTACAGCCAGACAGCCGCCAGCACGACCAGGCCGATGCCGAGCAGACCGCCGAAGCCGCCACTGCTGCGCCCCGACCCGCCGCCGTCATCACCGCGTTTCTTACCACCACCGAACAACCCGTTCAGGCTTTCCTGCAGCTTTCGGAAGGCCTCGTCGAGATCCGGTGGCCCCTTGCGGTCGCCGTTATTGCGGCGCTTGCCACCCCAGGGATCCTGATTATTCGAGTTGCCACCCGGCTCATTCCAAGCCATAGCGCTCTCCATCTGATAAAGCAAAGACGCACCCACGGCGCGCCGACCAATGCTACAGAATGCCTGCCGTTGCGGCACAACCGCTTTGTCAGGCTTTTATTGCAAAGTGTGTTGCTCGATGAATTCCATCGGCTGCAATCCTTCGCGGCTTACCAATCGATTAAGCTCGATCCGGGGCAAACGAACGGCCAGCAGGCTGACACCTTCTTCATCGTATTCTTCTTTCTGCACCGCACCGAGTTCGAAGAACTGCGCACGCAGCCGAGCGAATCGTTGCGGCAAGCGCAAGGTACCGACGAACAGATCACTGCCGAGCAACTCGGCGATGGCCTGTTCAAGCAATTCCAGACCGCTGCCATCCCGCGCCGAGAGCCAGACCCGTTGCGGCTTGCCATCGGCATCGCGCTGGATCTGCGGCTCGACGCCTTCGAGCAAATCGAGTTTGTTATAGACCTCGAGGATCGGCAAGTCCTGGGCACCAATCTCGCCCAGCACCACCATCACCTGCTCGATCTGCAACATGCGATCCGGTTCGGCCGCATCGATCACGTGCAGCAGCAGGTCGGAATTGCTCGACTCTTCGAGCGTAGACCGAAATGCCTCGACCAGCTTGTGTGGCAGATGACGAATGAAACCCACGGTGTCGGCGAGGACGATCGGACCGAGGTCGTCAAGCTCCAGCCGGCGCAGGGTCGGGTCGAGTGTGGCGAACAGTTGATCGGCCGCGTACACCTCGGATTTCGTCACGTTGTTGAAGAGTGTCGATTTGCCCGCGTTGGTGTAGCCCACCAGCGAAACGGTAGGAATGTCCGCACGGGATCGACCACGGCGCGACTGCTCGCGCTGACTGCGCACCTTCTCCAGCCGCCCCTTGATCTGACGCAGGCGAACCCGCAGCAGACGGCGGTCGGTTTCCAGCTGGGTTTCACCCGGGCCGCGCATACCGATACCGCCACCCTGACGTTCAAGGTGAGTCCAGCCGCGAACCAGCCGCGTGCTCATGTGGTCAAGCTGGGCCAGTTCGACCTGCAGCTTGCCCTCATGGGTGCGTGCGCGTTGGGCGAAAATATCGAGAATCAGCCCGGTGCGGTCGATCACGCGACACTCGAAAACACGTTCGAGGTTGCGTTCCTGACTGGGCGTGAGGATGTGATTGAAAATCACCAGATCGGCTTCTTCAGCCTTGACCAGGTCGCGCAGTTCCTCGACCTTGCCGCTGCCGATCAGATATTTGGCGGTTGGCCGATGACGCGGCACGTTGAAAAACGCGACGGTCTCGGCGCCAGCCGAATTTGCCAACTCCTGAAACTCCTGCGGATCTTCGCGCGCCTCAGGGTCCTGTCCATCCAAGTGAACGAGGATGACTCGTTCACCACCACCGTGGCGCTCAAAGAACAAAGGAGACTCCTATCAGGCGTTACCCGGCGCTGCATCGGCATCGCCCTGTTCGTTTTCGGTTGCGCTAGGCAGACGAATTGGACGAACCGGCACGACGGTCGAGATAGCGTGTTTGTAGACCATCTGGCTTACGGTGTTTTTCAGCAGGATCACGAACTGGTCGAACGACTCGATCGTCCCTTGCAGCTTGATACCGTTGACCAGGTAGATGGAAACCCCGACTTTCTCTTTACGTAAAGTGTTCAGGTAAGGGTCTTGTAGCGAATGCCCTTTTGACATGTGCCGCACTCCTTTAAGGATTCAATAATAAAAACAGGTAAATTCAGATGGCTTCGGCCGTCACACCCCCAAGGATAGACGGCAATTGCAAGGACTCAGCTCAATATGGAGATGGTCCCAAGGTATTTCAAGGCGCGTGGCAGATTGTCGCAATCAAGACTGTCCAGCCAGTGCAAATCGTCCCAGCTGCGCAGCCAGGTAAACTGGCGTTTGGCCAATTGGCGCGTGGCGATGATGCCCCGCTCCTGCATCTGGGCCAATGTCAGCTTGCCGTCCAGGTAATCCCAGACTTGGCGGTAGCCTACCGCACGTATAGACGGCAACCCGGAATGCAGGTCACTTCTTTTACGCAGGGCTACGACCTCGTCGATGAATCCCTGTTCCAACATATTTGTGAATCTTTGTTCAATTCGCTGGTGCAGAACCTGACGATTCGCCGGAGCAATGGCCAGGTTCGCGACAGTATAGGGCAATTGTTGGCGTCCCGAAGCGGCTGCTTCAGTACTTTGCGCAGATTGTTGCTCGCGCAGGGCGGTCATGCTCTGCCCGCTGACTCGATAGACTTCCAGTGCCCGACTCAAGCGCTGCGGATCATTGGGATGAATGCGCGCCGCAGACACCGGATCGATTTGCGCCAGTTGATCGTGCAGGGCTTGCCAGCCGAGGCGTGCAGCTTCTTCCTCGATCTGCGCACGAACCTCGGGATCGGCCGCCGGCATGTCCGCCAGACCTTCGACCAAAGCCTTGTAATAGAGCATGGTGCCGCCGACCAGCAGCGGGATCTTTCCTCGCCCAGTGATCTCGGCCATGGCCTGCATCGCGTCGCGACGGAAATCGGCAGCTGAATACGCTTCAGCGGGGTCGAGGATGTCGATCAGCCGGTGCGGGTATTGCGCCAGCAACTCTTTCGAAGGCTTGGCCGTGCCGATGTCCATGCCGCGGTAGACCAGCGCCGAATCGACACTGATCAATTCGCACGGCAGCACTTTGGTCAGCTCGATGGCCAGATCGGTCTTGCCCGCAGCGGTCGGGCCCATCAGGAAAATCGCTGGAGGAAGCTGGCTCATCAACGACCGCGCAGGAACAGTTTGTCCAGATCGTCCAGACCCAGCTGGGTCCAGGTCGGTCGGCCATGGTTGCATTGACCGCTGCGCTCGGTATTTTCCATATCGCGCAGCAGACCGTTCATTTCCGGCAGGGCCAAGCGCCGGTTGGCGCGGATCGCGCCGTGGCAGGCCATGGTGCCGAGCAGTTCGTTGAGATGCGCCTGGATACGGTCACTGGTGCCGTATTCCATCAGGTCAGAGAGCACGTCGCCGACCAGTCGATTGGCTTCGGCTTGCTTGAGCAATGCGGGAATCTGCCGGATCGCCAGGGTTTCCGGCCCCAGCCGCTGTAATTCAAAACCAAGACGCTGAAACCACGCGGCGTGTTCTTCAGCGCAATCGGCCTCGCGCTGACTCACGGCCAGCGACTCCGGCACCAGCAACGGCTGGCCACTGAGACCTTCGCTGGCCATGGCGATTTTCAGGCGCTCGTACATGATCCGCTCGTGGGCGGCATGCATGTCCACCAGCACCAGGCCATGGGCGTTCTCGGACAGAATATAGATGCCCTTGAGCTGCGCCAGTGCATAGCCGAGCGGCGGGATATCTTCCTGACCGGTTGGCAGCGCGCTGGCATTGGCTTCAGGCAGCGGCGCGAAAAACTCTTTGTAAGCGGCTTGAGCCTCGGCAGCGGGCAGCGCCGATTGCGGACGTGGCGTGTATTGATACTGATAAGCGCCGCCAGCGCTGGCACCAGACGAAGTATTGAACACCGGCTGCGCCTGCGGCTGCTCCAGCAGCGCATTGGCGGCCAGACGCATCTCGCCTTGCGGGCCGAATTCGCCCGCCTCGATCCCGCTCGGCCGAACGATCGCCGTGGTGACCGAGCCAGCCAGCTGATCTTCCGGGCGCACATCGCCCAACGCGCGGTGCAGCGTGCCATACAGGAAATCGTGGACCATGCGCCCGTCACGGAAACGCACTTCGTGTTTGGTCGGGTGCACGTTGACATCTACCGCCGCCGGATCGACTTCGAAAAACAGCGCGAAGGTCGGATGCCGGCCATTGAACAGCACGTCGCGATAAGCCTGACGCACGGCGTGGGCCACCAGTTTGTCGCGCACTGCTCGGCCGTTTACGAAGAAATACTGCAAGTCAGCCTGGCTACGGTTGAACGTCGGCAAACCGACCCAGCCCCACAGGTGCAAGCCATTGCGTTCGATCTCGATCGGCAACGCCTGTTCAAGGAAACCCGAACCGCAGATCGCCGCCACACGCCGGGCGCGGGCTGCATCATCGTGGGCCTCGTGCAGGCTGAGGATGGTCTTGCCGTTGTGGCGCAGATGAAAAGCCACGTCGAAGCGCGCCAGCGCCAGACGCTTGATCACTTCTTGCAGGTGATCGAACTCGGTTTTTTCCGTCTTGAGGAATTTGCGCCGGGCCGGGGTGTTGAAGAACAGGTCGCGAACTTCCACCGAAGTGCCGACCGGATGCGCCGCCGGCTGCACGCGCGGCGCCATGTCCCGACCTTCGGTCTCGACCTGCCAGGCCTGATCAGCATCGCGGGTGCGCGAGGTCAGGGTCAGACGCGCCACGGAGCTGATCGACGCCAGCGCCTCGCCACGAAACCCCAGGCTCATCACCTGCTCGAGGTCTTCGAGATTGCGGATCTTGCTGGTGGCGTGACGGGCCAAGGCCAGCGGCAGGTCATCGGCGGAAATACCGCTGCCGTCATCGCGCACGCGCAGCAGCTTGACGCCGCCCTGCTCGACATCGACGTCAATACGCTTGGCGCCAGAGTCGAGGCTGTTTTCCAACAACTCCTTGATCACCGAAGCCGGGCGCTCAACCACCTCACCGGCGGCAATCTGGTTCGCCAGCCGTGGGCTGAGCAGCTCGATGCGCGCGGTGTTCAATACCTGGTTCATTCTTTCGACGCCAGTTCGGTGCCGGGAATGGTCAGGTGCTGACCGACTTTCAACTCGTCACTTTTCAGGTTGTTTGCAGCACGCAAGGTGGCCGGCGAGACCTGATAGCGCACGCCGATCATCGCCAGGGTTTCCCCCGGGCCGACACGGTGGTCGCGCGGGCCTTGGGCAATCTTGCCGGAATCACGCAGCCAGGCGATGTAGGTGCCCGGTGGCGGATTCTGCTGGAAGAACTGGCGCACGCCGCTGCTGATCGAACGGGCCAGCGCCTGCTGGTGGCTGGATGCGGACAGTTTGTTCGCTTCGTTGGCGTTGGAGATGAAGCCGGTTTCGACCAGGATCGACGGAATGTCCGGCGACTTCAGCACCATGAACCCGGCTTGTTCTACACGTTGTTTGTGCAGCGGCGTAACGCGGCCAATGTTGGTCAAGACCTTCTGGCCGACGTTGAGGCTGGAGGTCAGCGACGCGGTCATCGACAGGTCGAGCAACACCCCGGCGAGCATGCGGTCCTTGTCATCGAGGCTGACGTTGCCGGCACCGCCGATCAGGTCGGAACGGTTTTCACTGTCGGCAAGCCAGCGGGCGGTCTCGGACGTAGCGCCACGATCAGAGAGGGCGAACACCGAAGCACCGAACGCGGCTGCGGACGGCGCGGCGTCGGCGTGGATCGAGACGAACAGGTCGGCGCCCTTCTTGCGCGCGATTTCGGTACGCCCGCGCAATGGAATGAAGTAGTCGCCGGTACGGGTCAGCTCGGCGCGAAAGCCTTTCATGCCGTTGACCTGACGCTGCAGCTCGCGAGCGATCTGCAGTACCACGTCTTTTTCACGCTGGCCGCGCGAGCCGGACGCGCCCGGGTCTTCGCCACCGTGGCCGGCGTCGATCACCACGATAATGTCGCGTTTGCCGGCCGGGGCTGGCGGCAGCTTGATCGCCGGTTCGGTCGGGGTCACCGGCACTGCCGGCACGGTTGCCACCGATGGCGTCGGGGCTGGCGGCGGCGCGGCATCGGCCGGGTTGTCGAACAGATCGACCACCAGACGGTTGCCATATTGCGCGTTCGGCGCCAGCGAGAAGCTTTTCGGAGTGACGGCTTTTTTCAGGTCGATGACCACGCGCAGGTCTGTCGGTGTGCGCTGGGCCGAGCGCATCGCAGTGATCGGCGTGTTCGCGGTCTGCACGTTCAACGGCGCGCCGAGGGTGGCGCCGTTGATGTCGATCACCAGCCGGTCCGGGGCCGTCAGGGTGAAAACGCTGTGCTGCACCGGGCCGCTGAGGTCAAAGACCAGTCGCGTGTTGTCCGGCGCCCGCCACAGGCGCACGCTGTTGACCTTTGAATCGGCCACAGCGTTGACGGTTACTGCCATCAACATCAGTCCAGCGGCAGCCACCAACGCGCGAAAGCGCATACCAAACCCCATCATTTAATTGGATTCCAATGCCAAAGCGGCACACCAGGCCTCGCCACGCGAGCCCTGGGCTAAAATTTTCAGCGAACGCCCGCTGTCTTGCGGGCCAATGGTAATGGTCAGGTCGGGCTTTGGCAAAAAGCCTGCACCTTTATCGGGCCACTCGATCAGGCACAGGGCATCGTCTTCGAAGTAGTCACGGATGCCGAGAAACTCCAGCTCCTCGGGATCGACCAGGCGATACAGGTCGAAGTGGAAGGCACGAATGTCACCGATCTCGTAGGGCTCGACCAAAGTGAAGGTCGGACTTTTTACCGCGCCAACATGCCCCAAACCGCGAATGATGCCCCGCGACAGAGTGGTTTTGCCCATGCCCAGGTTGCCTTCGAGAAAAATCAGGCCGTGGCCCTGGGTGACGCGAGCGATTCGTGCGCCAAAGTCGCTCATCGCCTGTTCATCGGCCAGGTACAGGGTTACTTCAGACACGGTGCTTGCTCCTCCAACAACTGACGAATGGCTGGAATCAGATCACTGGCCGCCAGCCCACGGCCGAATTTGCCTTGTTGCATACCCGCGTTGGCGTGCAGCCAGACGGCCAGGCATGCCGCATCGAACGCGTCCATGCGTTGGGCCAGCAATGCGCCGGTGAGACCGGCCAGCACATCACCCAACCCGCCCGTGGCCATCGCCGGATGGCCCTGATGACAGAGGGCCAGACGCCCTTCTGGATGGGCGATCAGACTGCCGGCACCTTTCAGAACCACTACCGCTGAATACTTTTTGCTCAACGCCAGAGCAGCGGCCGGGCGATCGGCCTGCACTTCGGCGGTACTGATGCCAAGCAAGCGCGCCGCTTCACCGGGATGCGGGGTGATCACGCAATCCTTGGGCAACTGGACAAAATCGCTGGCCAGCAGGTTCAACGCGTCAGCGTCCCACACCTGCGGCGATGGTGCATTGGCGGCAGCCGACAGCAGGGCACGGCCCCAACTGGCCTGACCGAGTCCCGGCCCGATCACCAATACCGAAACCTTTTCCAGCAGACCCATCAGTTGATTGGCTGACGAGGTGCCGAGCGCCATCGCCTCCGGCACCCGAGTCAGCGCCGCCGGCACATGCTCTGGGCGAGTCGCCAGCGAAACCATGCCCGCGCCGCCGCGCAAGGCCATTTCCGTGCTGAGCAGAATCGCTCCGCCGAACCCGTGATCGCCGCCGATCAGCAACACATGGCCAAAGCGCCCCTTGTGCGAGGTCGGCGCACGCGGCGCAAGTGCTGGGAGATTAGCGGCGCTCAGGCGTTGAGCGCAGACGGGAATGTCACTGAAAATTTCGTCGGTGGCTTGCAAGTCGTTGAAGACCAGTTCGCCGATTTGATCCGCCGCGTCGCCAGTCAACAGCCCGATCTTCATAGCAATGAATGTCACCGTTAGATCGGCGTGGACCGCGACGCCCAGTTCACGTCCGGTATCGGCACATAGCCCTGACGGAATATCGACCGCCGCTACCGGCAAACCGCAGGCGTTGATCGCCTTGATCGCCGATGCATACGGCTCGCGCACTTCGCCGCTCAGACCTGTGCCGAGCAAGGCATCGAGGACGACACCGCGCAGCTCGCTCTGCGCCTGCCAGCCTTGCACCACAACACCGTCAGCTACGGATTCGGCATGGGCCAGTGCGGCATCGCCCTGCAAACGCTGCGGATCGCCGACGGCGAGAACGCGCACCGTCCAACCGGCCCGCAGCGCCAGCCCGGCCACCAGATAACCGTCGCCAGCGTTGTTGCCGTGCCCGGCAAGCACCGTCAGTTCGTTCGCTGCCGGCCACTTGCGCACCAGTGCGCGCCACGTCGCGCGGGCGGCGCGCTGCATCAATTCGAAGCCCGGCGTGCCGGCGGCGATCAGCCGCGCGTCGAGTTCGCGCACCTGCGCGGCGCGGTACAGCGCGTCGGGCAATTCATCTTTCGTCTGCGGCATGCGTCTTCGGGCTCCGATGTCTGGCAGAATTATACGCACCTCAGCTCCGGTTTCTCTCGCCTCATGTCCGCCATCACCACAGACCTGCCCGCCCTCGCCCAATCGATCAAGGATTGGGGCCGCGAGCTGGGCTTCCAGCAAGTCGGCATCAGCGGTCTGGACCTGGCCGAGCACGAGCAGCATCTGCAACGCTGGCTCGACGCCGGCTATCACGGCGAAATGGACTACATGGGCGCCCATGGCAGCAAACGCTCGCACCCGGAAGAACTGGTGCCGGGCACGTTGCGCGTGGTTTCCCTGCGCATGGACTACCTGCCAGGCGATACCGAAATGGCCAAACGCCTGGCTGAACCGGAAAAGGCTTACGTGTCGCGTTATGCCTTGGGCCGCGATTACCACAAATTGATCCGTAAACGTGTTCAACAATTGGCCGACAGGATCCAGGCAGAGATCGGCCCGTTCGGTTTTCGTGCCTTTGTCGACAGTGCGCCAGTGCTGGAAAAAGCCATCGCCGAACAGGCCGGGCTGGGCTGGATCGGCAAAAACACCCTTGTACTGAATCGCAAGGCCGGCAGTTATTTCTTCCTCAGCGAGCTATTCGTCGATCTGCCGCTGCCGGTGGACGAGCCGCACAGCACCGAACATTGCGGGCGTTGCACCGCATGCCTGGATATCTGCCCGACCAACGCTTTTGTCGGCCCGTACGTGCTGGACGCCCGACGCTGCATTTCCTACTTGACCATCGAACTGAAAACCGCGATCCCGGAAGAGTTGCGACCGTTGATTGGCAATCGGGTATTCGGCTGCGATGACTGCCAGATCGTTTGCCCGTGGAACCGTTTCGCCCGACCGACCGGAGAAAGTGATTTCACGCCCCGGCACAACCTCGACAATGCTGAATTGGCCGAGCTGTTCATGTGGGATGAGGAAAAGTTCTTGAGCAGCACCGAAGGCTCGCCGTTGCGACGTGCCGGGTATGAGCGCTGGTTACGTAATCTGGCGGTGGGCCTGGGCAATGCGCCTTCAACGATTCCGGTGCTGGAAGCGTTGAAGGCGCGACGGGATTATCCGTCGGAGTTGGTTAAAGAACATGTGGAGTGGGCGCTTGAACAGCACTCCAGACTTTCACACCGATAAAAGGGCAAGCAAAGTATTCAGAGTACTCATATGCGCGTTGTAACAATATTTTTGGCCGATTTCATTATTGCGTTGGTCTCCCCGTCGGACCAATGGCCACCCGCCTGCAGGACTTTGCAAACTCTCTGTTTACTGTCCTCCAGAAGATAAATACGCTCCCCACGTCCTTTCGAGGCCGCGAAAAAAACATGCGTTACTTTTCTTCCATCACCGGCTGGGCCGAACTCCTCGTAATACATCCTGGACCTCCTGGCTGCCTGAAGGGGGGACATATCGCTTTCGACGAGCCCGAAGAATTCGTCGGCCATCGTCTTGTGGGTGGGATAGAGGTAGTCTTCTGCATCGGGCCTGATTAATTGCCAAGGATGATCTGCCACTTCTTCCACTGGCGCGTTGGCTTTTTTGGCATCAGCCTTGGCGCCTTTTCCGCCCTTCTTGAAGTGTTTTCCCGCTTTGCCCACCCCCCTGCCACTGAGCCCCTTGCTAAACGCTGAAGCCATCTTCCTGCCAGCATTCACAGCAGCTTTTGCACCCGCTGCCATACCTGCACCGAGCGAAGCCAGCCCGAGACCAAAACTGATCCAGCCCAATATCTCGCCTGTTTGAGAACCCGGTGACAGCTCATTGACCACCTCGCTGGCAATACCCGCCAAGCCTGAAGCAACCGCCAGCCCCAACGCCGCCACTGCCCATGGAGTCGCCGCGCCCATCGTCACCACGCTGGCAACAATCCCGAGAATACTGAGGCCGACGCCGAGGATCGATTGCCAGGAGACATGCCCGGTAGGGTCAACCCGATTGACCGGGTCGCCCAGGCAATAACTGTAGGCATTGACTCCGCCCGCGCCGAACGGACTCATGCTATCAGGGGCAAGAAAACGCATCAGTGTCGGGCTATAGGCCCTATAACCATTGCCCAGCAGATACAACCCGGTAACCGGATCCAGTTGCTCGCCGTTGAACCCCGCCAGGCTGAACAATCCGCCTTCGGCAGAACGATGCCCATAAGGGCTGTAGGCGCAATCGGCGAGCTGTTCCTTGCCCAGTGTTGCCAGCACGCTTTGCTGTTGATCGGTGCCAAACAGTTGCGCGCCGGCGTTCAAACCGAGTTGCTGTTGCCCCACAAGCGCGCCACCGTGACGCACGATACTGGATGAGTTTTCACCACTCACCTCATTGGCGACCCGGCCTGCGTAGTAGTAACGCTGCGTAGTAACCTCGTCGGGTTGCGACAGCTCAACCAGATCGTCGAAACCGTCGTAATGGTAGCCACGAATGACTGAACCGCCTGCGCCGGACAGTTGTTCGAGACGTCCGAACGCGTCATAGGCCAGCGTTCGCGCCTGGTCGTCCTTGATCATCCTGCCGTTGGCGTCGTATTCCAGCGTCACTGCCGGTGGATAGTCGACATGGGAATGTTTGACTGCGCTGAGCTGTACCGGATCGGGATTGTCATAACTGAAGGTGGTCAGATTCACGCCCAGCGGGAACTTCGTCTGCACGGTAAGAATGTTGTCCAGCGCATCGAAGGTGAACGTCTGCTGGATAATTTCCTTGCCATACGGGTCACGGGGCTTTTGGGTGCCAGCGCAGTCGTACTGAATCAAGCGCCCGCGCACGTCGTAGGTGAACTGTTCATCACGTAAGAGTTGAGCGCCACGTCTGGACACTTTCTGCGCCAGTTTGCCAGCCAGCGTGTAAGTCGATTCGAGGGTCTGGTCAGGCTGACCCTGAATCTCGAATGTACGCCGGGTTTCACGGCCGATATCGCCACAGGCGAACCGGGTAATCATCTGACGCTTGATCGAGGTGTCTTCGGTTTTCGTCCACTCCAGCATCCCCGTCCGGGCGTTGTAGTGGAACTCGGTTGTCAGCAAGCCTTGCGAGGCGGATAGAAGGCGGCCGAACTCATCGTATTCAGATCTGTTGTCGGTACCGAGCACATCAACGTGGCTGATCGGTCGCCCCTGCAGGGACCAGGTACTGGACGTTGCTTTCGTGACAGCGCCGAAGGTCGTCGTTTCGGATTTCAGGCGCCCGGAAGGGTGATAGGCAAAGCTGCGGCTCCTGCCGCTTTCGGTACAGGTCAAGGGTTTGCCAATGACGGGGTCATAGGTCATGGTTGTGACCAGGTCCTCTGCCTTGCGCTCAGTCAGCAAACCGCCCAGTTCCCGCAAATAAGTGAATTCGGTCTTTTTGCCATCAGCACTCTTGTACCACTGTGGCTGAGTGAAGCCCGCTTCATAAGCAGCCTCGGACTGACGTCCGCCCACGGTGCTCTGGATCAAACGGCCCAAACCGTCGTAAGTTTGCTGCCCCAACAGTTTGTCACCGACCTGAATGGCCACCGGCAGCCCTTCATCACTATGCTCGGCGTAGTCGGTCACAACCTCACTGCCGTCGGGCAGGACACTGCGGATCAGCCGGTCAAACACGTCGTACTCATATCGCGTGATATTGCCGACAGGATCTGTCTGGCTGGTTGTGCGCCCGTAACCGTCATAGGTGTAAACGGTTTTGCCGAGGCTCTTGTTCTTCAGATTGAAGCTCTCGACACTCAGCGGCTTGCCGAAGTCATTGACGAGGGCAAGTGTCTTGCCCATCCCCTGGAGCCAGTTGGTTTGCTGGCGAAGAACCGGATCCGCCTCGCTGTGTTCGATACGCCCATCGGCATGCAGCGTCTTGCTGACCTGGCCCCAGGAATCGAATTCGTAGCGGGTACTGACCGGACAAGGCTTGCCATCATGCCAATCGGTCAGGATCACTTCCACCTTGTGACCGACTGAATCATGCAGGGCAGAATAAAGCGCGCGAGTCAGGATGAACCCGTCCTTGTCGGGATGGTCGCAATCCTTTTCCTGAACGGTGATCACCCGCTCCAGGCCATCGTAGGCCACTCTTTGCTCGCCGCCGGCGGGATCCGTGGTCACCACCGTCGCCGGCTGCTGCTCACTGGCTGCCAGATACGCCCACTGGGTAGCGGCCGCATACGGGGTGCCGGAAGCGACCGTTTTGCTCAGTGCGCGGCCGATGGCGTCATATTGATGTTCGATGCGCTCGCCATCGACACCTGTTTCCGACACCAGTAAACCGGTAAGCGTCGAAAGCACTTTTTCACTGGTCTGCAATGCGCCGTCAAATCCGCGTGTACTCGACTTGACCCGCAGCCTGTCATCCTCAAGTTCATAGGAGAATTCAGTAACGGTCTTTTTATCATTCAGGATGACACTTTGCTCTTTCGTGGCCCCGTGTTTGAGTGGGTCCTTGGGCAAGTTCAGATAACTGCGTGCGGTTATCGAACGCAATACCTCAACACCTTCCACAACTTCGAAGAATCGCTCCTCGACCGGTAACACGGAGGCCAGTTCCGCTCCTTCCAGCGCAGTATGCAGCGCATAGTCATAGTACGTGACAGTCGAAGTACCCTCCGACGCGGCAGCAGATACCGTCCTTTTTTTCGGGAACCTGGAGAAACCCAACGGATCTTCCGGGCAATTATCTCCACCACTGGCCGGATAAAATTCCGTCGAAGTCGTGACCCCACTTGGCTCAACCTGCTTAAGCAAGTTGCCTTCCTGATCAAACTCGGTAACGGTGGTTTCCACACGCTTTTGCTGAGTGCGTCGATCAAGGTACGTCACCGTATGCACCTTCGGCATGCGGAACTGAGCCACCTGGTCATTGAACGGCTTGGTGACGGAGCAGTGATATTCGGTGGCAGTTTCGATCTGCGCGTCGCCACAGGTGGTCGTCTCTGCGATCAGGAGATGAAACTTGTTGTAGGTGCGTTTGATGCGCGTGTGGACCTTGCCCTTTAACACCCACTTCTCATCCGAGGTATATACGTAGTAGCCGGGCGCCTGATAGAGAGGATCGCCGTCGCTGTTTCGGGCCGGCGACAGCCCCTGGCCGAGAAAGTTATGGTCGGAGTACTCGTAAGTCTTGCAGAGCCTGGGTTGGCGGCGCCCCGGGTAAATATCGTGAGCGATGACAAACGGCAGTGTTCGATCAATGCCACTTACGAAACGGTGACCATGGCGCTTGTAGCGAATGATTTCCACGCCGCGCAATGGATTGACGACGCGGTGTAAATAGCTGGCCCCATGAATGACTTCATATTCCAGGTCCCAACCTTTACCGACCGGTAGCTCGATTGCCGTTACTCGAGCGTTTTTCAGGATCAATTTGTAACTGGAACTCGAAGCAGTGTCGGGATGCCGGGTAAATATCGCCTCGCCTGCCTTGCGTGTGACTCGCAAGAGGCAGCGCTTGGTATCGTTGATTTCGGCCAACCTGGGAAACCCGTTGAACAACTCGTGCTTCAGCGCAACGCTGACACCGTTCCCCGCAATTATTTTTTCTGCTACGGCGAAATGACTGCCAGCCAGAACTTTGAGCAACTCACGCCGACCATCCTTGTATCGAACTTCATAGCGCCCTGCACCAGTCACCAATACCTTCGCGGTTTGCAGTTTCATTTCATTGAACTTCAGACCGGCAGATGTCTCGACAGCCTTATAGCGTTCACCGTTGGACAAGGTCATGACTTTGCTGCGCAAGTCGTAATTCGTCAGGGTCAAAGACCAGCCAATGCCGAAACCGACATCTGCCTGGTTGAGCGGATTGAAAGCCACTGAAAACGCAAGTTCAGGACCATTGAGATCCGCCGAGTGCAGCTTTCCCAACGAAAAGGCGCAGGTGTACATACCCGTGCGGGGATCAACGCCTCCGGAAACAAACTCACCGAAGTTGAAAGCGTTTGAATGAACAGCGGAGGATGAATTACTTTCCATGGAAAAGAAGCTCCTTTTTCCAGATAGATATTAAAACGGTCAATTCGGCCAGCGATAATTCGCTGACCGCAAAATCAAATCAGGAGAATTGCTTTGTTGAACGTTTCGATTCACCCAGAATGAAAGTCCGCTGCTCTTTGTCACCCTCAATCCCAAGCCAGTGCTCCGTACCGAACTCATCAATAACCGCGAGTTCGAACGCGCCTTCATTTCCCGGCTTTTCCTCTGTCTGCACAGTAGTGCGTTGCACGAGCGTCAGCACGCCGGGCACATCATTGATCTGGAAATTAACATAACCGTGACGAGTATGGATCGAAGCGGTTTTTCCATACATTGGCGCCAGATAACCGTAAAAACTCCTGCCGCCGCCACTGTAGTGATTTATTGTTCCTGACGAGTACACCATTACCGCATCATCAGCGTCATATGGATTAAGCGCTATGTCGTTGCTGTACCAGTCCAACAAGTTTATCTGACGACCGTCAGCCTGAAGCCCGAGATGGAAAATCTGAATCCGCTCCTCGTATACAAGCTCCCTGAACGCACCGTATTTATAGAGAGAAAAGCTGTTCTGGTAGTATTTTTTCGGCGGAACTGCCTCCAGCGTAACACTGCTATCGAAGCCAACTCCGTTACTTCGCAGCACCACACCGTCCATTACAATCTCGGCGGCTACTTCCATGATTCCAGGCCTGGAAGCCGAAACCCAGAATTGAAAGATCTGTACCGGATCAGAGGCGTCGCTTATCCGGTTGTCCGTGATGCGCGGGACTCCCGTCAGCCGAGTTGCACCACCCGACATTTCGTGAGCATATCGATTTTCCTGAATCGAGACGTTCCAGTCTCCCTCCAGAGGCCGCGCACCGTTATACGCAATCAGCCGCAGCGACTGCAGG
The DNA here is from genome assembly GCF_946901175.1 of Pseudomonas sp. Marseille-Q5117. Taxonomy (NCBI): domain Bacteria; kingdom Pseudomonadati; phylum Pseudomonadota; class Gammaproteobacteria; order Pseudomonadales; family Pseudomonadaceae; genus Pseudomonas; species Pseudomonas sp. Marseille-Q5117. The sequence continues at coordinate 36,111 of NZ_CAMPPP010000012.1, read as the reverse complement.
GCAGGATGTCCATGCAGTGATACGCCGTCGCCATTGTTATCGATCCCGCGCAGAAGCACCAACACACGCACCTGCATACGACCGTTGGCATAGAGCACTTTGTGCTGGCCAGAGTTTGTGGCGTCGAGCTTTACCTCAATCTGGGATAAACGATCTTTCTCATCAAACATTTCACAATACCTTGCTGATTAATAGACTTGGCCCTTAAGGACCCAGCAAAGTATTGAGGCTCGAGTTCAATTAAAACAGTCAAGACATTCGACAATTTATGAGGAGGCAACAATTTAACATTTCTGTCACCCACTCACACAAATGCTAATATTCTCCAAAATGCAATATCACAAGACCATGTTCAACAATATCGTCCCTGCCCCTTTGATTCCAGCGCCTCAGCACCGTCTTCCCCTTCCGACTCAAACTACGCAGAATCAGAAGGGGAAATCACCGGACAGCTACTCTTGTCAGTATATGTTTGAAAATAAAGAATCCGTCACTTTCACCAACATTTCAGTCACTGTCCGAGCCTGTCGAAATCCCGCTTTCTGAAGATTCACTATCGGAGTCAGATTCTGAAAATGCATCCTCCGCCTGGATTTCCACCTTCCGATCCATACTGGAATTTTCTAAATACTGACTGATCCGTTGCCTTGACGCATCACTCAGCGGGTTATTCAACAAGCCAACGAATAGATCCTGTGTATCCGGAATCTCAAACAACTCATATCCCACGTCGGAAATATTATTATCATGCAACGCCACGACACCCAGTTTCCTGAGCGCGTCTATGCCTGAAGGTACGTAGGAAAGATTTGCGTTGCTCAGCATCAATCCGGTTAAACCTGCCATGTAGCCAACATGCGGAGCAACTGTCAGAGGATTGTTTGCCAGATTCAACCGAGTAAGCGTTTCGATTCTGGACAATCCTTCAACTGTGACCTCGGATAGTTTTAGCGAGCACCCGTCCAGCGTTAGTTCGCTTAATTGGCGCATTTGAAATATTCCCGACGGAAATTCCCCCACTTCAATGCCAAAGACTCCCAAAAATCGGATACCGGGAAAGCTGTCGAGAAATGCACCTATCCGTGCGCCCGATTCATTCGCGGTCAATATCAACTCTGTTACATGCTCAAATCGGCTGGACAACCTTGGCAACTCACCGGAGAAATCGACATAGTAAGAAAACTGACAGTCGCCCTCCCCCCACTGTGAAACCGACTTGCGCTGCCAGATATCCTGCAGCTTTGCACTGAACCGCTCGCGAGCCAGGCGTTGCTCTCCAGCTTGCGGTGCGCCCTGCGATGAATCCGTGCGGTTCGACAATCCTTGCGCACTCCAGCTCGCCAACTCAGTGCGCAAGGTTACAAACTCTGCCTCCAGCCGAGCCAGGACCCCGGATGCGTCCGACTTCAGACGCTCGGAAATGAACGTATTCAATTCCTTGTCAGCAAGTTGCGGATAGAGATCACGGACACGTTCCATAACGGATTTTGTCAACGTCGGGTTGTCATCGCCGCCGCCTCGCAGCCCCGCTCGCACGTATTGGGCGCTGCCGGCAACAGCCGTTACCTGCACCGGTGCGAGTCCCAACAATTCGCTCACACTCTGGCGCGACGGCAACGGCTGTGCACGTATCAGCCCCTGCAGAGCCACACCACCGCCCTGCGCTACACCGAGCAACTGGCGCTGCTCGGGCAGTAACAGGAGCCAGACTGTGGCATACAGATCCATTGAATCCCGGGTCGAGGGGATGCCGCTGCCCGGGATGACGTAGCCTTCATGCTGACGAATCAGCGTGTGACGCACTGGCGATCGAGCATCGCCAATAGCACACAACGGGTTGCCTTCCGCCCCTTGCAGACGAATTTCAATACGAACCTGTCGCGGCCACTGATCAAGCTGCCCGATCATCTGCAGCGCCAGTTGGTCACTGTCCAGGCTGGCTACTGAATCGAGATAAATACCTTCACAGGCTCTGGCAAGACGAACGTCACGCAACGCCAGCAGCGCCTTTTCTGCAATATGTCTCGGCATTCCCGGCTGGAGATGCATATGCGAATGGTCGGCGGCGCTTGCTTCTCGCCACAACGCCTGAGCGAGACTCTTGGGCAAATGAGGAAAAATGCGCCGCATCTGCAACGTATTTTCATCACAGTCGAGCTCGAACGCCCGCTCACTCTGCTCAAAGAGCAACGCGCGGTGCTGTTCGGTCATGTCACCAGCGCCTATCGGCAGCAAAGTCAGCAAGTGTGGATCGGCCTGCGCGCGCACGTGCGGGTCGGGATGTTGCATTTGCCTGACGAACAGCTGGATGTTCTGATCGAGAGTAAAGCGCCTTAGCGTGTCTTGCAGCAAGGCCAAAGCTGTGGAATGAGGGGAAGTTTCGTGCGCCAGTGGTGCGCCAATGCCACTCACCGCAAGAATACGTCTGATTGTGAGTGCGGAGAAATCCTCCACTGAATGACCTGCGAGAAGAAACAGCTCTGCCAGGTGTCTTTCTTCGGAATGGAGATTTACCGAACGGTTATGCGCACCGCTATTATCCAGCGGGAGCCAGAACCGCCCCTCGCTGTCTGGCTTCAATAACGGACCGGAAGGATGCAGCTCTCTAGCCTGCGTGGCGCGCAACAGACCGCTCTCGACATCCAGGACCACTTGAACGATGTGATCATCAGCGACGGCGACATACTGACGCTGGTTCAGCATCTGAATGCCCTTCGCGTGGGTATCGCCGAAGCTTTTGGGCATGGGTATCTGGTATCCCGCCAGCACAGACTCTGCGGAAAGCGATGTCAATTCATCGATGATCGAGGATATCGGACGTACGTTTACGCTGATCGTCGGCGTCACCGCCACTTGATCCGGCCCAGCGGCCGAAAGCAAGGGCTGCTGACTATGCGCACTGTTCAGATATGGCACTGTTGAGGACGAAGATGCTGGCCGATAAGAGCTATCCACGCCGGAATCGTAAGGTTTGGTGGTTGGGGCTGGTACAGGTTTGACCTTTGGCGGTTTGCCAGTCATGACTACTCATCCTTGAGATGTGGTTGAGTTGCCCCCCCGAAATCGAGGGGCCAACCATTACATATAAGTAAATGCACGTGGGTGCGAATACCTGACAATTGAACACCACAGCTTATCGGGAGTTAACCTGCTGAAAGCATATATATTCATATCGACCGAAATGACATCGGTGAGAACATGATTCAGCCTCGTTCCAAGTACAAGTTGCGCTCATGGAAGTTCAGCCGAATCGCCAGCTTGTGCTCCGTACCATACTGATCAACGGCGCGAAAATGAAAAATTTCTCCGCTTCTGGATATTGGTGCAATTTCCGAGTATTCGGACAGGGCTTGCATGACGGTCAACTCGCCGTCCCGATCATTGACGCGCACAGAGTAAAGCTTGCTGTCCCTGGTAATGGCGTCAGCATAAAATTTGAATGCAATAGGATCTCCGCGGTACGGCAAGGATACATCCACTTTGTTACGCTCGGGGCGGACAAGAGTGGCCAGCATATAATTGGTTTTATTTTCGTTAAGCTTATTACCCCCTGCAAAGACTATGTCAACGCCTGCATCTTCGCCGTCGACGATCCAATCAACCAGTTTGACCTGCTCCCCCTGGGGATAAAGACCCAGATAATAGTTCCAGATACGATTACCGGGTTCCTCATTGCCGCGTCGGGTCTGATACCAACGAAACAGATTGACGTCATACGCCTTGGGAGGTTGTGCTTCGATAGTTACGCTGCTGTCGTGAACGCTGGAGAGTGTGGTTCCATTACTGAGAATCCTCTCCCCGTTCAGAGACAGGCGCGCACCGATCTGAGTCGTGCCGGCGCTCGATGAGGAAACCCAGAACGTCCGCACTTGGGGATGAACGCTGTCAGTGTCATCGTCACTTTCCTCTCCGGCAGTGGGTGCGGGTCGTGCCTCAATGGTAAATCGCCCTTGCACTGCGCTCGCGACCCAGCCGTCGCGCAACGTCTTGCTGGTGGCATAATGAACAAGCTCGATGCTTTCCATTACATTTGCCGGTAGATGAGTTGCGTTGCCGTCGGCGTCCACCCCGGATACAAGCACTTGCACTTTTATCTGCATTCGTCCATTGGCGAAGAATGCCCTGCTTTGAGTATTATCATTCGCATCAAACTTGACTTTTAAACTGGCCAGACCGGCAAGGCCAGGCCAAGTTGCTTGCTGATCATGCGTAACATCCGGGTTGTTGCTCATTATTCAATTCCTTTGAAAAGATAAATTGATTTTGGCATCGAGACTATGCCAAGAAAAAAACTACATACCTTTCAAAGAAACAGCAAAGCAGAAAATGTAAGAAATATAAGTTTGCAGAAAAATGGCGCAAAGATCATGCGAGACCGCGTGCACCACAGGAGCAAAACCACACTTTAATGTTCATCGTTATAGACAAACTTGGGCATTTCCCAATGGAAGCGGATGGCTAGCAGACGCAATAAAAATCCGCCAAAGAGGGTAATAAGAATGGCTTGTTCGCCGGGCACGTTCAGATAAAGACAAACCATGTAGCACCACGCCGCAGCAAAAGAGACGCTGGCGTAAAGTTCACGACGGAAGATCAATGGTATGTCGTTGCAGAAAATATCGCGAAGAATACCGCCAAAAACGCCGGTGATGACTCCGCTGACGGAAGCCACCAACATGCCGTGACCCATTTCCAGCGCCGTCATGCAACCGATCAAAGTAAATGCCACCAGTCCAACTGCATCGAGCACCAGAAACAGCGAGCGCAGGTGGCGCATCCAGCGCGCAGCGAATACGGTGAACATCGCTGCCACCGAGGTCAGCACCAGATATTCCGGATGTTTGACCCAGGTCAGCGGGTAATGCCCAAGCAACACGTCGCGCACTGAACCGCCACCGAGCGCGGTGATGCAGGCGATCAATACCACACCGAACCAGTCCATGCCGCGCCGCCCGGCAGACAGCGCGCCGGTCATGGCTTCGGCGGTAATGGCGATCAGATAGAGCATCAGCAACATGGTGGCAGTCCAGGCAGGAAGGCGCGCAGTCTAGCCATTTCGGCGCCGCACCAGAAGAGGGCGCGCCTTTCGCGAGCAGGCTCGCGAAGGCGGAAAGCCGCTCCCTCAGAACTTGATGAAATGCTTGCGGTAATGCTGCAACTCGGCGATCGATTCGCGAATGTCGTCCAGCGCCAGATGCGTGCTGCCCTTCTTGAAGCTGTCGCGCACGTCCGGAGCCCAGCGTGCGGCCAGTTCCTTGAGCGTCGAGACGTCGAGATTGCGGTAGTGGAAGTAGCTTTCCAGCGCCTTCATGTGGGTATAAAGAAAGCGACGGTCCTGGCAGATGCTGTTGCCGCAGATCGGCGATTTGCCCTTCGGCACCCACTTTTCCAGGAAGGCAATGGTCTCAGCTTCTGCCTCAGCCATGCTGATGCGGCTTTCGCGTACACGCTGGGTCAGGCCGGAATTACCGTGGGTGCGGGTGTTCCATTCGTCCATGCGCGCGAGCACTTCGTCGCTGTGATGGATGGCGATCACCGGGCCTTCGGCCAGTGTGTTGAGCTCACTGTCGGTGACGATGGTGGCCATTTCGATGATCACATCGTTGTCCGGGTCCAGACCGGTCATTTCCAGGTCGATCCAGATCAGGTTCTGCGGGTTTTGCATATTCGGGCTCCTAGGCAATGCTGCGCAGTTTAGCCTAGGCCGGGGGCCGGGCGTGCTAAACTCGCGGCCGTTTTACCTAATCGCTGCATTCTTCAGACGGAACACCCATGGCCAAACGCCAACTCAATCGTCGTCAAAACTGGCGCATCGAAAAGATTCAGGGCGAGCGCGCCGCACGCGCCGCCAAACGCGAGTCCTCGGCGGTCGAGGCCCTCGAAGGCGGCGACCTTGGCCCTGAGCAGCACGGCCTGGTGATCGCCCACTTCGGTGTGCAGGTCGAAGTCGAAGCTGTTGACGGCGAACTGGCCGGCCAAGTGTTCCGCTGCCACTTGCGCGCCAACCTGCCAGCGCTGGTCACCGGCGACAAAGTCGTCTGGCGCGCCGGCAACCAGGGCATTGGCGTGATCGTCGCGCAACTGCCGCGCAGCACCGAGCTGTGTCGCCCCGACAGCCGTGGCCAGCTCAAACCGGTTGCCGCCAACGTCGACATGATCGTCATCGTGTTCGCGCCGCTACCAGAGCCCCACGCCAACCTGATCGACCGCTATCTGGTCGCCGCCGAACATGCCGGCATCCGCCCGCTTCTGCTGTTGAACAAATTCGATCTGATCGACGAGCAAAACGCCCCGGCGCTGAACGCGTTGCTGGCGGTCTACCGCACGCTGGGTTATCCGGTGCTGGAAGTCTCGGCGCACCACGGCGACGGCATGGAGCAACTGCAAAAGCAGCTCGACGGGCGCATCAGCGTATTCGTCGGCCAGTCCGGCGTCGGCAAGTCGTCGCTGGTCAACAGTCTGCTGCCGGAAGTCGAAACCCGCGTCGGGCCGTTGTCCGAGCTATCTGGCCAGGGCACGCATACCACGACTACCGCGCGCCTGTTCCACTTCCCCGGTGGCGGTGAACTGATCGACTCCCCGGGCATCCGCGAATTCGGTCTGGGCCACGTCAGCCGCGCCGACGTCGAAGCCGGTTTCATCGAGTTCGATGACCTGCTTGGCACTTGCCGCTTCCGCGACTGCAAGCACGATCGCGAGCCGGGTTGTGCACTGCTCAAGGCGCTTGAAGATGGCCGCATCCAGCAGCAACGGATGAACAGCTATCGCTCGATCATCGCCAGCCTGCCTGAAAACGGCTATTAAACAGCCACGCCGGCAGTCCTATGCGATGGGCTGCCGGTTGTCGGACTGCATCTGACTCACCTCTCTCCTCTTAAACGTCAGCTTCTTCTGTAGGCACTTGCACGACTGCTTGCAGGACCTTTCTGTTTTGCCGCGCAGACCTTGTAGGCCTGAGCCAGCGGCCTACATTTCTTTCCTCCTTCGCTCACAGCGACCATCGAGGAAAGCCATGAAAAAACATCTTGTGTTCATCAGCCATTTGTCTCGCTGCGCCCGCCCGAGCAATACCCACAGAATCCCCGGCGCGATCCGCCTGCACAAGGCGGTGTGACCATGCGCAAGGGATTGTTCATCGGCATCAACGATTACACGCATATTGGCGGGCTGAGCGGCTGTTGCAACGACGCCATGGCCATGGCTTCGGTATTGAAAAGCAACGCCAACGGCGACCCCAACTTCAAAAATGTCGTACTGACATCTGCCGAGGATTACCTGAGCCGGGAAAAACTCGAAGACCAGATCCGCGAGTTGTTTTCCGGCGACTGCAACGTCGCTCTGCTGTATTTCGCCGGTCATGGCGGTTTCGATGCCGACACTGACGAAGGCATGCTGATACCCCAGGACTACCGCAACGCCAAGGACGGCATCCGCATCAGCGACATTCTCAACTGGGCGGACAAAGCCACGCGGATCAAAAACAAAGTGATCATTCTCGACTGCTGCGAAAGCGGTTCCGCCGGCGAAGTGCGCGCCCTGCGCAGCGAGAGCAGCATGGTCAGCGAGGGTATGACGATCCTCACCGCCTGCAAAAAAGCCGAGCCGGCGCTGGAGGGCGCGCAGCACGGCGTATTCACCGGCCTGCTCCTGCAAGCGCTGCATGGCGGCGCGGCGAATATCCTCGGCAAAATCACCCCCGGCAGTCTGTATTCCTTCGTCGACAACGCCCTCGGTGCCTGGGAACAGCGCCCGGTGTTCAAGACCAATGTGTCGCAGTTCATTTCCCTGCGCGAAGTCTCGCCGCTGATTCCCAAGGAGATCCTGCGCAAATTGCCCGACTGGTTTGTCGAAGCCGAATCGGTCTTGCCGCTCGACCCCAGCTACGAACCCACCGAAAAGGCGTTCGTGCCTGAGCACGGCGAGGTCTTCGCTCAGTTGCAGAAGTGCAACCGCCACAGCCTGATCGAACCGGTCGACGCCGAGCACATGTACTACGCCGCCATTCACTCGACCGGCTGCCGCTTGACGGCACTCGGCGCCTATTACCGCGAACTCGCCCTCAAAGGACATTTCTGATGCCAGTCTTTATCAGCTATCGCCACATGGATCGCGCCCATGCGATCGCCATCAACACCCGCCTGACCCAGGCGAAGATCAGGACTTACCTCGACGTGCTGGATCCGGAATCGCAGACCACCGATGACATTACCGGGGTCATTACCCGCAACATCACCGAGTGCACACATCTGCTGGCGGTGGTATCGGAGAAGACTGCGCTGTCGTGGTGGGTGCCGTTCGAGATCGGCGAGGCGACGATCAGCAACCGGCGGATCTGTACGTTCAAGACCGGGCCGGCGCAATTGCCGATCTATCTGGACAAGTGGCCGAAGCTGAGCACGGCCAGCGATCTGGATTTCTTTATCGATGCGTATCGTGATGAGGTGTCGAACAAGCGGTCGATGGCGCTGGATTCGATCAGCGAATCGGTCAAGGGGGCTTACAAGCGCGATGCGGAGATGTTTCATGAACAGCTGAAGAATCGAATTCGTCGCGGGTTCTAGAATTTTGTCACTTTCGATAAGCCCCTCACCCTAACCCTCTCCCAGAGGGAGAGGGGACTGACCGAGGTGAATGTTTCACGTACGCCGACCTGAAATACCGAGTCGAACTCGAATTCGAAAAGCACACAAAACGGCTACCTTTCCCCCTCGCCCCCCAGGGGGAGAGGGCTGGGGTGAAGGGGTTGCTCTTGGCAACGCACTAAAACAAAGCCGAAAATCAGCCGAAAAAAAACCGACATCACTGTCGGTTTATTTTTAATCATTGCTTCGGCGCTGGCGCCGCCCCACCCGGCTCAGCCGGTTTCGGCGCCGCATCGTCAAACAGATTCAACCGCTCGCGCAACTCATGAGCAGGCACTGGCTGTTTGTCCGCCGGCAGCGCATTCGGATCAACCGGGGCTGCCGGAGCAGCACCGTTCTGACCCTGATCCGCCGGTTTCGCTGCATCAGGCCCTTGCGCACCTTCGATGGCAGCCTGGGCTTTCTTGGTCAGCACGACAATGTCGATCCGGCGGTTGACCGGGTTGAACGGATTTTCCCGATCAAACAACGCCGAAGAGGCATAACCGACCACCCGCGCCACCTGCGCATCCGGATAGCTGCCCGCGACCAGGGCACGGCGAGCCGCGTTGGCGCGGTTGGCCGAGAGCTCCCAGTTGCCGTAATCGCCAGTGCCAATGTACGGCTTGGCGTCGGTGTGGCCGCTGATACTGATCTTGTTCGGCACCGCTTTGATGGTGTCGGCCATGGCCAGCAGGATGTCTTCGAAGTACGGCTTCAGGCGTGCGGACCCGGAGTCGAACATCGGCCGGTTCTCGGCGTCCATGATCTGGATGCGCAAGCCGTTCGGGGTGATTTCGAAGAGGATCTGATCCTTGAATTTCTGCAGTTGCGGGTTCTCGTCGACCTTGTTCTGCAGTTCTTGCAGGAGCAGTTCGAGACGCTCCTTCTCGACCTGCTCGGCCATGCCTTCAACCTGATCGGTGTCGACCGTGACCTTGTCCGGTTGCGGCTGCGACTTCACTTCCGGGTTGAGGGTGTTTTCCGGCGCCAGGGTCGGTGTACCGCCGAGGTCGATGATGTACGGCGTGCCGCTTTCGGAGAAGCCGACCGGGTCCTTGAAATAACCGGCGATGGCGATCTTCTGTTCCGGCGTAGCAGTGGACAGCAGCCACAGCACCAGGAAGAACGCCATCATCGCCGTGGCAAAGTCGGCGAAGGCGATTTTCCACGCCCCGCCGTGGTGCCCGGCGGCAATGCGCTTGACGCGCTTGACGATGATCGGCTGATTATTTTCCATGACTTAGCGACCGCGAACCGCTTGTTCCAGCTCGGCGAAGCTTGGACGGTGCGCCGGGTACAGAACCTTGCGCCCGAACTCGACCGCCAGCGACGGCGGCATGCCGGACGCCGAAGCCACCAGCGAGGCCTTGATGGCTTCGTAGACGTTGAGCTCTTCCTTGGCATCGTGGGCCAGGGAATGCGCCAGCGGACCGAAGAAACCGTACGCCGCGAGAATACCGAAGAAGGTACCGACCAGTGCCGCACCCACGTGCAGACCGATCGACGCCTGGTCGCCCTCGCCCAACGAGGCCATGGTCACCACGATACCGAGTACCGCCGCGACGATACCGAAACCGGGCATGCCGTCGGCGATGCCGTTGACTGCGTGCGATGGGTGCTCTAGGTCTTCCTTGAGGCTGTACAGTTCCATGTCGAACAGGCCTTCGAGTTCGTGGGGAGCCATGTTGCCGGAGGACATGATGCGCAGGTAATCGCAGACGAACGCGGTCATGCGTTCATCCTTGAGCACCGCCGGGTACTTGGCGAAGATCGGGCTCGCGGCGGCATCTTCGATGTCGCCTTCGATCGCCATCATGCCTTCGCGGCGGCTCTTGTTGAGGATCTCGTAGATCAGCCCGAGCACTTCCAGATAGAAGGTGTGGGTGAAACGCGAACCGAACATGCTCAGGGATTTCTTGAGCACGTGCATCGTCATGTAACCGGGGTTGGCCTGGAGGAACGCGCCGAGGGCCGCACCACCGATGATCAACACCTCGAAGGGCTGGATCAGGGCGGCAATCTTGCCGTGGGAGAGCACGTATCCGCCGAGCACGCTCGCGAATACGACGATGATGCCGATAATTTTAGCCATAGGTAGAAGGTACTTGTTTAAGTCGGGTTCAAGGTCATATTCGGAAGTTAAAAAATCTCTTCTTCTACTTATCGGCAAAACTGCGCCAGACTATAGCCAGTTCAGGCGAAAAGCCAATTTAGCCCATGCCGGGCGCGTCTACAGTCAGTGAAGATCTCGTCCAGACATGGCTAATGAAACGAACATTCCAGCGGTAAAACCGAGCACCCTCCAGGCTTGGGTCAAGCTGCTCGACAGCGTCCTCCTGCCCGTACCGCAAGAGGCTCACGACACAGTCTGCCGGGCGATCCGCGACAATCGCAGCTCACTGCGCGACATCGCCGATCTGATGCAGGACAGCCCGGCGCTGGCCTTGAGCATCATCCGTGAGGCGAATCGTCACACCCACGGCACCATGGCCGCGCCGGCGGAAAATCTCGAGGTGGCAATCAATCGCCTGGGCCTTGCACGCACCGAAGAATTGCTCGCGCGCCTGCCCGCCGAACCGCACCGGCAGATCCCCAAGGCTTTGCGCCAATTGCAACTGATCAGCCAACACGCGACACAACAGGCCAACGGTTTTTTTGCCAGTCGCCTGGCGCGACTGTGGCAGGACATCCACTGGGGCAGCCTGCTGTTCTTGTCGCCGCTGTGGCCGTTGGCGCTGACCTATCCGCAGTTGCTCGAAGAGTGGGAACTGCGGGTGATCCACAAGGGCGAGTCGGCACGTGTGGTCGAGAAGCAATTGTTCGGCGTGCGCTTGTTGAAGATTGCCGAGGCACTGGTCCAGGCCTGGCATCTGCCGATCTGGGTCGAGCAAGGCTACAAATTGCTGCTCAGCGAACAACGCGAACTGGTCAAAGTGCTGCGCATTGCCCGTGACAGCGAGCACCCACTGCGCCAGCAGAATCGCCTCGACGAGGATCCGACGCTACGCCGCTGGCTCAATCAACCCGCCAATACCGTGCTGCTTGCCAACGGCCTGGCGCTGTCGGCGCAACAGGCCTGGGACAGTCCGCACAGCAAGCGCTGGCAGTACCTGACCAGCCTGTATCTGCAGATTTCCATGGACGAAGTGCAGCAACAGTTGCACCAGCAAGCGGCGAACAGCGCGCGTCAGCATTCGATGCCTGATTTGTGGCACCCGGCGGTTTCGCTGATCTGGCCGTGGGGCACTCGTCGCTTGCCGGCCGGCATGCTCCCGGCAGCAGCGCCGAATGCGGATGATCTGGGCCAGTGGCGTCGGCAATGCGCCGAACTGCTCGCCGAGCCCAGCCGCTTCACCAATGCCATGAGCCTGACCGTCGCCGCCCGCGAGGCACTGGTGGCCAGCGGCATGCGCCGGGTGATGATTCTGATGGCCGACCGCACGCACTCGACCCTGCGCGTGCACCAGACCGCCGGTTTGCCGAAGGATGCGGCGGCGCTGAGTTTTGTCGTCAGCCAGAGCAAGGTCCTGCAACGCCTGCTCGCTCAGCAGGCGCAGGTGCGGATCACACCGGAGAACAACGCGCAATTCTCTGCCTTATTGCCAGCGAGCCTGCGCACGCTGTTTCGCGGTGAAAATCTGTTCCTGCGTTCGCTGGTCAACAACGGCCGGGTGATCATGATCGTCGTTGCCGATCAGGGTGGCGGGCCGTTCGCCGACATCACTGTGCAAGCCTTCGGCAAAACTGCGCAGTGCATCGAAAAAGCCCTGCACAGCTTTAGCAGCCGCGGCCAATGAGCCTGCGCTACAATCCTCCCCTTTGTGCTCTGGAGACCTCACATGTCTGACTTCTCTGGCTTGCCGCTCGTCATCGAGCCGAGCGACCTGCTGCCGCGTCTGGAGTCCCCGGAACTGATTCTGGTGGACCTGACCAGCCCTGCCCGGTATGCCGAAGGTCATTTGCCCGGCGCACGTTTTGTCGACCCGAAACGCACCCAGCTCGGCCAGCCACCGGCGCCCGGGCTGATGCCGGCGAAGGCCGATCTGGAAGCGTTGTTTGGTGAGCTCGGTCATCGCAAAGACGCGGTCTACGTGGTGTATGACGATGAGGGCGGCGGCTGGGCCGGGCGTTTCATCTGGCTGCTCGATGTCATCGGCCACGACAAGTACCACTATATAGATGGTGGTTTGCCGGCCTGGCTGGCGGACGGTATGCCGATGTCGATTCAGGTGCCGGCCGCCGTCGGTGGCCCGGTCTCGCTGACCCTGCACGATGAACCGACCGCCACCCGCGAATACCTGCAAAGCCGTCTCGGTGCCGCCGATCTGGCGATCTGGGACGCGCGTGGGCCGCTGGAGTATTCCGGCGAGAAAGTCCTCGCCGCCAAGGGCGGACACATCCCCGGCGCGGTCAATTTCGAATGGACCGCCGGCATGGACCAGACGCGTCAGCTGCGTATCCGCAGCGACATGCCGCAGATCCTCGAAAACCTCGGGATCACCAAGGACAAGGAAATCATTACCCACTGCCAGACCCATCACCGGTCGGGCTTCACTTATCTGGTGGCCAAAGCCCTCGGTTATCCGCGGGTCAAGGGCTACGCCGGTTCCTGGGGCGAATGGGGCAACCACCCTGACACGCCAGTCGAGATTTAAGGTTTTTAAGGACAACTAATGAAAGAGCGTCTGTTTATCCTCAGCCAGTACCTGCTGCCGCATCACCTGCTGTCGCGCCTGGCCGGCTGCATCGCCGAATGCCGCGTGCGCTGGTTCAAGAATGCCTTCACCCAATGGTTCGCCAAGCGTTATCAAGTGGACATGTCGCAAGCACTGGTCGAAGACCTGACCGCTTACGAGCACTTCAACGCATTCTTCACGCGTGCGTTGAAAGACGGCGCGCGTCCACTGGACGAAACTCCGGGCGCGATCCTCAGCCCGGCCGACGGTGCGGTGAGTCAACTCGGCCCGATCGAGCACGGTCGCGTGTTCCAGGCCAAGGGCCACAGTTTCAGCGTGCTCGAATTGCTCGGCGGTGATGCGGCCAACGCAGCGCCATTCATGGGCGGCGATTTCGCCACCATTTATCTGTCGCCGAAGGACTACCACCGCGTGCACATGCCACTGGCCGGCACCCTGCGCGAAATGGTCTACATCCCGGGCCGCATTTTCTCGGTGAACCAGACTACTGCCGAAAACGTCCCGGAGCTGTTCGCCCGCAACGAGCGCGTGGCGTGCATTTTCGACACCGAACGCGGGCCGATGGCCGTGGTGCTGGTTGGCGCGATGATTGTCGCTTCGATTGAAACCGTGTGGGCCGGTCTGGTTACTCCGCCGAAGCGCGAGCTGAAAACCTTCCGCTACGACGAAGCCGCACGCGCAGCGATTCATCTGGAAAAAGGCGCGGAACTGGGGCGCTTCAAGCTCGGTTCGACGGCAATCGTGCTGTTTGGTCCGGATCAGGTGAAGTGGGCTGAAGAGCTGGTGGCCGGCTCGCCAGTGCAGATGGGCCAAGGCCTGGCACTGCCAAAAGCGTGACCCAATTTGCGGAAGTAGCCGAGGCTGCTTCCGCACACCGCGGCATTTGCTGCTATGGTTTTGCTCATGAGCCAGACCAACTTTTCTCCCAAGCTGCGCGCTCCGACTCCCACGCAAACGCGCCTGTCGTTCTGCGACGCCAGCCCGCGTGATCTCAAGCGCTGGATCGCCGGCCTGCCCAAGGCCAACATCGGCGAAACCGCCCGCCTGCTCTATCAAGGCCTCGGCGAACTGAACCTGTTGCTCACCCCCAGCGACAATCGCCTGCAACTCCTGGAACTGCTGCGGCCCGAGGTGTATTTCGTCTGCCAGCATCTGGAACGGCACTTTCTCCATCAGGCGATCATGCTCGACGAGCGCTCGCGCAAGGTCAGCAACCTGTGCCAGGCGCTGCAAGGTCAGCTGGCCATCGGCTATAAACAGATCGTTCTGCGCATCCTGCCCAAATACAGCAAGGACCGCGCGACGTTGGTCAGCACCGCCTTGCAACGCGCGGCGCATGCCCTCAAGGCGCAACTGGTGCGCGCCACGCAGTTGTACAGTTCACCGCCGGAACACGTGTGGTTCGAATTGCACCAGCTGTATCGCAGCGCTGCGCAATTGCAGCTGCAACAACGGCGGCTGCGCGATGATCTGGCCTTTTTGACCAGCGAACTGAGCGTCGAACAGACCTACATCGCCGCACTGCTATTGGGCAGCGCCCGTTGCAATCAATTGCGTCAAAGCCAGATTGCCCGGCTGGCCGAGGTGATCGAGCCGTGGAGCGCCCTGCTCAAACTGCATCCCGGCAGCGCCGACGACGGTTTGTTCGCCACCAGCCCGGAACTCGATGTCGGCCCGCGCTACCGCAAGATGTTTCGCAGCGAACAACAGAATGGGCTGCTGGGCTTCGATCCGCAACCGCTGGTCAAACAGCTCGAAACGCACCTGCTGCACCAGTCCACCTCGACCCCACTGCCCGTTTCCGCCGGCCTCAGCGTCGACACCCTGCAACATCTGCACGCTACTTGGGGCCAAGCGGCGGAACGCAGCTTTCAACGCATCGCCGGCCAGGGCACGCTGACCGTGTGCGTTGGCATGAGCGCCCTGCATTTCTACCTCGGCGGCGAGCGCACCTTCAGCGAGTTGCTCAAACATCCCGGTGCCCGCGCGGCAAACTTCAGCAGCGTGGTGAGCAACGGCGAAAAGGACAGCTGGAGTCAGGCGTTCGACGCTGCCCCGCAAAGTAACGATGAGCTGTTGCCGTACGAGGAAATCCAGTACGACCAATTGAGCGAGGACGAAGGCCCCGGCAACGCGCCGAACTATCCGACTTACGCCTTGCCGGTGATCAACCATAGCCCCGGCGGCTATTGCCTGGCCTGGCCGAGCGAAGTACCGGCGGAGTTGCAGGCCGGGGAAATGCTCGGCATTCAGGACAGCGAGGCCAAAGGCTGGAGCATTGCGGTGATTCGCTGGATCCGCCAGGTGCGCGGCAGCGGTACACAGATGGGCATTGAACTGGTCGCGCCATACGCGCAGCCGTGCGGCTTGCAACTGGTCCGAACGAAAGATGATCACAGCCAGTATTTGCGCGGTTTGCTGTTGCCGGAAATCAGTGCGATCGATGTGCCAGCGACCGTACTTGCGCCGCGCCTGCCCTTTCAGGAAGGCAACAAGGTGTTGATCAACACCCAAGGCGAAGAACACCGCGCCGGGCTGGATCGGCGGGTGGCGAGTACGCACAGCTTCAACCAGTTCGCCTATCGCTCGCTGGATCCTACGCAGAATGGCGGAGGTGAGGAGGATTTTGATTCGTTGTGGAATTCGCTCTAGACCGAGGCGCGGCCTTCGCGAGCAGGCTCGCTCCCACATTCAAATGCAGTTCAAATGTGGGAGCGAGCTTGCTCGCGAAGAGGCCAGATCAGCTTATCGAGATCTCAGAGCTGCCCGTCACGATCGCGGAAACCCAGCAGATACAACACACCATCCAGCCCCAGCGTTGAGATCGCCTGCTTCGCCGACTGCTTGACCAGCGGTTTGGCGCGGAACGCCACGCCCAGCCCGGCAATCGCCAGCATCGGCAAGTCGTTGGCGCCGTCGCCGACGGCAATGGTCTGCTCCAGACGCAGACCTTCCTTGTGCGCCAGTTCCTTGAGCAAGTCAGCCTTGCGCTGCGCATCGACAATCGGCTCGATCGCCACGCCGGTGCACTTGCCGTCGACCACTTCCAGCTCGTTGGCAAACACGTAATCGATGCCAAGCCTGGCTTGCAACTGCTTGGCGAAATAAGTGAAGCCGCCGGACAGGATGGCGGTTTTGTAGCCGAGGCGCTTGAGTTCGGCGAACAGGGTTTCGGCGCCTTCGGTCAGGCGCAGCGAGGCGCCGATCGAGTCGAGCACGCTGACGTCGAGGCCCTTGAGCAGCGCCAGACGCTCCTTGAAGCTGGCGCGGAAATCCAGTTCGCCGGCCATGGCGCGCTCGGTGATTTCGGACACTCGATCACCCACGCCGGCCGCCTTGGCCAGCTCATCGATGACTTCCGCTTCGATCAGCGTCGAGTCCATGTCGAACACCGCCAGACGCCGGTTGCGACGGAACAGCGAATCTTCCTGAAAGGCGATATCGACGTTCAATTCCTGGGCAACACTGAGGAATTCGGCGCGCAGGGCCTGCGGATCGGCAGCTTCGCCGCGCACGGAAAACTCGATGCAGCCCTTGCCCTTGTCGGCCGGCGTGTCCAGCGGCATGCGCCCCGACAGACGGTCGATATGGTCGATGTTCAGGCCATATTTGGCGGTGATCGCGCTGACCGCCTGCAACTGGCCAGCGGTAACCTTGCGCGTCAGCAGGGTAACGATATGGCGCTTCTTGCCCTGATTGCCCACCCATTGCTGGTAATCCTCTTCGGATACCGGGGTGAAGCGCACTTGCTGATCCAGTTCGTAGCCCTTGAACAGGATGTCCTTGAGCACCGACTTGCCCTGTTCGGAATCGGGAATTTCAACCAGGATGCCGAACGACAGGGTGTCGTGGATCACCGCCTGACCGATGTCGAGAATGTTCACACCACCTTGTGCCAGAACACCGGTGATGGCCGCCGTCAGACCCGGACGGTCGACTCCCGTGATGTTAATCAGGACGATTTCGCGCAACGCGCACCCCCGCAACTGGAAAAAAACCGCATTCTACCCACTTTCAGTGACCATCGGGCACCGCGAGCGCTTTGCCGGTCTGGGGCCTGTCGCTATACTGCGCGTCAACTTCACGGACAAAGAGCCGAGCTCAAGTGAACCGGCCCACGCCAGTCAAAACCGATAACTTCTTCCTGCTGATCTTCCGTGCACTGCGCCATCGCCGTGTACCGATTGCATTGCGCATTGCCAGCCACAACGTGATCCTGGTCGCTCTGGCCCTGGTGATCTATGCCGGGGTGATGGGTCTGCAATTCAAGCAGGCCATGCACGAGCAGGCCGATGCGCTGGGCGAAAGCCTGACCACGCAGACCGCCACTTCCGCCACCGAGCTGCTGGTGTCCAACGACATCCTCAGCCTCAACGTGCTGCTCAACAACCTGACCAAGAACAAACTGGTCGCCCACGCGGCGATCTACAGCGTGGACAACCGCATCCTCGCCGAGTCCGGTCAGCGCCCCAAACACAGCCTGCTGGGCGAAGCCGAGGGCATGTACGAGAGCAAGATCACTTTCCAGGATGTGACTGCCGGGCAACTGCGCATCAGTCTGGACATGGATCAGTTCCAGCAGCCGATGACCATCAGCCTTCAGAGCATGGGCATTTTGAGCGCGATTCTGCTGGCGCTGTCGCTGGCTCTGAGCCTGCGCATGGGCCGCTATCTGTCGACGCCGTTGCTGCAATTGCGTGTGTGGCTGCGCCGCATCGACGCGCACACCCCGGGCATCGATCGCCAGGATGAAATCGGCGATCTGGCGCGCCAGCTGCACGCCAGCTACGCCCCGGAACCTGAGCCTGAGCCCGAACCCGAACCGGAATTCGCCGAGGAAGAAGACGAGCCGGAATTCGAGGTGCGTAACCTGCGCGATCCAAGCTTCGACGAAAGCCGCCCGCTGGCCGCGAAGAAACCGGCGCCGCGTCACCTGGTCAGCACCGTCGAAGACGATGATGACGATGACGCCTTCGCCGACCTGCGCGACGAATCGCTGAACGGCGCCGCCCAACCGCTCACGCGCAAACCGAGCCCTGACGTTCCGCAGCATACCGCCGTACTGGCCGTGCAACTGGGCTCGCAGGAACAATTGCGCCGCTTGCCTCGCGCGCGTCTGGAAGAATTGCAGGACCGCTATCGCGACTGCCTTGAGCAGGCCGCGTCGCTGTATCAGGGCGAAATCGAAACCCTCAACGATGGCAGCACGCTGTTGCTGTTCCACACCGAAGATTGCGGCGACGATTACCTGACCAATGCCATCTGCTGCGGCGAACTGCTGCGTGCTCTGGGTCATCAGTTGCAGATCGAGGTCGCAGACAGCGGCATCACCCTGCAATTGCAGCTGGGCCTGACCTTGGGCGATGAATTGTTCGGTCTGAGCCAGATTGATCTGCTGCTGACCGATTCGGCCCAGGATGCACTGGCCTTGTCGCAACACAGCCGCAATCTGCTGCTGGTCGAGCGCAAGATCAGCGATGACACGTTGATCCGCCAGCGTGCGCGGATCCGGCCGATCGCCAGCCCTGAAGGCGCTTGCTGTGTGGAGCGGTTGATGGAACCGTATCCGTCGATGCTGGAGCGGCAACTGGCGCGGATGCATGAGCGCCGGGCGTAAGGCTTAGGCCAGATACGCAAAAGCCCGCAGACGAGTGATTGTCTGCGGGCTTTTTTGTGCGCGGTGTTATTGGAATCGTGCGCACCCCTGAAAAGCCCCTCACCCTAGCCCTCTCCCGGAGGGAGAGGGGACCGACCGAGGTGTCTGGCGCCATATGTCGACCTGACAGAACTTGGCGATTATGGATTCACCTCCGCGCGTTCACGTCGGTGTAGCTATCGAATATCCCCCAATCGGTCCCCTCTCCCTCCGGGAGAGGGTTAGGGTGAGGGGCTCTGGATCTTCCACCCCACCTCCAGACACAACAAAGCCCGCACAAGGCGGGCTCTGTTCTGACGCGTTCCAGCCTCAGAAGCGAAACACTTCCATATCGGTACGAATCGGCGAGGCCATCGGAATCTTCGGCTGCTTCTCGGCATCCGCCGCCGGCGCTGCGGGTTTCGGCGCGGCCTTGCGCGGTGCCTCGGCCACTGGCGGCTGGTTGGCCAGTGGCTTGAGCGCCACCGACAGTTGCTCGGCCAGACGCTGCAACAGAATCCCCTGTGCCTGCACCTGGGAAGCGGTGCTGCCAGCATGCAACTCTTGCAGATGAATGATGCGGTTATCGCGCACCTTGCCGCGACGATCGATCAAACGCCACTGCGCATCGAGAATCGCCGGTTGTTTCGCTCCGGAATCCAGACGGGTGATGGTCAGCAAAACCTGCACATCCGGCGTGAACCCGGCGGTAGCAGGCGCCAGCACCACACGCTGGCTGTCCAGATGACCGGCGACCTGACGCATCAGCAACTGATCGATATCCGACGAAAGGCTGCCGGCCCAACGACCGTCGGTCGCCGCTTGCAGGCTGCCGTCCGGTTGACGTTGCAGCAGGGTTTCGCGTTGCAGGTAATCGGCTACAACCACCGGCCCCAGCAAAACCGCCATGCCCGCGCTTTGCGCAGGCTGAACCGGACTTCCGCTGTCCAGTTGGTACAGCGACACCGGCTGGTGAACGCTGCAACCCGCCAGGCCAAGAACGCCGGCGAGCAACAAAATAAGGGGGCGTAGAGCAGTCATCATCCCGTCCAGGTGGCCGCCACAAGGCTGACCACAGTGAAAATACTCAATAAATATGAAGAACGCTCGGCCACGCCGGCGCTTGAAAGGCCATATCATCCGTGAATATGCGTTCCGACTCCAGCGCCAAAGCGTCGATCTACGCGTTTAATCGCAGATCGAACGCTCTAGGAAGGCGTTCTCGCCTAATTGAGGTTTTCGACGAGCAGCGCATCGACCCGCTGAAAGCCCCGCGGAAGTTTGTTTCCGCGCCGTCCACGCTCACCTTTGTAGTGCTCGAGGTCGTCGGCTTTCAGTGACAGGGTCCGTTTGCCAGCCTGCAACACCAGGGTGGCGCCTTCCGGCAGAACGGCGATGTCCGTGACATATTCTTCGCGACTGGCCACGCGTTCACCGGAGATACCGATGATCTTGTTGCCTTTGCCCTTACCCAATTGTGGCAGATCACTGATTTTGAAGATCAGCAGGCGACCTTCGGTCGTGACCGAGGCCAGCCAGTTCTGCTCACGATCGGCCACAGGGCGCGGTGCGATGACCTTGGCGTTGTTCGGCAAGCTCAACAGCGCCTTGCCAGCCTTGTTCTTCGCTTGCAGGTCTTCGCCTTTGACCACGAAGCCATAACCGGCATCGGAGGCAATCACGTACAGCGCATCGTCTTCGGGCATCAGCACGCATTCGAACGAGGCGCCCGGTGGCGGCGTCAGACGGCCGGTCAACGGTTCGCCCTGACCACGGGCCGACGGCAAGGTATGCGCGGCGACCGAATAGCTGCGGCCGGTGGAGTCGATGAACACGGCAAACTGGTTGGAGCGCCCCGCCGCCGAGGTCTTGAAGCCATCGCCGGCCTTGTACGACAGACCGGTGGCGTCGATGTCATGGCCCTTGGCCGAACGTACCCAGCCCTTTTCCGACAGCACGACAGTGACTTTCTCGTTCGGCAGCAGATCGTGCTCGCTCAGCGCCTTGGCTTCGGCGCGCTCGACGATTGGCGAACGGCGGTCGTCGCCGTAGGTTTCGGCGTCTTTGAGCAGCTCGGTGCGCACCAGTTTCTTCAGCTTCGCTTCGCTGCCCAGCAGGGCTTGCAGCTTGGCCTGTTCCTTGAGCAGTTCGTCCTGCTCGTCACGCAGCTTCATCTCTTCCAGTCGCGCCAACTGACGCAAGCGGGTGTCGAGGATGTAGTCGGCCTGAATCTCGCTGAGGGCGAAACGCTCGATCAGCTTGGCTTTCGGGTGTTCCTCGGTACGGATGATGTGGATCACCTCATCCAGGTTGAGGTAGGCGATCAGCAAACCGTCCAACAGATGCAGGCGACGCTCGACCTTGTCGAGGCGGAATTGCAGGCGGCGACGCACGGTCAGCACGCGGAACTCCAGCCATTCGACCAGCAGCGCACGGAGGTTTTTCAGCTGCGGCTTGCCGTCCAGACCGATGATGTTGACGTTGACCCGGTAGGTCGACTCCAGCTCGGTGCTGGCGAACAGGTGCTGCATCAGCGCGTCGTGATCGACGCGGCTGTTGACCGGGATGATCACGATGCGGCACGGGTTTTCGTGGTCGGATTCGTCACGCAGATCGGCGATCTGCGGCGCTTTCGACGGTTTGGCCTGCATCAGCGCGGCAATCTGCTCCAGCACTTTGGCGCCGGAGACCTGATGCGGCAGCGCGGTAACGATGATGTCGCCGTCCTCGACGTGGTACACGGCGCGCATGCGCACCGAGCCCTTGCCGGTTTCGTACATCTTCAGCAGGTCGGCGCGCGGCGTGATGATTTCCGCTTCGGTCGGATAATCCGGACCCTGAATGTGTTCGCAGAGCTGTTCAACCGTGGCTTTCGGCTCATCCAGCAAGCGTACGCAGGCGGTGGCGACTTCGCGCAGGTTGTGCGGCGGCACATCGGTGGCCATGCCCACGGCGATACCCGTGGTGCCGTTGAGCAGAATGTTAGGCAGGCGCGCCGGTAATACCAGCGGCTCCTGCAGGGTGCCGTCGAAGTTCGGGCCCCAGTCAGCGGTGCCCTGGCCCAGCTCGCTGAGCAGCACTTCGGAATAGCGCGACAGCCGCGCTTCGGTGTAACGCATGGCGGCGAAGGACTTCGGATCGTCCGGCGCACCCCAGTTGCCCTGGCCGTCGACCAGCGTGTAGCGATAGCTGAACGGCTGCGCCATCAGCACCATCGCTTCGTAGCACGCCGAGTCGCCGTGGGGGTGGAATTTACCGAGCACGTCACCGACGGTACGCGCCGATTTCTTGTGCTTGGAATCAGCGTCCAGCCCCAGTTCGCTCATGGCGTAGACAATACGCCGCTGTACCGGCTTCAGGCCGTCGCCGATATGCGGCAAGGCGCGGTCCATGATCACGTACATGGAGTAGTTGAGGTAGGCATTTTCGGTGAAGTCAGCCAGCGATCGGCGTTCTACACCGTCCAGGCTGAGATCAAGGGAGTCGCTCATGCGGGCCTCATCGGTTCGTTGTCTGGCGCAGCAGCATGGTGCCACCGCGCTGGGTAAATTCAAGTCTGTTCAGGGCGCTCATGCCGAGCAGCACCTGATCGCCATGCAGTCCCGGCGCCACCAGTGCGCGGACATCCCGCAGGACGATGTCGCCCAATTGCAGGCGGGCAATCTTCGTTCGATAGCCCTGGCTCAGGCCGTTGGCCGTGCTCAGGGTCACGCCGAAACCTTCCTGCAGCTTCAAACGCTTGGCCAGATCCGCCGGGATTGCCACATCGGTGGCGCCGGTGTCGAGCATGAACTCGACCGGCTCGCCGTTGATCTGGCCGCTGGCGACAAAATGCCCTTGGGCATTGCTCGCCAGTTTCACTTCGACAAATCCTTCGCCCTGCTCCGACGTAACCACGATGTTCGGATTCTGCTGGCGCTGCTCCCACTGACCGAAAAACCGCGTCGCGAGAAACAGCGCCGCGCACCAGGCGAGGATCATCAACACCCGACCGGCACGCTTGCCCGGTGGCTGCTGGCTCATGGCCTGGCGCTCCAGCCACCGTCCGGCGCGGCGAAGCGCCAGACCACCGGGCGGACTTCGCCATCAGCACGCGGGCCAAAATTGTTGTCGACGCCGATCCACGCACCTTCGGCATCAATGATCAGCGCTTCCTCCAGTCCGTAGTTCTGCGAGTAGCGGCGATTTTCCTGCAACAGTTCGCCGGCATACGACCAGCACTGCTCGACCTTGGCCGTCTGCGCATCGCGACGGCAGATCTCGAAAGCGTTGCGCTCAAGGGTAAACAGCTTGCCGTTGAACAACGAAATGTCGGAAAAGTCGCGATGAACCGCTTTCGCCTTCGGAAACTGTGGCGGCTGCATCTCCTTGCCGCCCTCACTGAGCAGCACGCAGCGACCGTCACAATCCCACACCGTCTGCTGGCGTTTGATCAGCAGCAAACCACGTTTTTGCCGTTCGGCGGCCAGCCATATCTGATCACCGGCCGGGTTGATCGCCAGGCCCTCGAAGATCGAATTGAACTTGAGCAGCAGGCCGCTCGCCCGCGCTTCGCGAACCAGCAGCGGCGAGATTTTCAGCCAGTTCGCCGGGCCACTGACCGGCACCTGCAACACCGCCGCATGGGCCTCACTGACGATGTAGCGATTGCCGACGCTGTCGCAACTGATGCCCTCGAAATCCAGATCGCCACCGCGAATGAACGACGCCGCCCAGGTGCGCGAACTCAAGCCCCACGGCAAGCCGCTCTCCGGCACGGGCGGCACGTCGATGTGCACGGTTTGCGCCTGCCAGACCGGATCGCGGGTATCGAGCCGATAGATCTGCTCGTCATCGCGATCGGAAACCGTCCACAGCTCATTGCCGCACATGGCCAGCCCCGACAGGTTACCGCCGCGCATGCCTTCGACCGGGTGTTCGGAAAGCAGCCGCAATTGTTGCAGCGGCTCGGCCGACACGCTCAGCGCACTCAGCAGCAACGCACCCGCCAAGGCCCAGCCAAACTGCATCAGGCCAGCACCTCGGCGAGGTTGCCTTTGGATTCCAGCCAGGATTTGCGGTCGCCGGCGCGTTTCTTCGCCAGCAGCATGTCCATCATTTCCGAGGTTTCGGCGAAGTCTTCGCCCAGCGTCAACTGCACCAGACGCCGAGTGTTCGGGTCCATGGTGGTTTCACGCAGTTGCGGCGGATTCATTTCGCCCAGACCCTTGAATCGGGTGACCTGCGGCTTGCCGCGTTTCTTCTCGGCGACCAGGCGATCGAGAATACCGTCGCGCTCGGCTTCGTCGAGGGCGTAGTAAATCTCTTTGCCGAGGTCGATGCGGTACAGCGGCGGCATCGCCACATAGACGTGACCGGCATCCACCAGCGGGCGGAAGTGCTGGACGAACAGCGCACACAACAAAGTGGCGATGTGCAGACCGTCGGAGTCGGCGTCGGCGAGGATGCAGATCTTGCCGTAGCGCAGCTGGCTCATGTCCGCCGCGCCCGGATCGACGCCGATGGCCACGGCGATGTTGTGCACTTCCTGGCTGGCGAGCACTTCGCTGCCGTCGACTTCCCAAGTGTTGAGGATCTTGCCGCGCAACGGCAGGATCGCCTGGAATTCCTTGTCCCGCGCCTGTTTGGCCGAACCGCCGGCGGAGTCACCCTCGACCAGGAACAGCTCGGAACGCATCGGGTCCTGCCCGGCGCAGTCAGCCAGTTTGCCCGGCAATGCCGGGCCTTGGGTGACGCGTTTGCGCTCGACTTTCTTGCTCGCCTTGAGGCGACGACCGGCGTTATTGATCGCCAGTTCGGCCAGGGCCAGACCGGTTTCCGGGTTGGCGTTGAGCCACAGGCTGAAAGCGTCTTTCACCACTCCGGAGACGAACGCCGCCGCTTCACGGGATGACAGACGCTCTTTGGTCTGGCCGGAGAATTGTGGTTCCTGCATTTTCATCGACAGGACGAAAGCGATGCGCTCCCAGACGTCTTCCGGCGCCAGCTTCACGCCGCGCGGCAGCAGGCTGCGGAATTCGCAGAACTCGCGCATCGCATCGAGCAGGCCCTGACGCAGACCGTTGACGTGCGTGCCGCCCTGCGCGGTCGGGATCAGGTTGACGTAGCTTTCCTGCACCGCGTCGCCACCTTCCGGCAGCCACAACAGTGCCCAGTCGACCGCTTCCTTATTTCCGGCGAAAGCGCCGCAGAACGGCTCGTTCGGCAGACGTTCGAACTCACTGACCGCATCGACCAGATAAGAGCGCAGGCCGTCTTCGTAATGCCACTCGACTTTCTCGCCGGTGCCTTTGTCTTCGAAGCTGACCAGCAGCCCCGGGCACAACACAGCCTTGGCCTTGAGCACGTGCTTGAGGCGGCTGATGGAGAATTTCGGTGAGTCGAAGTATTTCGGGTCCGGCGCGAAGTACACGCTGGTGCCGGTGTTGCGCTTGCCGACGGTGCCGACGATTTCCAGCTCGGAGGCCTTGAAGCCGTCCTTGAAGGTCATCTGGTATTCGTTGCCGTCACGTTTGACCCGTACGCGCACTTCGGTCGACAGCGCGTTGACCACGGAAATACCCACCCCGTGCAGACCGCCGGAGAACTGGTAGTTCTTGTTGGAGAACTTGCCGCCCGCGTGCAGCTTGGTGAGGATCAGCTCGACGCCGGATACACCCTCTTCCGGGTGGATGTCGACCGGCATGCCACGGCCGTCGTCGCTGACTTCCAGCGAATGGTCGGCGTGCAGGATGACCTGCACCGATTTGGCGTGGCCGGCCAGGGCTTCGTCGACGCTGTTGTCGATGACTTCCTGGGCGAGGTGGTTCGGCCGACTGGTGTCGGTGTACATGCCGGGGCGTTTGCGCACCGGGTCGAGGCCCGAGAGGACTTCGATGGCGTCGGCGTTATAAGAACTAGCGCTGGGAGTGGCCATAAGGTCTCGTCGTCAGTCATTCATGAAAGAGGGGCAAGACTTCACAGCGTGGTGAAATCGATTGCCTGATACATATCGGCAGCCATGCCGGCAAAACTCAGCAACGCCGGCAATTGCCCGGCAAAGCCCTGGAAACTGTGGTCGCCACCCGCCTGAATGCGTAGGGCACAGGCGCGGTAATACTGTTGGGCGAGGCGATAATCCAGCGTTTCGTCGCCGGTTTGCAACCAGACCTGATAACGCTGCGGATCCTGCGGTGGCGGCACTTCCAGTTCGGCCAGCGCCGTGACGTGGTCGTGGGTCAGTTCCCAGGTTTCATCGGTGTAGAGGTTCTTCTGCGTGCCCAGATAACCATCGAACATCCGGTGCGGGCTGACCGCCGGGTTGACCAGCAGGGCTTTCAGGCCATGGCGCTCGGCCAGGTGAGTCGCATAGTAGCCGCCGAGCGAACTTCCCACCAGCAACGGCCGGCCCAGCTCGGCGATTGCCTGCTCGAGCTGACCGATGGCTTCGCGCGGATGGTGATGCAGCGCCGGCACGCGCAATTGCCCGCTCAAACCCAGCCGCTCCATGACCGCGACCAGCTGACAAGCCTTCTTTGAGGCCGGCGCGCTGTTGAAACCGTGGATATAGAGGATCGAACCGGACATTTGAGCTCCCTGGCTGTCGGCGAAAGATAGCGGAGTTTACAGGGAGAAGGACCGGGATTGGGGGTGGGTTCAATAAATTGGTGTGACAGCACAAGCTGCCCTCACCCTAACCCTCTCCCGGAGGGAGAGGGAACCGACTGGGGGATATTCGAGAGCTACACCGACCTGAACGTTATGCTGCGAATCCATAATCGATATCGCTGTTTCAGGCCGATGCACAGCCAAAGACACCGAGGTCGGCCCCCTCTCCCTCTGGGAGAGGGCTGGGGTGAGGGTCTTTGATTGTCAGTTCAGTAACCGTTGGAGCCGTAATCGACTGTGAACTCGAAGTCGGTGACTCTTTCGACGCCCGTTTCCAATTTCCCGTCCGGGAACAACCGCAGCCAGCGATACCCCGGCGCCTGCTCGCCCACTTTGAAATCCGCACTGCCCGGCTCGAACTGGATGCACGTCGAAGGCGAAGCCATCAAGCGCACGCCATTGCGTTCGCGATCGATTTGCTGATGCACATGCCCCCATAACACCGCGCGAACCTGTGGGAAACGATCCAGCACTTCAAAGAACGCTTCCGGGTTGCGCAGGCCGATCGGCTCCATCCACGCGCAGCCGATCGACACCGGATGATGATGCAGGCACACCAGATGATGACGCTCCGGCGCCTCGCTCAGCGCGCGGGCCAGCAGCTGCAATTGATCATCCTGCAAATAGCCCGGCACCGAACCCGGCACCGCCGAATCCAGCATGGTAACCCGCCAATTGCCGATATCGACCACTGCTTCCAGCAGCGTGCTTTGCACCGCCGCCTCGGCCATGACCATCGGCTCGTCGTGATTGCCGGGAATCCAGCGCGCCGGGGCATTGATCTGCGCGCTCATCTGGCGGAAGGCCTGATACGACTCCAGCGTGCCGTCCTGGGAAATATCTCCGGTCGCCAGCAGCAGATCGATCTGCGCCTGTTGCGCCAAAACCAGGTCGATGACCTGTTGCAGGCTCTCGCGGGTCTTCATGCCCAGCAGCTTGCTGTGCGCTTCAGCGAACAGGTGGCTGTCGGACAACTGCACCAGCAGCGCCGGGTCGGCGCTGGTAATTGTCGATACGCTGGGCAAGGCGCTCTCCCGGGGCTAGGCACGCAATGGATGGGTGCGGCAATTATGCTGGGGGATGACACAAAGGGGAAACCGCCGAAGCGGACGCAGTTCACAACTAGCGAACGACTTCGTACTCGTGCCCCAACGCCAGGCAATGACTCAGCCATTCGCCCAGAAACACATTGAGCTGGGCCTTTTCATCGGGCTGGTGCATGGCGGCGTTCGGGTAAGGATAGATGCCGCGAAAGCGTCGTGCATGCTCGGCGCTGACCACTTCGGCCATGCGCGCATCGTGATAGACCTGCACTTCCAGTTGCGGCACCGGCAGCCACGGCAGGCTGTGCTCCTGGCGTACCTGCAAGGTCGTGGTGTACGGGCAGGTCTGCAGCACTTCGAGGGCGAGCACGCCGAGCATCTGCTCGCCCTGGGTCACAGCGATACGCCGCGCTTCGGGTTCGTTGCGCATGTCCGGCAGCAGTCGCATCAGGCGCGCGTAGTTGGCCTCGCAGGCGGCTTGCAGCCCCACGAGGTCAACCCGATAACGATCGCGCAGCTTGTTTACGACCATAGCCCCCTCACTTCGGCGCGGTTCAGCGCCAGCCACTGCAAGGCGATGATGCTCGCCGCGTTGGCAATACGTCCGTCACGCACGGCCTGCAAGGCATCTTCAAAGGCCCAGACCGTTACGCGAATGTCTTCGGCCTCTTCTTCCAGCCCGTGCAGACCGCCGACACCGTCGGTGCTGCAACGCCCCAGATACAAATGCACGAATTCGTTGCTGCCACCCGGCGATGGGAAGTACTTGGTCATCGGCCACAACGCCTTGATGTCCAGCCCAGCTTCCTCCTGCGCCTCGCGGTGAGCAACTTCTTCCGGCTGCTCATCCTTGTCGATCAGACCAGCGACCAGCTCGACCAGCCACGGGTTGTCGGCCTTGCCCATGGCGCCGACGCGAAACTGCTCGATCAGCACCACTTCATCGCGCTGCGGATCGTAAGGCAGGACGCACACGGCATCGTGGCGCACGAAGATTTCCCGGTTGATCTCGCGGCTCATGCCACCGGCGAACAATTCATGGCGCAGGTGCACACGATCGAGCTTGTAAAAGCCCTCGTAGCATTTTTCGCGCCGCACGATATCGACGGCGGTCGGAATGGCGTTGGCAAAATCAGTCATGTTCATCCTCTTTACTGCATATCCTTTACGAGGTTTCCATGTACAACCGGCAACCTCGACTTCGCGCCATCCTAACGCGCCCGCACCGTTTGATGCAGCCCCTTTACCGTCAGCGGGATGGACGGTGAAGCTGAAACACACTCTAATCAGCTTAGTGGCGAACTGACTGCTCCGTTGAGAGTCGAAGCGGTATCTTTTTGCCTTCCCCTGCTTTCGAAAGGACGCCCATGTCGCTTTTCAAAATTGCCTCTGTGGCCGCTATTGCCCTGACTCTGGGCGCCTGTGCCAGCCTGTTCCAGCCTAACTATCGCACGCCGCTGGAAACCACCCGCGACGCCTCGGAACAACTCAAACCCGGCTGTTCCAATCCCGATTGCCCGCTGGTGAACATCGACACCCTGCGCTTCCCGGATGAGCCGGCACTGGACGGCATCATCGAAAAACGTCTGCTGCAAATGACCCGCACCGAGAAGAACGCGCCGGTCGCGCCAACCCTGGCCGCCTACCGCGAGCAGTTCCTCGCCAGCGCCGGCCCGCGCAACAGCAGCTATCTGCAAGCGAAAGTACGCGAGCAGCATGACGGACTGGTGATCATCGAGCTGTCGAGCTACCTCGACACCGGCGGCGCCCACGGCACGCCGGGTCGCGGTTTCATCAACTATTCGCGCCAGCAGCACAAGGTGCTGAACCTGTCCGACATGTTGCTGCCGGGTCAGGAAGAGGCATTCTGGAAAGCCGCGCAAGTGGCGCACAACAGTTGGCTGATCAGCACCAAGCTCGATCAGGAGGCGGAATTCGTCGCGAACTGGCCGTTCGTGAAAACCCCGCACGTGGCGCTGACCTACGGTGGCGTGATCCTCAAGTACGACGTGACCACCATCGCGCCCTATGCGCTGGGCCACGTCGAACTGAAGATCCCTTATCCGCGCCTGAACGGCATTCTCAAGCCTGAGCTGTTTCCCGGCCGTAACTGAAGGCCCGGCCCAGCACTAACTGCAACAGCCCTGCCAGCACCAGCGCCGGCAGGGTTGCGCCGACATCCGGATACAGATTCGCCAGCAAGTGGTAGGTGCTCACACCACCCAGCCACGCCAGCAACGCCGGCCAACGCAATGCGGCTGAGGCGACCTGAGCACTGCGCTTGCGCAGGATGAAGTGATCCACCAGCACCACGCCGAACAGCGGCGCAAACACCGAGCCGATCAACAGCAGGAAATTCTGGTACTGCGCCAACGGCGCCAGCAGTGCGATCAGCGTGCAGATCACGCCGATGGCCAAGGCCAGGTGCTCGACTTTCAGACGCAACAGAATCCCGCTCGAGACCGCTGCCGAATGTATATCGGCAAAAGCGTTTTCCGACTCGTCGAGCAGAATCAGCAACAGCGGAATGCCCAGACCGGCACCGGCCAGAGCCAGCAGCAGCGCATTGACTTCACCGCTCGGCGCAAACGCCAGGGTGTAGGCCACACCAAGGCTCATCAGCCAGAAATTACCGATGAAAAAACCCACAGCCGTGCCACCGAAAACATTCTTCGCGCGTTTGCCGAAACGCGAGTAATCGGCAATCAGCGGCAGCCACGACAGCGGCATGGCGATGGCAATGTCGAAGCCCACCGCGAATGGCATCGAACCGTCACCGGCACGCGCCCACAGTGCCGCGAGGTCGGCTTTGGCGAACAGGTTCCAGGTCAGCCACAGGCACGCGGCGAGCAACAGCCAGATGCCCCACTTGCGCAGAATCTGCCGCACGAACGTCAACGGCCCGCTCACCGCGAGCAAGGTCGCCAGCGTGCCGAAAAACAGCGTCCACAGCATCGGATTGGCCCACGGCGAACCTTCGCTGAAGGCGCGGGTGCCGAGCAGGCTGGCGGCGTCGCGCATGACGATGATTTCGAACGAGCCCCAGCCGATCAGTTGCAGCAGATTGAGCAGCGCCGGCAGGCTCGCGCCTTTGCTGCCGAGACTGAGTTTCAGCGCCGCCATCGATGACAGACCGGTGTCGCTGCCGATCACGCCGACGGCGGCGAGCAGCAGCACGCCCACCAGCGTGCCGAGAAAGATCGCCAGCAAAGAACCGGACAGACCCAGACCCGGCGCGAGCAATGCACCGGTCTGCAAAACCATCAGGCCGATGCCGAGGGAGAACCACAGGGAAAACAGATCGCGACCGCCGAAGACACGCTTGTCAGCGGGCACGGCGAGGTCGGGAGAATAAGTGCCGGGTTGAATGCTCAAGGGTGTTATCTCAAAGGGACATTTGTTGTGATCGTTCCCACGCTCTGCGTGGGAATGCCTCTCGGGACGCTCCGCGTCCAGTGACGCGGAGCGTCACGGGCTGCATTCCCACGCGGAGCGTGGGAACGATCAGTACGGGGTCAGACTTTCTTGTACAGCTGACTGCCTTCCTGTTTGAACCGCTCGGCCTGCTCAGCTAGCCCCTTGGCGACGTCCACATCGACCGCGTCGATGCGCTGGTTGGCCGCGTATTCACGGACTTCCTGGGTGATCTTCATCGAGCAGAATTTCGGCCCGCACATCGAGCAGAAATGCGCGACCTTGGCCGAGTCCTTCGGCAGGGTCTCATCGTGATAGGAGCGCGCGGTGTCCGGGTCCAGGCCGAGGTTGAACTGGTCTTCCCAGCGGAATTCGAAACGCGCCTTGCTCAGTGCGTTATCACGGATCTGCGCGCCCGGGTGTCCCTTGGCCAGGTCCGCCGCATGTGCGGCGATCTTGTAAGTGATGATCCCGGTCTTCACGTCATCCTTGTTCGGCAGGCCCAAGTGCTCCTTCGGCGTCACGTAGCAGAGCATCGCGCAACCGAACCAGCCGATCATCGCCGCGCCGATACCGGAAGTGATGTGGTCATAGCCCGGCGCAATGTCGGTAGTCAGCGGACCGAGGGTGTAGAACGGCGCCTCGTCGCAGCATTCGAGCTGCTTGTCCATGTTCTCTTTGATCAACTGCATCGGCACGTGGCCCGGGCCTTCGATCATGCATTGCACGTCGTGCTTCCAGGCAATCTTGGTCAGCTCGCCGAGGGTTTCCAGTTCGCCGAATTGCGCTTCGTCGTTGGCGTCGGCAATCGAGCCCGGACGCAGGCCATCACCCAGCGAGAAGCTGACGTCGTAGGCCTTCATGATTTCGCAGATTTCGTCGAAGTGGGTGTAGAGGAAGTTCTCTTTGTGGTGCGCCAGGCACCACTTGGCCATGATCGAACCGCCACGGGAAACGATGCCGGTCACGCGTTTGGCGGTCAGCGGCACGTAGCGCAGCAACACGCCGGCGTGGATGGTGAAATAGTCGACGCCCTGCTCGGCCTGTTCGATCAGGGTGTCGCGGAACAGCTCCCAGGTCAGGTCTTCAGCAACGCCATTGACCTTCTCCAGCGCCTGGTAGATCGGCACGGTACCGATCGGCACTGGCGAGTTGCGGATGATCCACTCGCGGGTTTCGTGAATGTGTTTACCGGTGGACAGGTCCATCACCGTGTCCGAGCCCCAGCGAATGCCCCAGGTCAGCTTCGCCACTTCTTCTTCGATCGAAGAACCCAGGGCGCTGTTGCCGATATTGCCGTTGATCTTCACCAGGAAGTTACGGCCGATGATCATCGGTTCCAGTTCGACGTGGTTGATGTTGGCGGGAATGATCGCGCGGCCGCGAGCGATTTCTTCGCGGACGAATTCCGCGGTGATTTCTTGCGGAATGCTTGCGCCGAAGCTGTGGCCGGCATGTTGCTGCTTGAGCAGGCCGGCCGCGCGCGCTTCTTGCAGCTTCATGTTTTCGCGGATGGCGACGTATTCCATCTCGGCAGTGATGATGCCTTTGCGCGCGTAGTGCATCTGGCTGACGTTGGCCCCGGCCTTGGCGCGGCGCGGGTTGTTGACGTGGGCGAAGCGCAGTTTGGTCAGTTCGGCATCGGCCAGACGCTGCTGGCCGAAGTTCGAACTCAGGCCCGGCAGGCGCTCGGTATCGCCACGGTCATCGATCCACGCTGAACGCACATCGGCCAGACCTTTGCGCACATCGATGACCACGTTCGGATCGGTGTACGGGCCGGAAGTGTCGTAGACAGTGACCGGCGGATTGATCTCGCCACCGAAATCGGTCGGGGTTACATCGAGGCTGATTTCGCGCATCGGTACGCGAATGTCCGGGCGCGAGCCCTGAACGTAGACTTTTTGCGAACGGGTGAACGGCTTGACCGACTGCTCGTCGACCTTGGCCGAGTCACTCAGGTTGATCGCGTTTTTTTCTTTTGTTGTCATCACAGGCTCTCCAGACGGCATCCAGCAGTGGATTGTCGGAGCAGAACCTGAAAGGCACGGACGCACCAGGACCGGTGCTGTGCATTCGCCATGGCGTTCGATTGTCGAACAATATCCCGGACGAAGCACAAGAGGACTCGCCGGGTGACGAGAAATCTTGTTCCCTACGCAGGCGCTAACCTGATCAGGTTCAACGGGATCCGAAATTATTCGATCTCAGCCTCATAGCAAGGCACCCCGACAAGAACCCGGCCAGTCTAGACACAACCATCAAGGAACGCCAACACCGCAGCGAACGCCATGATGAATGGCGTAAATACCCAGGCTGGCCGATTGTTGCCGGAGCAATGCGCAACTACACTCGCTGGGCCTGCTCAGCCTTGACGCTGTGCGGGCTGCGCCTTACCTTTGGCGCCCGGATTACTTCCATAATATTCATGCTAGGGATCGCCTCATGCTGCGCAAACTTTCATTGGCTGTTGCCGTGTCCTGTGCGTCCAACACAATGGCCTGGGCAGCGGAAGCACCCTTGTCGACCAAAACCGATCTGGTCAGCGTCTATCAGGAAGCGGTCGACAACAACGCCGACCTCGCGGCGGCCCGCGCCCAGTATGGCGCGCAGAAAGAAGTGGTGCCCCAGGCCCGCGCCGGTCTGCTGCCGAACCTGTCCGGTGGCGCCGAAGTTGCTGACGTGCGCACCTCGATCGACCAGCCTTCGGCCATCGCCAACCGCAGCGCGCATTCCTATCAGGCGACACTGGCGCAGCCGCTGTTCCGCGCCGATCGCTGGTTCCAGTATCAAGCGGCGAAGGACGTCAACGAGCAGGCCGCTCTGCAGCTGTCGGCCACCGAGCAGAACCTGATCCTGCAGAGCGCTGAAAGCTACTTCAACGTGCTGCGCAGCCAGGACAATCTGGCCTCGACCAAAGCTGAAGAAGCGGCGTTCAAACGTCAGCTCGACCAGTCCAACGAGCGCTTCGATGTCGGCCTTTCGGACAAGACCGACGTGCTGCAATCGCAAGCCAGTTACGACACCGCGCGAGCCAACCGCATCGTCGCCCAGCGTCAGGTCGATGATGCGTTCCAGGCGTTGATCACCCTGACCAACCGCCAGTACAACTCGATTCAGGGCATCGTTCATACGCTGCCGATCCTGCCGCCGGCGCCCAACGATGCGAAATCCTGGGTCGACACGGCGGCGCGGCAGAACCTCAATCTGCTCGCCAGCAACTACGCGGTCAGCTCCGCCGAGCAGACGCTCAAGCAGCGCAAGGCCGGCCACTTGCCGACCCTCGACGCCGTGGCGAAATACGAGAAAGGCGACAACGACGCCCTCGGCTTCGCCAACCCCAACTCGTTCGGCGCGCCTTATGGCGGCAACGTCGAGCAGAGCACCCTGGGCCTGCAACTGAACATCCCGATCTACAGCGGCGGGCTGACCAGTTCGCAAGTGCGCCAGTCCTATGCGCAACTGGATCAGAGCGAACAGCAGCGCGAATCGCTGCGCCGGCAAGTGGTGGAAAACACCCGTAATCTGCACCGCGCGGTGAACACCGACGTCGAGCAGGTGCAGGCGCGCCGCCAGTCGATCATCTCCAACCAGAGCGCGGTGGAAGCCACGGAAATCGGTTATCAGGTCGGCACACGCAACATCGTCGACGTGCTCGACGCGCAGCGCCAGCTGTACACCTCGGTGCGCAACTACAACAACACCCGCTACGACTACATCCTCGACAACCTGCGCCTGAAGCAGGCGGCGGGGACGCTGAACCCGGGTGACCTGGAAGACCTGCGGCGTTATCTGAAAGCCGACTACAACCCGGACAAGGATTTCCTGCCACCGGATCTGGCGTCGGCGGCTGAAGCGCAGCTCAAGGCCCGGCCATAAACAATCTGGATGAATCCCCTGTGGTGAGGGGATTTATCCCCGTTCGGCTGCGCAGCAGTCGTAAATCCTGCTTGTCAGATCTGACTGAATCGCCGCGCTGAATGGTTTTGGGGCTGCTTCGCAACCCAGCGGGGATAAATCCGCTCGCCACAGTAAGGCCCGGCCATAAACAATCTGAATGAACCTCTGTGGTGAGGGGATTTATCCCCGTCCGGCTGCGCAGCAGTCGTAAATCCTGCTTGCCAGATCTGACTGAATCACCGCGCTGAATGGTTTTGGGGCTGCTTCGCAACCCAGCGGGGATGAATCCCTGTGGCGAGGGGATTTATCCCCGTCCGGCTGCGCAGCAGTCGTAGATCCTGCTTGCCAGATCTGACTGAATCACCGCGCTGAGTGGTTTCGGGGCTGCTTCGCAACCCAGCGGGGATGAATCCCCTCACCACAGTAATATTCCAGGCGACTATTGGATCAGCCGCGCCAGACCATCCAGCCAAAGGCGCGGCCATGAAAAATCTGGAATGAATCCCCTGTGGCGAGGGGATTTATCCCCGTCCGGCTGCGCAGCAGTCGTAGATCCTGCTTGCCAGATCTGACTGAATCACCGCGCTGAATGGTTTCGGGGCTGCTTCGCAACCCAGCGGGGATGAATCCCCTCACCACAGTAATATTCCAAGCGACTATTGGATCAGCCGCGCCAGACCATCCAGCCAAAGGCACGGCCATGAAAAATCTGGAATGAATCCCCTGTGGCGAGGGGATTTATCCCCGTCCGGCTGCGCAGCAGTCGTAAATCCGACTTGCCAGATCTAACTGAATCACCGTGTTGAATGGTTTTGGGGCTGCTTCGCAACCCAGCGGGGATAAATCCCCTCACCACAGTAATATTCCAGGCGACTATTGGATCAGCCGCGCCAGACCATCCAGCCAAAGGCACGGCCATGAAAAATCTGGAATGAATCCACTGTGGTGAGGGGATTTATCCCCGTCCGGCTGCGCAGCAGTCGTGAATCCGGCTTGCCAGATCTGACTGAATCACCGCGTCGAATGGTTTCGGGGCTGCTTCGCAACCCAGCGGGGATGAATCCCCTCACCACAGTAATATTCCAAGCGACTATTGGATCAGCCGCGCCAGACCATCCAGCCAAAGGCACGGCCATGAAAAATCTGGAATG